>DEQO01000071.1:29564-60811 GCA_002360495.1 Flavobacteriales bacterium UBA3364
GAGCCCTTGGAATAGGGCGGATGATGCCAATAGGCCATGATCCATTTCGAATTGGCTTTCGCATAGGCCAGGTCCGCCGTGAGCCAGGTGGCCATGGCACCGGTGGTGCCGAGGGGTACGCCATCACTGTCCAGGGAGATCATGTGTACGTTGCCGATGTCGAAGGAATAGTAGGCCTCGGTGTTCGAGGGTACCCCACCGGCCTGCCCCAACTTGGGCATGGCGAAGAGTTCGTAGTAAGGACCCGTACCCGCACTTGCGCTCGCGCCGGAATCGTAGTCGTGGTTGCCCGGTGCGGGCCAGAGCGTGGAGTTCCGGAGGATCCCCTCGTACATGTTGCGGAACACGCCGAGTTGGTATTCGCTTTCACGCCCATGCCCATAGGCGTTGTCCCCGAGCATGATCCAGGCATCGGCCTTATGGGAGCCATTGGTGAAATTGATGTATGAATCACGCACGCTGCGTTGAGCGGCGTAGGCCGTGCCGGCATCCCCGATCACCCAGATGCGGCAAGGTCGTTCACTTCCCTGCACAGGATGCGTGGTGAAGAACGTTGAGGCGTCGCCCGAGCTGAGATCCTGGGTCGAACTGCCGATCGCATAGTAATAGGTCGTATTGGGTTGAAGACCGGTGAGTACGACCTCATGGTGCAACGTTGTGGCCGGCAGATCCACGACGGTGGAGAGATCGACGGGTGAAGGCCCGAAGCGAACGCGGGAATCGGTCGGCACATCGGTGGTCCATACGATCGTCACCCCGGACGATGTGTTGGTCTGCAGGTACGGGCCGCGGTGAATGCCTGCAGTTCCATCGAGCCCTGTCAGTTCAAGGTCGAAACTGAGGTCGCTGCTGCTCGAGGAACTTTGGTGTATCTCCACGGCAAGGGTGTTGTTCCCTGATGTGAATTGTATCGGTTTCAGGAGTGCCTCCAGCAGGTGCCCCTCCTCGTTGTCCCCGATGGAAGAGTACGAGAGCGTGGTGTTCGAAATGGTGCCCTCGTTGAAATTCTGACGGAGGATCTCTGTGCCATTCAAGTACACGATCACACCATCATCGCGTTTGATGCGAAGCTTGTAGCCGGGATAAGCGTTCGCATTCGGAATGGAAATGGTCTTGCGGAAATAGGTGGTGATGTACTTTGATGATGAGCTTGGCCCATAGCTGACCACCGTTGCTTCTCCGCCGTCCCCATAACCGAGTTCGGCAGGTCCGCTCGCCCATGCGACATCATTGAAGGCGCTTGCGCGCCAGGCCGTGCCTTGGTTGGAGCCATTGTCGAGGTACTTCCAGGTGGATCCGAAAGGGATCAAGGCGATGTCCGCAGCGGCAGCGGAGAACGTGATCACGAGCGCCGCCAAGGCCACGCTCCGATGCGGGAAGGGAGAGTCCATGGTGCAGAATGGTCGTGAAAAGATACCCCGGTCGCAGGAGCGAAATCAAGGCCCTGCAGGCGGTGAACGGGTATTGACCTACCACGGATGTCAGGAGCTTGTGATGAGCGGTCGACCGGCTTTGGGCCACGGTATCCACCTTTGCGCCGCCTTCGGCATGGAACTCTTTCGCATGATCCTTCTCTGGTTGTTGGGCATCGTCGCCCTGTTGGTCGTGACCTTCTTCGCTTACTTCGCTTTCGCGCCACGCATTGGCAGCAACCCCGAAGGGGCAAGGCTGGCGCGGATCCAGGCATCGCCCAATTACAGGGATGGCAAGTTCCAGAACCTGGTGGAGACGAACATGGACATGCCGGTGAGCAAGCTGCTCGGCGTGACCTGGGAGTTCATCAAGGGAGGTGAAGGGCGCGAACCGAAGGATACGTTGCCGACCGTCGATCTTGATCTGGCCGCGTGGAAGGCCGTTCCGGATACTTCGTTCGCGGTGGCCTGGTTCGGTCATTCGTCCTTGCTCATCAAGTTGGGGGGTACCACTTTCCTGGTGGATCCCGTGTTCGACGAGCGCGCCTCCACCTTCTCCTTCGCCGGTCCGGAACGGTTCAACTACCGCCAGCATATGCGCGTGGACCTGCTACCCGCTGTCGATGTGGTGCTGCTTTCGCATGATCACTACGATCACCTGGATCGCGCCACGGTGGAACAATTGAAGGATAAGCGCTTCATCGCGCCCTTGGGTGTTGGTGCCCACCTGGAATATTGGGGCATCCCGGCGGCATCGATCACCGAGAAGGATTGGTGGGAGAGCGTGGAAGCGGGTCCGGTGACGCTCACCCTAGCCCCTTCGCGCCATTTCTCCGGTCGTGGGCTGAATAACCGGGCGAGCACCTTGTGGGGTTCGTGGGTGATGGAGAGCCAGGGCAGGAAGGTCTATTTCGGTGCGGATTCGGGATACTCGCCCACGTTCAAGGAGGTGGGTGAGCGTTTCGGGCCTTTCGATCTGGCCCTGCTGGAATGCGGTGCCTACAATGTGTTGTGGTCCAATATCCACATGATGCCTGAGGAGACCGCACAAGCTGCGCGGGATGTGAAGGCGCGTGTCTTGATGCCTGTGCATTGGGCCAAATTCAGCCTGGCGATGCACACCTGGACGGAACCGATCGAACGCCTCACAGTGAAGGCGGAGGAGCTCGGCGTTCCGTTGCTGACACCGCGGATCGGGGCCATCGTCACGGATGCTGACCTGTCGCGATCCGAGCGTTGGTGGGACGGGTTGAAGTGATCGGTCGGTGAGCTAGCTTATTGGGCGGAAGATCGACGGGATCGACGTCGATCCGATCCCCATGTACCTCAACGCCCATAGCTGGTCCAGTTTCAAGTACGGGGTAATGAAGCCCGAAGTGCTGCTCGAAGAGGCGGCGAAGGCGGGTGTACGTGCGCTCGCGCTCACGGACATCCATTGCACGGCGGGCATCCCGGACTTCGTACGCGATGCCGGAACGCGATTCGGTGTGCGGCCGGTCGCGGGTATCGAATTCCGCCAAGGCCATCGCGTGTTATACATCGGCCTCGCGAAGAACAACGAAGGCTTCCAACGGTTGAACGAGTTGTTGAGCCCGTTCCTGCTCGATGGCAGGACACTTCCGCAGCGCGCGCCGGAACTGGCGGATGTCTTCTTCATCTATCCTATGCACAACGCGCCGGCCCAGCTTCGTGCCGATGAACGCGTGGGGATCCGCCCGTCCGATCTGACGCGGCTTCCCTTCACGCCTTGGGCGAAGACACCGCAGGACCTGGTCGCCTGGTTGCCCGTCACCTTCCGCAGCAAGCGCGACTTCAACACGCACCGGCTCCTGCGCACCGTGGCGAAGAATACCGTGGTGAGCATGTTACCCGCAGAAGAACTCGCCCGACCGGATGAGGTATTCCGCAGTGCAGAAGAGGTGCGCAGGATCTACCGCGACTTCCCCATGCTGGTGTCGAATGCGGAACGTCTGCTGGAGCAATGCAGCATCGCGTTCGACGGTAGCGACAAGACGCGGAAGACGTTCGGTGCCAGCGAACGGGAGGATCGCGAGCGGCTGCATGGCGACACCCTGGAAGGCCTGCGGTACAGATATGGGAACGCAGGACCCGCGGTGATCGCCCGAATGCATCACGAGCTGAAGGTGATCGAGCAGATGGGCTTCATCAGCTACTTCCGCATCAACCAGGACATCGTCAACTACGCCCGAAGTCGGGGCTTCTTCCATGTGGGCCGGGGCAGCGGCGCGAACAGCCTGGTGGCCTACTGCCTGCGCATCACCGATGTGGACCCGATGGAATTGGACCTCTACTTCGAGCGCTTCATCAATCCAGCGCGGAAGAAGCCACCCGATTTCGACATCGACTTCAGCTGGAAGGACCGCGACGAGATCTTCAGGTACGTCTTCGGCAAGTACAATGGTTCCGGCCCGGGCGACATCCATGCGGCACAGATCGCCACGTACACCACCTTCCAATGGCGGGGAGCGATACGCGAACTGGGCAAGGCCGTGGGATTGCCCCCTGACGAGATCGATGCGCTCAGCGAGGGCGATGGGAATTACTACCGCGATCAGCGCCGCCTGCCCGATGGAGCGAAGGCTACGATCGACAAGGTGGCACAGGCTGTTATCCGGTACGGACAGCACCTCATCGGTATGCCGCATCACCTGGGCATCCACGCGGGCGGTATCGTGATAACGGAGAAGCCGGTCACGCATTTCACGGCACTGCACCGACCGCCGAAGGGATTCCCGGTCACGCAGTTCAGCATGCTGGAGGCCGAGGACCTGGGCCTGCACAAGTTCGATCTATTGAGCCAGCGCGGACTGGGTCACATACGGGATGCGGTGGAGCTGGTGAACAAGACTCAAGTCACAGATCACAAGGCTCAAGACTTAAGGCCGGAAGGCAGTTCACTTGTGACTTGTGACTTCCGCGAAGCGGTTGACATCCACGACATCGCGCGCTTCAAGGAGGATCCTGCCATCAAGGAATTGATCCGGACCGGGAATACCATCGGCTGTTTCTATGTGGAGAGCCCGGCCATGCGCATGCTGCTGAAGAAGCTGCGGGTGGACGATTACCTCGGGCTGGTCGCGGCGAGCAGCATCATCCGTCCGGGTGTGGCGGAGAGCGGCATGATGCGCGAGTACCTGCTGCGCCACAACGATCCGGAACGGCGGACACAAGCCATCCCGCGCTTGTTGGAGATCATGCCGGAGACCTATGGTGTGATGGTGTACCAGGAGGATGTGATCAAAGTGGTGGTGCACTATGGTGGCATGGACCTCGAGGAAGCGGACCAGGTGCGTCGTGGCATGAACATCCGCTACCGTGACCGTCCGGAGTTCAAGTTGGTGGAGCAGAAGTTCTTCGATAATTGCCGGGGACGCCGATATCCCGAAGGCGAAGCCCAAGAGGTTTGGCGCCAGATCCAGAGCTTCGCCAGCTTCAGTTTCGCGAAAGGCCACAGCGCGAGCTATGCGGTGGAGAGTTACCAGAGCCTGTATCTCAAGGCCCATCATCCGTTGGAGTTCCTCGTTGGTGTAGCGAACAACTTCGGCGGGTTCTACAACACGGAGTTCTACCTGCATGAGGCGAAGCGTGCGGGGGCGACGATCGAGGCGCCTTGCGTGAATACGAGCGAGGAATTGTGTTCATTGGTAAAGGTCCGGTCGTCGGTGGTCGGTCCATCCGACGCGCAAGCAGCGCGCAAGACCGGTGCGACGGTCCGGCCATCGACCGACAACTCCATTTACCTCGGTCTCGGCAACGTGAAAAGCTTGAACACGGAGACCGTGCAGCTGATACTGCATGAACGAAGGAAGAACGGACCTTATGCCGACCTGCAGGACTTGCTGAAGCGTGTTCCGCTCGGGGTGGAACAGGCGCGGATACTTGTCCGGGTGGGTGCCCTGCGCTTCACGGACCGGAGCAAGCCGCAGTTGCTGTGGGATGTGGCCTTGTTGCATCGACCGGTCCAGGCGGGCAACACCGGTGACCTGTTCATCACGAAAGTGGAAGAGCCCAAGCTGCCCGATCTGCAGCACTACCCGTTGGCCGACTCCTACGATGAACTCGATCTGCTCGGCTTTCCTCTTTGCGATCCGTTCACGCTGGTCGATGTGGACCTGGAGGGTGGCGTGGTCGCGCGGCGCACCTCGGTGATCGATGCGGGTGACACCTCGTGGATGGCCAAGGCCACCCACCGCGTGGTGGAAATGCCTGCACGGGAGCGATCGACCAGCAAGGATCCGGTGATCCTGCAACGTGAGATGCCGGCGAACATAGGCAGGACGGTCACCATGTTCGGCTACATGATCCATGTGAAGGCCACCGACACGCACTACGGCGAGCGCATGACCTTCGGCTCCTTTATCGATACGGCCGGCGATTTCTGGGACAGCACGCAGTTCCCGCGTGTGGCCGAGCGGTTCCCGTTCCGTGGGCGCGGTGTCTACCGGCTGGTCGGTGTGGTGGAGGAGGAGTTCGGGCACTGCTCCCTGCGCACGCAATACATGGAGAAGTTGCCGTGGAAGCCGGATCCGCGGTACGGGGAGAAGTAGGGACGACGACACCATCGTCCCGATCGTCATTCCACCTTCTTCACATTGTCGTCCGGCACGCGATCGAAGAACAAGTGGTCCGGATCGATGGCCGCTTGGTACGGCTTCTTCGGTAGCGTGTAGGTGAAGGTGTTCTTGCCGGTCCTCAGGCGTTCACGGGTCTTGGAGATCAACTCACCGTCCTCCTTGTCCTCGGCGGGTTCGGTAAGGAAGCCGATGTCGATCCAGTCGTTCATGGGGATCGCTGTTTCGCGGCCCAGCGAATCGGCGTGGTTCTTTTCGGCGGTCAACTCCAGGGTGATGGTCCACGAACTGTCCTTGCCCATGGTGCTCTTGGCGGAAAGCAGGCGGTTGTTGTAGAGCGTGATGTACTTGAAGTTGTCCTCCAGCAGGTAGGTGAGGCTGTCGGGTGTCACCCGATCCAGTTCGCGGTACATGTCCAGCGCGGTCGGGTAGGGCGGTGCGCCGTACGCGAACGAATCGACGAGCGCTTTGAAGGCGCTGTTCAATGTGTCCTCACCGAGGAATTCGCGCATGCAGTACAAGACCACACTGCCCTTGTTGTAGTGGATGTAGCCCTGGTTCTCCACCTGCAGGATCGGTTGTTCACGTTGCGTCTCACCACCCCGGGCGCGTTGGTACTTGTCGCTCTCCAGCTTCAGGAATTTCCGCATGTGGTTGCGGCCGTATTCCTTCTCCATCACCATCAGGGCACTGTATTGGGCCATGCTTTCGCTGAGCAAGGTCCCTCCCTGCATGTCCGCACCGATCACCTGGTGCGCCCAATACTGGTGGCCCATCTCATGTGCCACGACATAGAACACCATGTCGATATCCTCCTGCGAGCTCAGGTCGGTGATGAAGCCGATGCTCTCGCTGTATGGCATCGTACCGGGGAAGGCCTGTGCGAAGGTCCCTTGGAAATTGCTGAATTCGATGATGCGGACCTGCTTGTGCATGTAGGGTCCGAAATGCCCGGTGTAATAGTCCAGCGCCTTCTTCATGCTGTTCACCATGCGCGGAACGTTGATCGAATGCGCCTTGTGGTAATAGACCTCGACATCGATGGGCTGGCCACCGTTGGACGGTGTCCACTTCTCGCGGACCACTTCGTACCGGGCGCTGAGGAACGAATAGAAGTTCATGGCTTCGTGGTCCAACTCGTAACGGAAGTAGCGTTTGCCATCGGCGGTCCATTCCTTCTTCAGGGATCCCGGCGCTATGGCGATCTGGTCGGGCGAGGTGCTGATGGTGGTGCGCACATCCACCCAATCGCTGTTGTGGAAGAGGTAGGTGTTCATGCGTTTCGCAGGATCGTCCGTCAGCGATTGCATGGGTTCCTTGGGCGGCAGCTTGTGCTTTCGCCGGTCGTTCCGGTCGCTGATCTCGCTGCCATCCGAGTAACCGATCACAGGGATCAGGTCCATGTTATTGAAAAAGGTGCCGTTCCCGGTAAGTTGCACGAACGAGACCGAGTTCTCTATCCCTTTCGCCCGGTATTCGCCTTCGAGGGTGAACTTCAGTTCGGCACCCGGCGCGAGCGGAGGGTCCAGCCGGTAGATCCGGTAATCCAGGTCCTTGTCGTCCTTCACCAGTTCCGCACCGGGTATGTCGATCTCGATATCGGGCGTTCCGGGCAGGTTCAGGTGCAGGCTGTCGATCGCCACGGTATCCACATTGCGAGCGGTCAGCTTCGCCACATAGGACAAGGATCGTTCATTGGGATCCAGATCGATCGTGAAGTCCAGGTCCGTGTAATGCGGTTGTGGGATGTCCTCGAAACGTTTGTAGTCCTTTTCATAACGCACCGCAAGCTCCTCGTACTCGTCGCTCGTGGTGTACGTGTTCAGCACTTTGGTATTGTAATAGCCCCAGGCACCCAGCAGGATCCATGCGCCCAACAAGGGCAGCCCCAATTTCCAATTGTTCTTCAGTCGGAGGCCGGCGGCATGCATGCGCCAACGCGTACCGGTCTCGCGACCACGGACCAGGAAGAGGAAGGAGGTGAACAGCAGGATCGCACCGAATACCCACCAGTACGTCTTGAAGAAGACCCATCCTTCCACGAAGGGGCCGAAGTGGCCCATGTCCGAATAGCGCAGTCCGGGGGTTCCGTTCAACTGGACCAGATTGCTTTCCACGTCCAGGCCGCTCCACATGAAGAGGTTCAACACCACCACCATGATGAAGGCGAAATAGCCCAGGTACTTGTTGTTCACCAACGTGTGGATGAACAAGGCGAGCATGGCCAGGAAACCGAAGCTCAGGGACGCCGGGACGATCAGGTAGAAGAGGTAGACCGATGGCTCCAGATCGGTGTACCCGTTCAGCAACTGTGTCACCATTCCTGCGCCCGACGAAAGGACCAGGATGATGAGCAGCAGGACCATCATGGTCGTGAACTTGGCCAACAGTGGCAGCCAGCTCGGTGCCGGCAAGGCGTCCTTGATGTCGTTGATACCGGCCTCGCGGTCCTTCCAGATCAACATGCCCGAGTAGAATGTGACGATGATGATCACATAGAGGAAGAGCGATCCCTCGATCACGTTCACCACGTTGTAGGTGACGGGGTACGTGGTGTTCTCGTAGAGATCGGTGACGAACGAGAGCGATGAGAAGAGCTGCGTCACGCCCAGCAGCATCACGATGATGAACACCGGTCCGGTAAGGATGCTCTTGAGGTCCATCCGGATGGTATGCCAGAACTGTTCCCACATGGCTTTCACCCCATACGTGCGGGTGACTTGCGGCAGTTCCTGCACCTTTTGAGGGACCAGGCCATTGTCCTCCACGATCGCGGTGGCCTTCTGTTTCCGGTCGAAGAAACTGAAGCGCAGATACCCATAGATGAAGACGCCGAGGGAGACGAGGATCCAGACCAGGCGGTTCCATAGCAGCACCCCATCGGTCGGTAGCAGCATGCTGTTCTTCTCGCTCACCGTCCAGTACTTGGTCGATTGGTCCAGTGCGTTCAATCCGAAGGGATCCAGCATGGCACCGATCAACTCATTGTCGAGGTCGCCCATCAGGCTTTGGGCGATGAGGTAGCCCACCATCAGGACGATGGCACTGATGAACGCGGCGATGGTATTGCGTGCAAGGATGGCCACGGCGAAGATCACCGCCGAGGTGAAGAGCACGTTGGGGAAGGCGAACATCAGGAAACCTTGCACATGGGGCGCCAGCATGTTCGGTCCGATGCGCACGGGATCCTGCCACGGCATCCAACTACCGATGACGATCCCCAGGCTGATGCCCAGAAGCGGGATCAGGGCAATGAAGGTGCTTCCAAGGAACTTGCCGATGAGGTATTGCGATTTCGAGATCGGTGTGCTGAAGACGATCTGTGACGTGTTGTTGGCGAAGTCGCGGATCGCCGTGCCATTCACGAACGCCGTCACCATCAACAGGCCGATGAAGGACATGATGCCGTAGAAGTTGTAGACCACTTCCGGGGCATTGCGGTAGACACTGCCGATGCTGCCGCCGATCTGGATGTTCTCCGTGCCCACCGCACCGAAGACCATCAATGCGAGGATCAGCAGGAAGATGTACACCATCGGCTGCCTGAGCCAATAGCGGACCTCGAAAAGGAATATGCGGCCGATCATGCGCGAACGGTATTTGCAGTGGTATCAGCAGTGATCGTACTGAAGAACACATCCTCCAAGGTGGGCTCGGTGCGCACGAACCCTTCTTCGGGAAGTTGGTCCCCGAGCACATGGATCACAGGGCGGCCGGCCACCAGCTTATTGCTGATCAAACGGTGGCTGGTCGCATAGCGTTCCAGTTCCGCTTTGGTGATGGACTTCTCCCACACGCGGCCATCGATACCGCGCAGTGCGTTGTTCGGTGAGCCGGCATAGAGCAACTTACCCTTGTTGATGATCGCCATGTTGCTGCAGAGTTCCTGCACGTCCTGCACGATGTGCGTGCTCAGGATCACCACCACGTTCTCGCCGATCTCCGTCAACAGGTTGTAGAACCGGTTCCGTTCACCGGGATCGAGGCCTGCGGTCGGTTCATCCACGATGATCAGCTTGGGTTCACCGATCAACGATTGCGCGATACCGAAACGTTGTTTCATGCCACCGCTGAAACCGGCGATCCGGCGTTTGCGGTGTTCCCACAAATTCACTTTCTGGAGCAGCGCCTCCACCAACGCCTTACGCTCACCACCGTTCACCACCCCCTTCAGCAGGGCGATGTGGTCCAGCATCTGGTAGGCGCTGACCCGGGGGTACACCCCGAATTCCTGTGGAAGATAGCCCAGGACCTTGCGCACGCCTTCCTTGTCGTTGAGCACGTCCAGGTCGCCCAACTGCACAGTACCCGCATCCGCCTCTTGTAAAGTGGCCAGGATCCGCATCAAGGTGCTTTTACCTGCGCCATTGGGTCCGAGCAGTCCGAACATGCCGGTGGGGATGGTGAGCGTGACGTTGTCCAGCGCCTTCACGCCGGACCCATAGGTCTTGCTGAGGCCGTTGATGATGAGTTCCATGAGGAGTTGTGGTTCGGGGTGCCGAAGATGCGGATCGTTGATCGAACATGGAAGATCCGATCACATGAACGGTCGGTCCCGGTGCTCGTTGGGAGGACGATCGTATGGTGGGATAGGTTACAGGGGATGGGTGCGCAACGCCCATGGACATATGATCGACCGGTCGACCGGACCGAAGGACCACGGTCTCAGGCAACGGGAACGGGCTTGGCATGGTCATCACCACAACTTCCCCGCATGCGCCATACCCTTACCCTCGCCCTCTTTGCAGTGTCCGCCCAATTCGTTCGGGCACAACAATGCGACTGGCTCACCAGTGCCAGCATCGATTACGACCTGAACCCCACCTTGCCGAGCGAGGTGATCGCTTCAGCTCCGGGTCGCTTGGTGATCGCGCGCAACACCACGGGCTACTTCATCTACGATCAGCATGTTTACGGGAATGCCATGGTGGAAGCGCTGGGCCTGGATGGTCTGCCGTATTGGTCATGTGGCCTGTTCGATTCCGTACATGTGGAAAGCGCCGTGGTGTCCGGTGATGGCCGCGCGTTCTTCGCTGGAAGCTTCATGGGGGACATGCAATTATGTGACGGGACCGTGTTGGGAGGCGTTCCTGGCCAGAGCACTTTTTACGAGAACATGTTCCTACTGGCCGTGGACCTGAGCGAAGGCACGATACTGTGGTCGCGTAACCTTTCGTTCGCGCATGATCAGGCCATTGAGATACCCTCCATGGCATTCGACCCGCAAGGGCGCTTGTGGTACGCCGTTTCGGAATGGGGCATAGGCAAGGTCGTTCGCGTGGACGGGAATGGTGCCGATGTCGAAACGCGCCTCGCGGATGGCCCACGTACCATTGGAACGATCAGCTTCGATCCGGCAGGAGGGCTCTACATGAGCGGTGGTTGCGATAACAATGGCTTCGCCTTCGGCGGACAGGCCTACCAGGACTATGGAGATACGGGTTACAGCATGTTCCTGCTTCGCTATAAGCCCGACGGCACGGCGGGTTTCGCCGCGTTCGCGGACGACATCACCTTTCAAGATCCCTGCGTGGTGGCCGCAACGGATGGCCATGCCTATCTGGCTGGCGGCATTTTCGATGCCACGCAATGGGGCGATGTACAACTCCACGGCCCGAACTGGTCGCAGGAGGTTTTCATTGTGCGGGTGGACAGCTTGGGCGAATTCCTTTGGGGCGTGGAAAGTGCACCTGCGGAGCCCGAGCCCATCACCGGCAATTTCATGCGAAGCAGTGGACCTTGTATCGCCCTCGACCCGGATGATCGGCTCTATCTGATCGGCGATGCTCGCGGCACCACGGACTGGGGCAATGGAGTGATCACGGGGAGTTCTGTGATCACCGACCATGTGCTTGCCGTTGTTGCCTTCAGCGATGAGGGCACGGCGCTCTGGTCCGCGGATAGTGAAGTGAGCGCTGGCTGGAGCGAAGCACGCAACATCACCGCTTCTGCGGAACCTGGTTCCGTCCATTTCGCAGCGCATATCCGCGACCCCTTCGAATTCGGCGACCATTCCACGGGTGATGTTGGCGTTCAAGCTGCGGCATTCGCCGAGTTGTCCGGGATCACAACAGCATTGCGCCCTGTAGCGAATGAGCGATCGGCTGAGGCTTGGCCCGTCCCTTCGCGCTCCGTGGTACATGTGGGACACACCGGCGCCAAGACAACGGCGGATCTCATCAATAGCGCTGGTGAACAGGTGCGCACCTTGCCGTTGTTGCCTGGTCGGAATACCATCGACATGAGCTACCTGCCGGCCGGTCTGTATTTCCTGCGCACTGCGGAAGGTGACGTGATGCGGTTGGTGAAAGAGTGATCGATCGGACCCTCGCTGTTCGTGGGCCGTATCGAACGTAACGGCCACACCTGAGTTCCCTCCGAACGACCTTTGTACCATGCGAACGTTTGTCCTGCTGCTTACATCACTGTGGTCGATCATGCTTCACGCCCAGCAATGGAACTGGGCCGTGGATGCAGGTGGGGGTGGTAATACGGACTTTTGCTACGACATCGCCACCGACAGCCAGGGTAATGCCTACTGGGTGGGTACGGTCAGCGGCACCGCGGACTTCGGTTGCGCCACACTGACCCCCGGAAGCACGGTCGCAGGGGTCATCGCCAAGTATTCGGCGGAAGGAACCTGCCAGTGGGTGCGAGGCATCACCACAGGGTTCTATGATGCCTGGGTGTATGGGATCGTCATCGATAGCGAGGACCGTATCTACGTCACCGGCAGCTGCCAAGGCAATACCGACTTCGGTAACGACATCGTCCTTCCCGGCTCGGGGAGTCTGGATGATTGGTTCACTGCGCGGTACGACACGGATGGGAATTGCATCTGGGCCGATCGGATCGCCGACAGTCCGGGTACTTCGGAAGGCAGGGGTATCGCGTTGGACGATGATGACGGCATCTTTGTCACCGGTTTCGCTGGCTCAAGTGGATACAGCTTCGGTGATGTGGTCGTGAACAATGGTGGCTTCACACGGCAGGCCGTGATCGTGAAGTACGACAGCACCGGCACGGCGCAATGGGCGAGGTCCACCAACGGGACCACGGGTGGTCGGACCAGCGCGCGTGGCATTTCAGTAGCCGGTGACCGGCTCTACATCACGGGCCAGGTCTACTTCGCCACCGCAGGCTACCAAGGTTTACCCATCACGACAACGAACACCACCAGCCATGCCTTTATACTGGCGTGCGACCTGGAGGGCGAGCCTGTATGGGCGAGGGCTTATGGTGGTGGTGACAATGAGGGCTTCGCTGTTGCGGCGGATACCTTGGGCAATGTCTTCATGACCGGTCGTATGTGGGGCAGCCTCTACCTGGAGGATGATACCCTCACTTCGGTGAGCAACGATGATGACGCCCTGTACATGGGATTCGATACGGAGGGCGTGCTGCGGTGGGCGAAGACGATCGGTTCCGACGAACGGGACATCGGTTGGTCGGCGGTGTGCGATGGTATGGGCAATGCCTATTTGTCCTCCCACTTCCACAATACGGTGGATGTGTTCGGTACGAGCATCACGGCCTTGGGTGATGAGGATGCGTTGATCATGAAGGTGGAAAGCGATGGCGACCTGGTGTGGGCATCGCGGCCGAGCGGTTTCCAGCGGGATATTCCGTTGGCCATCCATCGGAATGCCTTGGCTCCGCACGATCTGTACTTCGGTGGCTATTTCTGGGGCGCCATCACCTATGGCGGTACCACCATCGATGACGTGTTGAACGGCGATGCGATGATGGTGATGGGTGTAGATACCACTTTCGATGCGAGCGTTACGGCCACGCCCGTTTGTCCGACGGCTTGTGATGGTACTGCTCACGCGTTCGCTAGCGGCGCGCAACCGTTCACATACCTGTGGAGCAATGGGGCCACCACTTCGTTCGTCACCGGTCTGTGCGCCGGCACGCAGATCGTTGAAGTCGCGGATGCGCATGGCAACGTGGAACTGGATACCGTTCAAGTAGTGGAGCACATTGATCCAGCACTCGTGGTGCAGTTCGAAGGTGATTCGCTCTGGATCGAAGGAGGATCGGAATGGCAATGGTCGCTGGATGGATCCCTGATCTCTGCTGGTCAACCGTATCACATCGCCGAAGTGAACGGTACCTACCAAGCGGACTACATCGACGCCAACAGCTGCATGCGGACCACGGACGAGATCAGCGTTGTCTTGAACGTGGGGATGGACGAACGGGCGATGACCGGTCTGCACATTCAGCCGAATCCGGCCAACGAATACGCAACGGTCTTTTGGAGTGGTGCTGTTCCCGTTCAAGCCACCCTGCTTAACAGCACCGGGCAACTTGTTGCAGAACACACCCTCTATCCGGGCGCGAACGTTCTGGAGTTGGAAGGGTTGCAGCCGGGGTTATATGTCCTGGGTTCGACGGATGGTGTGGTGGTAAGGGTAGGGAAGGAGTGAGGGTTCACTTCACATACTCCGGCCTCGGCCAGTTGCCCTTCAATTTTCCTTCGGTGAGTTTGTGGTGGGTGCGGCAGAGCCAGATGCCATTGACACCCTTGTCCGTGCCGCCTGAACGGTGAGGTTTGATATGTGCGGCCTCGAAGACCTGACTACAAGGAACGTTCTTGATACTTTTTGGAAGACGCCTGATCGCGTTCATGTTGCAGCATATATCCGGGTCGATCACCAGCAGTTGCCGACGGAGCGTAGCGTCTCGTTTGGCGATCGGTTTGGTCGGATAGAGAGAAAGGAACAACGGCCATGATAAGGCGATGATCTTCTTGATCGTTGGCTTGTCGAAGACGGTCCTTTCGCCAGTGGCTAAGAGAAGAGCGAATTCCTTACCAGCGGCCCAAGCATGGTCGGTGGTTTGGCTTTTTCCTCGGTTAGGGAGTTTTGGGAACAGGTCTCTCCTCAAGTCACGCGCTTCGTCGAAGGCATTCACTTCTGCTAGGAATGTGTTCAGGTCTTTATCGTAGAAAATCTTTGTTTCATGGTTCCGAAGCGAGAATTCGCTCTTGGACGAAAAATAGAGGTTGTGCGTTGTTCTGAAGTGTGCCGTCTTTCGAATGGTAGTGATCAATCGTGTCACATCTAGATTTCGTTGGAAGGTATCTGCTCCGATCGGATTGTAGACGAAGGAGAACCAAAGGCACCTGTACTGCGGAACCCATCGGAAGCCAATGCGATAGTCCGTACGGCGGTTTCGGTCAGCGGTCTGGATGTAAGAGAAGACAGGGTCGGTGATATAGGAATCATTTCTGTTCTTCCCCTTTCGAAGTAGTGCAGGTCTATCGAGCTTTTCGCTCACAACCTCTTGAATGAGTTCTGCGACTGTTGGCATGGAACGCAAACTACAATTCCCGGCCAGGAACCCGCGTGAGCGATCGAAGCGGCACCCCGCAAGCGACCGAAGGGAGTGCGGAGTATAGCGAAGAGCGCGACCCCGCTGTTCCAGAGCAATTCCGAAGGAGTACATCGCAGGTCGCGTAGCGACCGAGAGGCTTTGCGTAGCGAAGGGATCAGCGGGGGCACGCCCCAACAACTTCAATCCCTGCTCGCCGCCCTTATTTCCTTGCGCACCTTGTACAACCGCTCACTGAAACCACCTTCCTTCTCGAAGGTGCGTGCTTGGCTGTCGACCTGCTTGTCCAAGAGGTGCATGGCGATCCTGCACAACGTCTGGCCTGCGTTGGCACTGATCTCGGCGTAGGCGCGGTCCTTCACGGTGCGTGGTGTACGGGCCGTTCGTTGCCCTTCAACGTTTTGCATGCGTTGCTCTTTCTCGCGCTCCCACAAGGCCTTGATCCAAAGCGCCACCTCATCCGGGTCCTTGCAGCGCGCGTTGCTCAGCTCCTTGCGGCGTGGATCCATCGGCCCCCACAATGGCAACTTTCGGTGTTCCAGGTACGACTCGTAGTCCTTGCATAGTTCATCCAAGCTGGCACGTGCTACACTGGTCAGGTTCAGTTCCAATTTCTTGGTGGTAGCGCTGATCTTGCTGCCTTCGGCAATGTTGCGCACACCACTTCGCGCCGCTTGTTCCATTTGGTCCGTTGTGCGGCTTTCAATAGGAATATAGCGGTCCACGAAGCGCACTGTTACATCGTATAAGAGCTTCGCGACTTGGTAGCTGACCAGCTTTTCGTAACCACCGCTGGGCGGCAATATCATAGGGCGTTCGTTGGGTTTTGGCATAGTTCTAATATAGTTGAACATTACTCAGAATGGACTTTAATGGACGCAGATGGACCCGCCGCCTACCACCACCATCCCAGGTCCATCTGCGTCCATTAAAGTCCATTGCATTCTCTCTCTTTGCTCCTAGCTTCTCCTGTTCGCCAGCAACACCGGTGCCTGCCCATCGAAGGGGTTGTCCATCCGGCCGATGCTGTGTGCGTCCATGCCGGCGGCACGCATCACCACGCGATCGCCGAAGCGCTTGCGGATCCTATCCATCGCCTGGTACAGGTCCATGGCTTCCTGCGTATCGGTGAAGGCATCCATCTGGTGGCCACCACCCACCAGGTGGCTGAAGCGCACACCGATCAGGCGGATCCGCTGGCGGCGATCGTACAGTTTGCGGAACAGGTCGTGGATCAACGGGAGTATGATGTGGTCGCACGCCGTGTATCCGATACGTTGCTGCTGCGTGTGCGTGTCGAAATCGGCATAGCGGATCTTCACGGCCACGCAACTGGTGAGCTTGCCGCCTTTGCGCAGCTGGAATGCGAGGCTCTCGGCCATGGCGGTGAGCATGCCTTTCAGTTTCACCACATCGATGGTGTCGCGCTCGAAGGTGCGTTCGGTGCTTATGCTCTTGCGCTCGTGCCAGGCGATCACCGGGCTGTCGTCGATGCCGTTCGCCTTGCGCCACAGCACGGGGCCGTGTTCGCCCAGCACCCGTTGCATCAGGTCGATCGGCAACTCCTGCATGGTGTGGATCTTCGCCACGCCCATGCTGCGTAAGAGGTGTGCGGTCTTCTCGCCCACGCCGGGTATGCGTTCGATGGGCATGGGGGCGAGGAAGGGCTTCTCCGTACCGTGTTCCACCTGCAGTTCGCCATTGCCCACCTTGGCCTCGCCGGTGGCCACCTTGCTCACGGTCTTGTTCATGGAAAGTCCGAAGCTGTTGGGCAGTCCGCTCTCCTTGATGATGCGTTTGCGCAGCTCTTGCGCCAGCTTCCACGCACCGAAGAACTTCTCCGTACCGCTGAAGTCCACGTAGAACTCGTCCACGCTGCTCTTCTCGAACAGCGGCACGTGCGCGCGGATGATCTCCGTCACCTCATCGCTCTTCTTCATATAAGCGCCGCTGTTGCCGCGTACGATGATCGCTTCCGGGCACAACTGCTTCGCCATGCGCATGGGCATCGCACTCCGCACCCCGAAGTGGCGCGCCTCGTAGCTGCAACTGGCCACAACGCCGCGGTCGCTGTCGGCCCCGATCAGCACGGGCTTGCCGATCAGTGCTTTGTTGTCCAGCCGTTCCACGCTCACGAAGAAGGTGTTCAGATCGAGATGTTGGATCGTTCTTACCATCGGGTTGTGGCGCATCATCGTGCGCCCTTACAGGTCCAGGTGTTGGATGGTGCGTTGCATGGCTATCGGTCGATCAGATGATCAGCGCATCAGATGATGTTTCGGCAGCAGTCATTTCCGTCAACTGATCGTCTGATCATCTCATTGTCTGATCCGTAGTTGGGCGCCTTCACGGGCTGTCCACTGTAGTCCCGTACGGCCACGCCAGCGGTGGCGGCACTGCGGGGTTCCGCCGTACGGCGGACCTCCTCGTCGCACGCCTCCACAAGGCCCGGCCATACGGGAGCTGCCGTTCCCATCCCTGGCGCGGGTCCCCGCCCGGCCCACAAATATGTGTTGACAAATAATCCGTCATGTTGTGTCCGATAAAATAGTCATTATGTTTGCACTGTCGGGAATTTGGTCCCGGTATTGATGGAAACCATGGCAACGCCCGCCAGTCTTGCGCACACCGAACTGGAACCGCCCACGCGGATCCTGGTCACCGGACCCATGGCGGACTATGGCGTCACGAGCCTTCCCGACGAACTCATCCTCGGCAAGGTCCACTACCTCCGTGGCCAGAAGGTGATGCTGGACCGCGATCTGGCGGAACTCTACGGTGTGCCGGTCAAGCGCCTCAAGGAACAAGTGCGCCGCAACATGGAGCGGTTCCCCGAGGCGTTCATGTTCGAACTCACCTTCGAGGAGGATCGAGCTTTAAGGTCGAATAATGCGACCTTGAAGCAAGGCGAGCATTCCAAGTACACGCCTTTCGTCTTTACCGAGCGCGGCATCCTCATGCTGGCCAATGTGCTCAAGAGCCAGCAGGCCATCGCTGTCAGCATCCGCATCATCGACCTCTTCGTGTGCATGCGCCAAGCCTTGTCCGCCCACAAGGACATACTCCTGCGCTTGGAGCAGTTGGAGCGGCGGACAGGGGAGCAGGGTAGCGATATCAAAAGCATCTTCGAGTATCTGAAACAACTGCTCGAACCACCCGCCGGGCCACGTAAGCAGATCGGCTTTAAACCCGGCGGAGCATGAACACCGCCATGGATACCCTCGCCATGGAGCCACCCGCCACTTACAAGGCCGTGGCCCCACCCGATGCCGCCATCACCGGTCACATCCACATCATCCGTGGCCAGAAGGTGATGTTGGACCGCGATCTCGCAGAACTCTACGGAGTGCCGGTCAAGGCGCTCAAACAGGCGGTGCGCCGGAATATGGAGCGTTTCCCGCAGGATTTCATGTTCGAATTAACGATCGAAGAAGCGGAAGCTTCAAGGTCACAAACTGTGACCTTGAACAGAGGCCAGAACATCAAGTACGTACCCTTCGCCTTCACGGAGCATGGCATCCTCATGTTGGCCAATGTGCTGCGGAGCGAACAAGCGATCGCCGTTAGCATCCATATTATCCGCGTCTTCAATCGGCTGCGTGAAGGGTTTCTCTCGCAACGTGAACTGCTCCAGAAGTTGGAGCAATTGGAAGGCCGTCTCACCGGCCACGACGAAGAGATCCAGATCATTTTTGACCACCTCACGGAACTGGTCGCTCCCGCTGAGCAGCAGCGCAAGCCCATCGGCTTCAAACCAGCCGAAGCCTGACCTCCGACCCACAGCATAAGACAGTCCTGCAACACGACATAAGACACTCCTACCATGGCAAACCCCGTATTCGGAGCCAACATCAAGCTCCTTCGCACCCGTCGCGGCCGTTCACAAGAGGAAACGGCCATCGCTTTGGAGGTGAAACGATCCAGCTACAGCGGCTATGAGAACGGCAGCGCCGAGCCGTCGTTCGATCTGCTCGTGCGCATGAGCGAATACTTCAAGGTGAGCATCGATAAACTGCTGCGCGACGAACTCACGGCGCTCAGCGAAAGCCAGCTCGGCATCCTGGAGCGTGGCGGCGATATCGATCTCAGTGGTCGTCGCCTGCGCGTACTGGCCACCACCGTCGATCGCGAGGACCGCGAGAACGTGGAACTGGTGCCCGAGAAGGCAAAGGCCGGTTATGCGTTGGGCTACGCCGATCCGGAGTACATCAGCATCCTGCCCACGTTCCAGATGCCGTTCCTGGCGCGCGACCGTAAGTATCGGACGTTCCAGATCAGTGGCGACAGCATGCCGCCCGTGGCCGACGGCTCGTGGGTGACCGGTGAATACGTGCAGAACTGGCAGACGCTGCGGGATGGCCAGCCGTACATCGTGATCACCAAGGAGGATGGCATCGTGTTCAAGGTGTTGTACAACAAACTGAAGGAGAACGGCAACCTGTTGCTGTGCAGCACCAATCCGTTGTACACGCCGTATGAAGTGTCCATCGCCAATGTGCTGGAGGTCTGGAAATTCGTCCACTTCATCAGTGCGGAACTGCCCGAACCCAATTTGAGCCGCGACGAACTGGCCCGTAGCGTGGTGGACCTGCGCAAGGAAGTGAGCCAACTCCGGTTGGCCATGGAGCAGCAGGGCAGGCTTTCGTTCTAGGCCTTCAATGGTGCCTTGTCGTTCGTACGCCCCGCAGCGACGAACAATGTGTTGAAGAACGCGAAGAACACCACGCCCCATTGCCGGGTGAGAAGGTCTTCCGTAAGACAGCACAGCAGCATGAAGAGCAGGAAGGCCATGTGCAACGCATCGCCGCGCTGGCGTGCGATCCTGGAACTCCAGCCGAACAGCAGCACGAACGCAGCGAGCCCCGGGATCCCGTAGGCCAGCCAGAACTGTAGTGGTTGGCAATGTGGTCCGTAGCTGCCATTGGCCATGAACGGATGGCCCAGCGCGGAGTAGCACGCATCGAGCGCAGGTTGTAGAGCCGTTCCACCGAGACCCGCGATCCAGTTCTGTTCCAGCAACTCAAGGGAGCACTGCGCAATGGGGCGTCGGATGTCAATGGAGTTCAGCGGGCCCGATCCAGCAGCAGCTGGGGCGAACACCTCCAGCATGCGTTCATGGATACCGGGCATTGCAATGGCCCCCAGTCCGATCACGGACAACAGGCCCACCATCCATCCAAGTGCCTGCTTGCTGCGCAGGTGCATGAAGAGCAACAGTGTGGCACCCGCGGCGAACGCGATCACGGGCATACGCGATCCAAGCAGCAATGCAGAGGCAACAAGGAACACGACCAAGGCGACACGTCCCAATACTCCTATTATCCGTGGAAGCAATAGCGCCCGGGAAGCGAGGATCCAATGCACTTGGAACAATGCTGCGCCCAGGAACCAACAAGCGGCATAAGGCGGGTGTACCCCGGTGTTCTCCGAGAAAGCGAGCCGGAACGTGCTGCTGAACGAGGTCCCTACTTCGCCTGCTGCCAGCAGAAAAGGGATCGCCGACACGTTCGCGAACAAGGCGAGGAGGGCTGCGGAAACCGTGAATACGCCGCACAAGCGATCGCGCAGCTCAGCATTGGCTGGGGAACCCAGCACAAGGAAGCCGATCGGGAAAATGACCAGTGCCGCACTACGTTCAGCGATCCGCCAGCCGTCCAGCAGGTGATCGGCCCGAAGGATGTCGAGGACCATCAGCAGGAAAGGAGCGCCAAGGATCAGCCAGGTGCGCCACTGCGGCTGGAATGCAGGACCATTCCGCTTGTAAGCAACCACCAGCAGCAAGAGCCAGACGAGGATCGCAAGCACCATCGGTCGCATGCCCATCAACGGCATGGCGCCCAGTGCAAGGGTGACGAGCCACACGGCCTTTTCCATGCTGGTCATGGTACCTGCGGGTTTCGCGGATACACCTTTCGTTCGCACGGTCTCATTCACCAGGGTCGCGAAACGCTCGCGGAAGTGTCCGCTGGCGTGCGACATCATACCCGCGCGAAGTTCCGCGGGCGATCGTTGGACCCCGTCATGTTCGAAACGCTTTACAGCGGCGGCGATAGCGGCGGGTTGGTCGGTGTCGAAGAAGATGCCGCTCGTCCCATCGCTCACGGTCTCCAAATACCCGCCCTTGCGCAAGGCGATCGTGGGCGTTCCACAGGCTTGTGCTTCCAGTGGTGTAAGTCCCAGGTCCTCATCCGCAGCCGTGATCAGTGCTTTTGCCCGCTGCAACAACTCGACGAACCGCGCTTGCTCCAGATGTCCCATCAACTGGACGTTCGGCGGCACATTTCCAGCCAGACGACCCCGATCCGGTCCATCACCGCAAACGATCAGTTGCTTGTCCGGCATATCCCGGAACGCCTCGATGATGCGATCCACGCGCTTGTAAGGGACAAGGCGCGATGCGGTGAGGTAGTGCGAACGGGTTCCGGTACCCACGGTGAAGATGTCGGTATCGACAGGAGGCAGCAGGACATCCGCGTCACGCCCGTAGATCGCCTTCACGCGCTGGGCCACGTTCGCACCGTTCGCGATGAACCGGTCCACGGACCCCACGGAATGCAGGTCCCACGTACGTAACTGGTCCAGCACTTGTCCCACGATCCATGCCTTCGGACCTGGGCCGAGGCCATGGTCCTTGAGGTAGCTCTCCTCGCTCACCCACGCATAGCGCATGGGCGTGTGGATGTAGCACACGTGTACTTGGCCCGGTAGTATGCGCACACCCTTTGCGACAGCGTACGAGGCCGAAATGACCACATCGTACGCGCTCAGGTCAAGGCGTTCGATCGCCGCCGGGAACAACGGGAGGTAGTAGCGGTAGTGCTTGCGGGCGAATGGCAGGTGTTGGATGAATGTCGTACGCGTTCGTTTTCCGCCAAGGATGGACCCACGATCATGATCATCCAGGAAATCGATCAACGCGAATACATCGGCATCGAACGTTCGCAGGATCTCACGGGTCACCTTCTCGGCGCCGCCGCTCACCACCAACCAGTCATGTACGAAGGCGATGCGCATCAGGATCGTTGGAGCGGGCCGAGCGCTTCCTTCAGGGCCGAAGCCATGCGCTGCGCCGTGAACCGGGCTGCACATTGCTTCCCGCAGTCCACGTGATGTCGGCGACGATCCGGGGCCATGAGACCAAGGACCATGGCTTGGAGGGGATCGAGGTCATCTTCGGGCAGGTACATGACGGCGCTGCCGAAGTTGCTTCGTAGTACAGGTAGTTCCGAAGCGATCACCGGGCAACCAGCGGCCATCGCTTCAAGGATCGGAAGTCCGAAACCCTCAAAACGTGACAAATGGACAAGGGCGATCGCATTTGCATAGAGCTCGTTCAATTCAACGTCATCCACATCCGATCGGAGCACGACGCCTTCAACGGATCGGAGTGCCACGGGTCTGAATTGGGCTGCATCACGTCCCACGATCATGAGCCGGAATTGGGGGGCGCTGAGTTTCCCGTACCATTCCACCAACCGGTCAAGGCCCTTTCGCGGATCACGGGTCGCCACGACCAGTATGTATGGCGGTCGGGTGCGTTCTTCCCGGGGATCCGGTCGTGGCAGGTATCCCGCGTACGCAGGCACCACTACCACACGGTCCGG
This sequence comes from Flavobacteriales bacterium UBA3364, assembly GCA_002360495.1. Classification (GTDB taxonomy): domain Bacteria; phylum Bacteroidota; class Bacteroidia; order Flavobacteriales_F; family PHOS-HE28; genus PHOS-HE28. Next base: position 52,512 of record DEQO01000071.1, read on the forward strand.
CGAAAGCGAATAGGTCTGTTCCAGGTCCAGTTTCGAATACTCCGAAACGGTTATCACGCGCGCTGCACGTCTCGTCAGCCGGGGCAGGAGGAACCCATACCATTGCGCGAAACGGCGATCGAACCATTCCGGGTGATGGATTACGGCAAGGTCATGGACGACCACGACCTGTCTTCGCACGCGCAACGGACCCGTGTTCGCGGGACTTATCAGGACATCGTCCTGCCGCAGCGCGGCTGGCAACTGCAGTTGCTCCCAGGCATGACCACCGAGGCCCGAATGGCGCACTACCTCCAGCCCGCAAGTATCCACTGTCGCATCAGCACGTGCGGGTAGGACCACTCGGCTGTCCGGCCATTCCTGTGCGATCACGCGCATGAGCATGTGCCCGTACCGCTCGACCCCTGTAATTGGACGGGTAAGGAACCGACCGTTGATGACGAGTGCCATGTTCGCGCCCCAAGGTAGCAGCCGGGGAAGGTCCGTTAACTTGCCGCCGTGTGTGCAATGGTCAGGACGTCTTCACACGCCCCTTCCGGAACCGGGCTGCGGCTGACATATGGGCACTGGCCCATGGTCCGTGCCGTGGCTTGGCGCAACGTGCGCCTGCGCTACAAGAGTTCTTTCCTGGGCTTCCTCTGGACCTTGCTGAATCCCTTGCTCTTCCTATTGATCTTCCTTCTGATCTTCAGCGAAGCGTTCCCTCAGGTGGAGAATTATCCCGTCTTCGCATTGAGCGGCCTCATCTTCTGGTCCTTCTTCGCCACGACGAGCGCACATGTCATGGGAGCATTGGTGGAGAACGCAGCAGTGCTCCGATCGCTTGCCGTACCACCGCTGGTGTTCCCGCTTGCACAATTGCTGGCGGGCCTGTTCAATCTTCTCATGTCCTTCATACCGTTCGCGGTGATCCTGCATCTGTTCGGTCGTATCCCGCATTCCACGGACCTGTTGGTGTTGCCGATCGTACTCTGCTTCGGGACCTTTATTCTCGGTGTTTCGCTGGCATTGTCAGCGCTCAACGTCTATTTCCGTGACATCGGTTTGCTGTGGAATGCGTTGCTGCCAGCGTTCTTCTACATCACGCCGATCGCCTATCCTGCGGATCTTGTCCCCGAACGCATGCGTTGGATCGCGGAAGTGAACCCGCTCTACCATTACATCGCGGCTTTCCGGGAAGTGCTGTACTACGGCCGCGTACCGTCCCCGGATCAATGGGTCGTCATTGCTGGTCTCGCTGTGCTGGCGAGCACGATCGGCTGGGTACTGTATCGTGCCTTGCGGCCTGGTTTCATTGCGAACTACTGAACCATGCAGAGCGACCGGCCGATGATAGAATTGGGCTCCGTGCGGGTGGATTACCTGGTCCAGCGGCATGGCATCAGGTCCATCAAGGCCTATCTCACCTCGTTCGGATCGAAGCGATTGTTGGAGCGAAAACGCATCCTGCACGATGTCGATCTCGAGATCAGGGCCGGGGAGTGCTTCGGCATCATCGGACGCAATGGTTCCGGGAAGAGCACACTGCTCCGGTTGTTGGCCGGGATCGTCGAGCCTACATCAGGGACCTGCCGGGTACACGGTCATGTTGCACCGATGCTCGCCTTGGGCGTGGGACTGGAACCCGAGTTGAGCGGTTGGGAGAACGTGCGCCTCTGTCGCATGTTGATGGGACACGATAGGGGCGATATGGATCGGGTGAATGCTTACGTCCGGTCGTTCGCAGGTCTTTCGGATGCCGATCTGGAGATGCAGACGAAGCGTTATTCGACGGGCATGATGGCACGCCTCGGTTTTGCGATCGCCACGGCCACGGACCCGGATATCCTCTTGATCGACGAAGTCCTTGCCGTCGGTGATGTGGCTTTCCAGCAACAGTGCTATCGTCGGATCGCGGAATTGAAGGAAGGTGGATGCACGATCGTATTCGTGACGCACTTCCTGAGCGAGATCCAACGTATTTGCGATCGTGCGGCGTGCATGGAAGATGGCACTGTCGTCAAGATCGGCAGCACGCACGAGGTGGGGCTCCACTACCACGGACTACTGGGGATCACATCATGAGCACGAAGACCGGTGACCTTGGTGGCCTGCTTGATGTGGTCATACCGTGCTACAACGACGGCATGTACCTGGAGGAGGCGATCGAAAGCCTGGCCGCATATCCTGAACGGAGCGCCCGCGTCGTCGTGGTGAACGATGGCTCAACGGAGGAGGCCACGCACGTGGTGTTGCAACGCTGCCGTGCACGAGGGATGGAGGTCCTTGACCGGCCGAACGGTGGCCTGGCCGCTGCCCGCAATGCTGGTTGGAGAGCGGGCCGTGCCCCCTTCGTGCTCTTTCTCGATGCGGACAACAAGATGGAGCCCGGGTTCCTTGCCGCAGCCATCGAGGCCATGATGGGTGACGAGGGGATCGCTGTAGTGCATGGCGATCGCCAGGAGTTCGGGCTGCGGAACGGTCGTGTGGCACAGCCCGTCCCGACACTGGTCGAGGAGTTGGTCGGCAATCGGATCGATGCCTGCGCCGTGGTGCGCCGTACAGTACTCGAAGCAACCGGTGGCTTCGATGGATCGATGCGCTCGGGATACGAGGATTGGGAGTTCTGGATACGGCTCATGGCAGCAGGGAAGCGATTCCACCATCTTCCGATGGTCGCTTTCCATTACCGCGTTCGTGAAGGCTCTTTGGTAAGCCGGGTGCGGAACCCTGACGTGCGGGCCGGAATTGTCCGGCACATCGTATCCAAGCACCACCCCACCTACGAGCAGTACGCGCCCGAAGTGATCGCCAGGTTGCATTCCATACAGGCCTCCGACCAGGGCAGATCGATCGACCTGGAACAACGGTTGGTTTCCCGGGATACGGAACTGGCCGCATTGAAGGACCGAACGGTGGCACTGGAGGCGGCGGTGGACCGGATGAAGGCCGAACAGGCTGCCTCCGAAGTGGCTTTGGATCGTGAACGCCACGGTCACCGGCAGACCTTGGAGGAGATGCACCAGCGTTGGCGAGCCTCGAAGGAAGCACTCGAAGCTGGCGAGGCGGTCGCAGAGGGGATACGGCGCGAGTTGGTGCGCGCCAGGAAGGAGAACGATGCGCTGGTGACCGAAGCCCACCGCGTGACGGGTGAGGCGGACAAACTGATGCAGGCGCTGAACGTTCATCGGGAGCACGCCCGAGCGTTGCAGGCCCTGATCGGTCAATACGAAGAGCGGATCAAGGCGATCGAGAGCAGTAAGCTGTGGAGACTGAGGAGGGGATACAACAAGATGCGGGCGTTGTTGCGGACATCGAGCGGTTCGTCGCGCACCGGTTTCCGATGGTTGAAGCGTATCGCGTTCCTCGTGTCACAGAAAGGACGGCGCATCGTCCGACGGTTCCTGGCCAAGGTCTTCCGGGCGCTGTACCTCATGGCAGAGGAACAACCTGTACGGATCCTTGTTGGGAACGAGGAGTTGCAGGCTGCGCTGGTGCATCACGACGATCCCTATCACCAGTGGATGATGCGACACTTCCCCCGGGCATCGGACCTGTTGGACCAGAAGGAACAGTTGGCGTTGTTCACGCTCAAGCCGTTGATCAGCGTGGTGATGCCCGTGTACGATCCACCGGTCAAGTTGCTCGATGCCGCCATACGATCCGTCATCGACCAGTCCTATCCTCATTGGGAGTTGTGCATCGCCGATGACCGCTCCCCGAACGCCGAGGTGCGGAGGAGTTTGGAGCGTTGGATGAAGGCCGATGCACGGATCAAGGTGGTTTTCCGCAGGGAGAACGGCCACATCAGCAAGGCGAGCAACAGCGCGCTGGAATTGGTGGAAGGCGAATTCACGGCCTTCATGGACCATGACGACCTGCTCTCCCCCGATGCCTTGTTCCATATCGCCACACGTATCAATCGGAAACCGGCAACGGATATCCTGTACACCGATGAGGACAAGGTGGACGAGAAGGGCTTGCATTCGGATGCTCATTTCAAGCCGCAATGGTGTCCGGACCATCTGTTGTCACGCAACTACTTCGGGCATTTGGTGGTCATCCGTTCCGCACTGGTCAAGGTGATCGGCGGATTTCGGGAAGGGTTCGAAGGAAGCCAGGACTATGATCTCGTACTGCGGGCCACGGAACGTACCACGGCCATTGAGCACATTCCACGCGTGCTCTACCATTGGCGGATCCATGCGGCCAGTTCAGCGTTGAGCGAGGATGTCAAACCCTACGCGTATGTCGCTGGCCGGAAGTCCCTTACGGAAGCGCTGGAACGTCGCGGGGAGGCCGCCGAAGTCGGTTTCCTGCATGGATACCGCGGGTACCGGATCGATTTCAAGAAGCCGTTGATCGGCCGGGTGAGCGTGATCATCCCCACGAAGGATAAGACGGATGTCCTGGCCACCTGTGTGCATTCCATCTTCAATAAGACGGACCATGCAGACTTCGAGGTGATCGTGGTGAGCAACAACAGCAAGGATGCCGCCTTCTTCGCCTTCATGACGGAAATGGAACGTTTGCAACCTGGACGGTTCAAATGGTACGCCCACGACATTCCGTTCAACTTCTCGGCCCTCATGAATTTCGGGACCTCGAAGGCCACTGGTGACCAGGTCCTGTTCCTGAACAACGATACGGAGGTGATCCACGGCGATTGGATGCGGATCATGCACAGTTGGTCGCAGCGGCCATCCATCGGTGCCGTGGGAGTGAAGCTGCTCTATCACAACGACACCATCCAGCACGCCGGTGTGATCATCGGTCTGGGCGGTGTTGCGGGACATACCTGGGTCGGGTATCACAAGGATGGTCCCGGCTACTTCAACTACATCAATACCGTGAACAACAACAGCGCCGTCACGGCAGCCTGCATGATGGTGGAGCGCTCGAAGCTTGAGCGTATCGGCGGATGGGAGGAGCTGTTCACTGTGGAGTACAACGATGTGGACCTCTGCCTGCGTTTACGGGAAGCCGGATTCAACAACGTCTACGTTCCGGATGTATCGCTCTACCATTTCGAGTCCTTGACGCGCGGACATCCGCACATGACCAAGGAAAGCTACGAACGGCACCTACGCGAGGTGGGGCTCTTCAAGGAGCGCTGGTCGCACTATATCGCGGACGACCCTTGCTACAATCCCAACCTGTCGCGGGGGGTGCACGATTTCCAACTAGCGGTCTAAGGTGTACCGGGTAGGGCGGGGAGGGGCAGGTCATCCTGCAGGAGGTCCGACAGGTAGAATTCCATCACTTCGTGTACGACCACATCCGGATGTTCCTCGGCCACGATCTGTGGGATGAAGACCGGCGTCCACACGTATGCGCTGCGGCTGAAGTGCTCGCTGACCGACGGTATCATATAGACCATGAACGAATCACGGAACATGAGAAGACGAGGGGCCTTGCTGCCTTTCACCTCCTTGACCACCGGAGGGTATTTGAGGAATCCGCTGTTGGCATAGGAACCGGGTGTTGCATCCTCGGCAGTGAGCGAGTCATGGGGTACGAGCAGCGGGGTCACCCGGGTGAACACATCGTTCAGGCCGATCAAGGTACCCAGATCACCCTGGTCGTTGGTGTCCACATGCAGGTCGTAGCCTGAGTATGGCACTGCGGGTACTACTTCCGGGCGCTTTTCGCGGATCGCCTGGATCAAAGCCGCGTACCCGAACCAGGCACCCACCGGGTTCCAATGCGTGTCGGTGGTGTAGTACACATCGCCCATCGCACGGGCATCCTTCAGTTCTTTGCGCACATCGACGATCCGCAGCTTTGTTCGCTCGGCAGCGAGATCGATCAAGCGGTCCAGGCAGGAAGGTCGGTCCAGGCGTTCTATCCGGGAGGGCAGTTTGTCGGGATAGATGGCGGACTTTTCCGGTGGTACCATCAGTATGTAATCGATGCCCTGGGCAGCCAACCATTGCCTGCGCTGCTCCAGACGTAGTGCGATGGTGGTAAGCTGATCTTCCGTCATGGTGCAGATCCCCTCGTATCGGGGAATGGCATCTTCCCGCATGTAGAACATCCATCCGTCCTTCCCGAACAAGGTGCGTTCGGGAAGAGGGGATGTGTTGAGCGCCTTGGCGATGAACAGCGAGTTCCATCGGAAGAGGAGCTGGCGCAACGCGAAATTCTCCTCGTAGTACGTGGTGAATTCCGCAGGATAGGTAAGGGTGCGGCTGATGGTGAACCCCGGCCGCTCGGCGAGAACGCGCTTTTCGGTGTTGCTCAAGCGGGGCTCCACCCCTGTGATGCCGGAGATCATGGGAGCGGCGAGCACGAGTAAAAAGCAGATGATGATGCACCTATCGGTCCACGAGGTCCCGGGTGCCCCTGTCCAGCGGCTCAGTGAACGCGCACTTCCGAGAAGGAAGAACAAGGCACAGATCGCCGCGATCAGGACGGGCATCGGACCGTTCCCGTTACGGGCCCTCTGTGCGGCGAGAATTGGAGCAAGATCCTCATGGATCGTGAAGAAGGGGTCGTTGCCCTGTGTGATGACACGCAACCGTCCATCCTGGATCTCGACCTTCGCCACATGGCCGTTCGGTACCAAACGCTCCTTGAGCTCATCGGCAGGCCACGTGATGCTGCTCCTTCCCACGTTGATAGTGAGGCTGTCCAGCCATAACGTATCCTGGAACATGCCCGGATCGAAACGCAGGTAATGGAGGTCCGCACCGGAAGGGACCCGGAGTTTGACCAACTGCGCCTGTGGGTTTCCGGCTATGCTGTTCGCTACGTATGCGTTGCGTGTGAATCCATCCGGTTTTTCGGAATAGTAGATCTGGACGTCATCATCCTGCGGGAAACTGCCCGATACCACCAGATCGGTCGGGTACTCCACGAAGGTGATCTGGTCCAGCAGCGCACGCGTGAAGTAGAAGATCGCCATGGCGGCGAGGATCGCGATCGTGGACCCGATGATGGGGATGTTGGTCATCCACCGGGATCGGGCCATTGATCTCCAACGTATGCGGGATAAGAGGCTGACGAGAATTGCACATGCGATACCGGACAGGCACGCCAGAACGAACGGGGCGAGCACCGGGCGAGTCGTGTCCAGCACGGATCGGAGCAGGGGGGCGAGGTCCTCCTTGGTGGTGAGGAAGGGGTCCCGCTCTGTGCAGTGGATCACCACCGTATTCTCGCCAGGGATGGTATGTAACGTATCCACATCATGGAGCACGGTGAAATGCTTTGCGATGTCGTCCGCGTTCCATGTCAGGCTGCGGTAAGGACCATCGAAGCGCACGGCGTGCAGGAGGATCGTGGTGCGACGATCGCCCGCATCCATTCGGATCCCGTGCAGTCGCTCCATGGCCGGGAACGCGAAGGTGATCTCCTGTTGATGGAGCGATGGCTGGACGGCTACGGAGGAGGACCATTCTGCGCCGTAACCATGACCCACCGTGTCGTAGAAGACCTGGTAGGTATCGCTCATCGATGTGGTGGCGGTCAACGTGATCCGCACCCCCTGTTGGGCTTCGCGTGGGGCTTGCACCCGGTCCCAGACCAGGCCGAAGCAGGCTATCCCGAGAACGATGGGGGTTATCCGCTTCAGCCGTTCCATGTTCAGAAGCGGAAGTAGATGAATGGATCGTATGTGCTGCTTGCCATGTGCATGGCGCACAGCAGCAGGATGCCGACGTGTACGGTCACATCAAGCACCTCGTACGAACGGGCCGCGATCGACCGCATCGCCGGAGTCCATCCGGAGGCCCGTTCACGGATGCGGCCGAGCAGGGTCCGCAGCATCGGCGTGCTCGCGCAGGCACCGAGGATCAGCGCAAAGAGCACGTCGTTGCTCAGGTATACGGATGCGTAGAGATGGCCCGGGGCGGAGGCCATGCCGAAGAGACTCCGCGCAAAGTTCAGGGCGAGATCCAGTGTTTCCGTGTGGAACAGCGCCCACGATAGGTTCCAGATCAATAAGGTGTACACCACGCCGAGCAAATAGGGCAGGCGTTTCAAGGTGCGTTCCAGACCGAGCCGTTCGAACACAAGGAACAACCCGTGGAAAAGGCCCCACAACAGGAAGTTCCAACTCGCACCATGCCAAAGACCGGTCAGCAGGAAAACAGCGACAAGGTTCCGGTAGGTGTTGAACGTACCACCACGGCTGCCGCCCAGGGGTATGTAAACGTAATCGCGGAACCAGGTGGTAAGGCTGATGTGCCAGCGTTGCCATAGCTCGCGGACGCTGCTGGCGATGTAGGGGAAGTTGAAGTTCTCCAGGAAGTGGAAACCGAACATCCGCCCCATGCCGATGGCCATATCGCTGTACCCCGAGAAATCGAAGTAGATCT
>DEQO01000185.1 GCA_002360495.1 Flavobacteriales bacterium UBA3364
TGTGCGCGCAGGACCATCACACCATAGATCGCGGTGAAGCAGGTGGCAACGGGTCCTTCGGCATCCTCTTCACCGGCCTGCTGCTGGAGCGATGCGATGCCCGGCGTAGCAGCGGCGTAGAGAGCATCGTACGTTTCATCGTTGAGGACCTCCACCAGCGTGCGGTGCAGGAACTCCAGTTCGTTCATCACCTCCTCCACTTCGCTCAGGTGACCGCGCTTCTCCAGGCCCTGTTCCTTCATGCGTTCCACGATGCCGGCGTACCAGGTGCGCACTTCGGCGCGTGCTTCCTCATCGGCTTCCATCGGTGCGATCAGCTGTTCCTCCAGTTTGCGCAGGTCGAACTGGTTGGCCCGCATAAGATCTTCGATGTGCCACATGCTGATCACGTAGCTCGCGATATTGTTCCGCTTCTTCTCGTCCAGCAAGCCCATGCGGTCTACTTCTTGGTGCCCTTCGAGGCGCGGTATTTGGCGTTGAGCCCCGTTACGAGATCGTCGCTGATGTCCAGGCCTTTGTTACCCACCCACACCTGGCCACCGTTCTGAACGCTGAAGATGTAATCGTATCCGGCCTCGGCATTGTAGGTCTCCAGGTAGCTCTTCAACTCTGCGGTGATCTCCGTCAGCAACGCGGCCTCCAACCGGCCCAGTTGTTCCTCACTATCGGCCTGCTGTCCTTGTATGCGGGCCATCAACCCTTGTAACTCCTGCTCGTCCTTGGCCACCTCGGCCTTCGTGCTGTACGTATGGTCCTTCTTCATCAGTTCCTCGTACCGTGCCTGGGCCTTGGCCATCTCGTTCTTCAAACTGCTTTCCAGCCGCTGGCCTTCGCTTCGGAACCGGCGGTCCTTCTCAGCGATCAGTTCGTATTTCTTCTGTATGCTGTCCATGTAGAAGAAGGCGATACGTGCCTCTTTCAGCGCACCGGGATCGCGGGGTACAATGGGTGCAGGTACCACTTGCTCAGCCGCAGGGTCCACGGGCAGGGCCTCGGCCGTCGAAGGGTCGGCCGGCTTGCGCAGCAGACCCCAGGCCACGAGTGCGCTCAATAGCACGTTCCAAACGATCAACAAGATGGAGGTGTTCTTCGACATGCCAACGGGATATGGAGCGCCCCTTCACGGGGAAGGGGCGCACAAAGGTAGCCGTTGTCCTGCGCCTGGAAGCGTCAGTGCTGCACAACGATGGTCGAACGGAAGATGCCCGCGCCACCATCGGCCTGGAGTTGATAGGTGCCATCCGCCAATGGACGAATGTCCACCCTCAGCGGCGCGCCCGATACCGCGTGTTGTTCGCGCGCGACCAGCCTTCCCTGCGCATCGGAGATCGTCACAGCGTACCGGCCGACGGGTAGACCCTCGATCGAAAGGTCGGTACTGCTGGGGTTTGGCCGGATGTGCGCTTCGATGGTGTAGAGCTCTTGAAGCCCCACGAATGCGTTGACGGATACACAGTTCGTATCGTTCGTGGCATCGATGTCCTGCGCCCAGGAACTCCAGCTGCACAGGTCATCCACTGCCGTTAGACCGGGGTCGAACTGCTGGCTGAAGCTGAACAGCACTTGCTGTCCGGGTTGAACGGGCGCACCGCTATACGGCTGGGTGACGGTGTTGCCATTGCCGAAGCGGTAGTTCATGTCGAAGCCGCTGGCAGGTTGGTTGCCGTTGTTCGTGATCCAGGAGCGCACGGTGATCGGTTCCACGATGTCCTGCCCGGGAATTATCCCGAAGAAGCCTGTGCAACCGATGTCGTATACGGGCGCTTGCACCAAGCGAAGTCCGATGTGGAAATCGACGTTTTCGCGATCCCGGTATTCGGCCCACGTACTACCCAGCACTTCGTAGGTTCGGAGCGAGAACGGCCCCGTGATGTCCTGCGCGATGTTCACATTGGGGCCGTTCATGTACCACAGCACGTAAACGCCGCCACTGTTGATGGTAAGCAGTTCGCTCAACGGAATGACCAGGTCTCCCGCTACGGCGTCGCCGGGCGCGACATCCACGGAATCGAGCAGGGTACCGGCCGTTCCACCGAGCCCATCATCGGCATACACCTTCATGGAGAAGCCGGAAGATCCCGTATTGCTGACCAATCGCACGGTGGTCGCCGAGGCGTAAGCGGGGTAGTAGGGCGGTACGAGGTGCACGGCCACGCCGCCGTTGCCGCCATCCCAACTGAGGCCGACACCATCATCCGAAGCACTGGCGAAGCGCAGGTCATGTTCCGCGAGTGTCGTATCCACTACCACGAGTTCCTGTACACGGCTGTTGTTGTCCGCGACCAATTCGTCCGGAACGCCGCTCACCGTGGTGGTGAAGCTGTAGGTCCCAGCGTTGGTGGGAGCGAATTCGGCATTGAGCGCAACATCCGCATCCAGTGCGGCAAGCACGAGGGGCACGGTAGCTGAAGCGCTCACCTGCACGACATTGTTCGCATTGCGCACGGCACTGGAGACATCCACATCGAACAGGTCCGTGTTGCCCGTATTGGCCACGTTGGTCAGCAGTGGGAGCGCTGGACCGTTGCGCCGCAGGAAGAGGCCGCCATTGCCCGGTACGCTGTTCCAGTTCGCGGCGGCATCGATCACCTCCAGGGTGGTTTGCACCGGAGGGTAGAAACGGATGGCGAAGTTGGTAGGCGGGTAGGTCAGGGCGGAATGCTGCAGGCCGATACTACCGGCCACGCTTTCGATGCCGATGTGGACATCGGTGTTCTGGGTGAGTCCTGTCTGCGCTTGGTATTGCACGGTGATGGTGCTGTCGTTCTTGTCCAGGATGATCTGGAACGTGTTGCTACCCGTGGTTCCCGGCGCGGCGGCCGTCCAGAAGGGTACATTGATGTAGGAGATGATGGTGCGGAACTCCTCGTCGCGGAAATAGCACCGTGCCAGGCTGCCTGCTCCAGCGAAGGTGAGGTCGCTCATCATGCCGGCGATGTAATCGTTCACGCCGCCATTCAACGGTATGCCCGGGAAGGGAGAGGCGATGTTACCGCTGTTGAAGGCGATGTATCCGTTGCTGCCGATCCACACGTTCTTGCGACCGTACCAGTAAAAGGGATGGTCCGTCTCCATGGTGAACGGCCCGACGATGTTGTCGTCCCCCAGCCCCAGCACGATCTGGCCGTTGGGCACGATGTCGATCCACTCGTACACCGGTCCATCGGGTTCGTTGCTGTCCTTCCAGATGTAGCCATAGGCATCGGGGCCACCGGTGGCGGCGAACAGGCGGCCGACGGAGCAGCAGAGCAGGAGGGTGGTTGTGCGCAGCATACGATGGTGGTTCGTAGCACCAAGGTAGCGTTCGCCGACCGAAGAACGCGGACGCCCCGGTGGCCTGTTCCCAGGGCCGGGGCGTCCGTTCGCAGTGGTGGTGCTGCTATTTGCAATCGCTGAATGCGCCCTTCTCCAGGTAGATCGTCACCATCGATCCATCCGCCAAGGTGCCCGACAGGATGTACTTGTTGCCTTTGGCCAGGGTCATCACGTTCATGGACGAGGGGATCGAATAGACCTTTTTCTGGCCCTTCAGGTCCAGTGTGATGGTCCCCAGCACGGCGGAGTTGGTACCGGCCCAGCCGAAGGAGACCTCGCCACCGTTGGCCACCGGGGTATTCGTGCCTGCTGTGAATTCCTGCATTTTCAACGGGACCTTGGTCGTGACCAAAGTGTTGTAAGGCACCTTCGATCCCATGACAACGGCGACCGAGGTCCCCGAGAACAGCTTGTTGGCGCCGGAATAGCACAGGTTCTTGTCCACCACGTTCACCGTCGTGTTCACCGCGTGGAAGGAACAGGTCGGGTTCACTGGTGAGGGTGTCTTCACATAGGCCACCATGTCCTTGATCACATCGACCGCAGTGGGCGTTTGCGAAAGACCGATCAACGGAGTGAAGGGGAAGGACAAGGCCAGGAGGTAGGAACGGAGGGACATGGCGTGTGTGTTGGTAGGTTACCGAAGCGACGAAGCTAACTGTTCAAGAACGATGCCAGATGGGGGACTGTCCCACTATGTGGGTATGGCTTGCCACCGATGGAGGTCCCCCAGAACATAGAACGCATCGATCAAGCGGCCGGGGCATTGCGCATGATACGGGGTCCACATCTTGAACCGCCGTAGTAGATCTGGATGACCTTGCCACCGATCGAAGGAATAGCTTGTTCTTGTTCGAAGAAGGACGATGCGATGGTCAAACCTGCTTAGCTTTCAGACATGCAAGCGAACTTCACGAACACGCGGTACGACATTTTGCTCTGTACCGGCCTCTTTGGACTCTTGTGCGGCAGCGTTCAGGCCCAGAACGCGATCTGGAGCTACGATGTGCTAACGGGGATCATCAGTGACGCGCGTTATGGCCTCGCGGCCGATGGTGACCTGCTTGCCGGGAACGTGAAGCTGGGCTCGGATGGTGCGCCTGTATGGGAGCGGAGCTACTCCTCGCCCGGTGCCATCCTGGATTTCGGCATGCTCGCTACGGCACAAGTGAATGATGGGCTCATGGGCCTGTGCGTGATCCCATTTGCCACGGAGTACTACCTCGCTACGGTCCGTATGGATGCTGCAGGTGTGCCACAAACGGCCACCCGTATCGTGGACCCTTCCGCGATCGTGGGTCCGGGTATTGCCGACCGCATTGCGGGCGCCCCGGATGGCGGTTGGCTGGTGATCAAGGACAATACCTACCGGTTCAATGCGGATGGGACCTTACGCTGGGCCAGGCAATATGATGAGTACGAGGCTCCACGCTCCGTCTGCTGGACACCCGATGGCGGTTTCTATGCTACGGCGAACGGTGCTGGCATCGTCCGTTACGACCCGGACGGTGTTCCTGTTCGCGTGATGACCACTGGCGTGGATACCTATGATGACACCCTGGCCCTCACTGTGAAGCACCCTGTATTGCTGCACGAGAACACTTTGTACGTGGGCATCGGTACTCCATATCTCACCGGTCCTGTATTCCGCTCCAATATGGGTGTCATGATGATGGATACCATGGGCACTTTACAGGGACAGCTCATGAACCATGAGTTGCTCTCTCCTTACGGTGACAATGCCCTGGGTACGCTTGTCACGCTCACGATAGCCGGGGACCGCTTGCACGCGGCCATGATGCAGACCAGCGCCGCTGTGGGCCAACGCAACTACCTGATGGATTGTGCGCTGGACCTTAGCGACCCACACTGGTATGCGGCGCAAGCCGGCACCGACCACTTCCTCGCCGCCGCCTTCACCGCACCGGATGACCAGGTGGTCCTCGCTGGTGGTTACGACAATGACCTGATGCAGGTGCGCTTGGTACCCGGGAGCGACCTTTCCGATTGTTATGTCCCGTTGCCATACGCCGAGGCCCCGCTTGTCTTGCAGTCCCAGTTGCGGGCTCCGGAAGCGAGCGGAACGGTAGCCGTGACCTTGGAACCGATCGAAGTTTCCAGCACGTTGCAGGAACAGCCTGATCATGTCCTCGCATGCGGATCCATTGCCGTGGACGAGCAGCAGGGGTACCGGTTCCAGCTGTTCCCGAACCCGGCGAACAACGAGGTGACCATGGATCTCGGAGGCACAAGCCAGCGTTGCAGCTTTGACCTTCGCGATGCGACCGGCAGTGTGGTATTCAGCTCACAGGCCTCCGGCGCGCGCACGTCATTCGCCATCGGCCATCTGGCGGCAGGTATGTACACCCTGACCTTGGACTATGGCAACGGCCTGTACCATACCAAGCTGAGCATCGTGCGCTGAACATCGCCTTATCAGGCGCACGGTTCTTTCCCGCTTCTTCCGCCATCAGAGATACTGTGCTCTCAGCTCAGGAGCGCGAGGTCGAATAGTGTGGGATCCATCGAGCGCCATACCTCCCGAAGCTGGTACTCT
>DEQO01000104.1:0-8878 GCA_002360495.1 Flavobacteriales bacterium UBA3364
TGAAGGAGAAGAACCCGAAGCTCAAGGTCTGGGGGATCGACACCTACGGTTCGGTCTTCAAGAAGCTGAAGGAGACCGGCATCTTCGATAAGAACGAGATCTACCCGTACATCACCGAAGGCATCGGCGAGGATTTCGTGCCGCAGAACGTGGACATGGACCTGATCGACCACTTCGAGAAAGTGACCGACCGCGACGCAGCGATCTACACGCGGAAGATCGTGAAGGACGAAGGAATTTTTGTTGGCAACAGCGCGGGCAGCGCGATCGCCGGCCTACTGCAGCTGAAGGACAATTTCAAGAAGGGTGAAACGGTGGTGGTGATCTTCCACGACCACGGCACACGCTACGTTGGCAAGATGTTCAACGACGACTGGATGCGCGAGCGCGGTTTCCTCGTCGAAGAAAAGCCGACAGCAGGTGACCTGCTCAAGGGCAAGGACCTCTCCCTCGTCAGTGTTGAGGCCGACGAACCGGTACTTCTTGCGATCGATCGCATGCGCAAGCACAACATCGATCAACTACCCGTTATGGAAGGTGGCAAGCCCGTAGGCACGATCACCGATGCGCGGCTCTTCGATGCGATCCTGGAGGACGCCGAAGTGCGCCACCAGAAAGTACGCGTCGTCATGGGACCTGCTTTGCCGTTGATGGAACCCGATGCTACCCTTGCGGAGATCGCGAAGAAGCTGGGCAACGGATCACAGGCCGTACTGGTGAAGATGAAGGAAGGCTTCGGGATCATCACCAAGCAGGACATCATCGGGAAGCTGAAGTAACGGGACCGCGATGCCGACCGTGACCGACCAAATGGGCCGCACGGTCGCTGTGCCCGACCGTCCGGAGCGGATCATCTCCCTCGTGCCGTCCCAGACCGAACTACTCTTCGACCTCGGCCTCGGCGAGCGCGTGGTGGGCATCACCAAGTTCTGCATCCATCCGGAAAGCTGGTTCCGGAACAAACCCCGCGTAGGCGGCACCAAGAAGGTGGACTTGGGCCGGATCCGCGCGTTGAAGCCGGACCTGATCATCGGTAACAAGGAGGAGAACGAACGGAAGGACATCGAAGCCCTGGAGCAGCAATTCCCGGTGTGGATGAGCGACGTGCGAAGCCTGCACCATGCGTTGCATATGATCGCGCATGTGGGCGAACTCACGGGAACCGGAAAAAAGGCGGACCTCATCCTCCGGGGCATCGCTGATGCCTTCGCCGACCTGGAACCGCTCGACCCACCGCTGACCGTGGCCTACCTGATCTGGCGCGAACCCTACATGGTGGCCGGTCATGGCACATTCGTGAACGACATGTTGCGGCGCTGCGGGCTACGGAACGTTTTCGACAAGGGCGATGCGCGGTATCCGGAGATCACACCCCAAGCGCTTGCGGAGTCGGACCCCGACATCATCCTGCTCTCTTCCGAGCCATACCCGTTCAAGGAAGAACACGTGCTGGACATCAACATGATCTGCCCTGGCACGCCTGTCCGTATCGTGGACGGCGAGCTCTTCAGCTGGTACGGAAGCCGCTTATTGAAGGCTCCCGGATACTTCAACGGCCTATCCCTCGTTTGAGCGGCGGCCGTGGGCGGTGCTTGCGGCTACTTTTGCGCTGGCCGTTCCACCCATGGTCCGCACTGCGATCACCCTCCTCCTGTTTGCGACCCTTTCGAACTCGTTCGCACAACGCGTGGGCCTGGTGTTGAGCGGTGGGGGCGCCACAGGCATGGCACACATCGGGGTGATGAAAGCCTTGGAGGAACATGACATCCCCATCGACTACATCACAGGCAGCAGCATGGGTGCGCTCATCGGCGCACTCTACGCATCCGGCTGGTCGCCCGCGGAGATCGATTCGCTTTTCAGCACGGAACAATTCCGGATCATGGCCGATGGTGGGATCGAGCCCCAGTACCAATACTACTTCAAGCAGGACCCACCCGATGGCTCGCTCATCAGCCTGAAGCTGGACCTGGACACGACCCTGCAGTACTCACTGCCTACCAACCTGCGGCGTCCGGCACTGATCGACTATGAGCAGATGCGCAGCTATGGGCCCGTGTCGGCATTGGCCGGTTACGACATGGACAGCCTGTTCGTACCGTACCGCTGCGTGGCATCGGACATCACGGACCAACACTCGGTGGTCTTCAGCGAAGGCGACCTGGCCCAGGCCGTGCGTGCGAGCATGAGCTATCCGTTCTACTTCAAGCCCATTCGCGTCAATGGCCACCTGATGATGGATGGAGGGCTGTACAACAACTTCCCAAGCGATGTGATGTACGATGACTTCCTGCCGGACCTCATCGTTGGCAGCAACGTCGCGAACAACTCGCCACCGCCCAGTGAGGATGATCTCGTGAGCCAATTGCGCGCCATGATGCAGGAGCGCTCCAACTACAGCATCGAATGCGCCAACGGCGTCATCATTGAGCCACAGACCACGACATCGCTCTTCGATTTCTCCGATCCGAGCGTGGCCATTGCCGATGGATATGCCGCTGCCATGGCCCACATGCCGGAGATCCAGGCCCAATTGCAACGGCGATCCCCGAAAGCAGAACTGGAAGCGAAAAGACGTGCCTTCCGAGCCCGACTACCGAAGATGGTCTTCGGTGAATTGCGCATCCATGGACTGACGCGCTCGCAAACCCGCTTCGTTGAGCAGAGCCTGGACCGACGCGGCAAGGAACTGAACGCCACCAACTTGAAACCGAAGTACTTCCGGCTGGTGGCCGACCGCAACATCGCGATGCTCTATCCGAAAACCGTTTACGCCCCGGAGCGCAAGCAATTCGACCTGGACCTTTACGTGAAGACGGAGAAGGACCTCGAGGTACGCTTCGGTGGCATGTTCTCATCGCGCCCGATCAACACGGGCATGGTAGGCCTGCGCTACAATCTCTTCGGCCGTAGCTCGGCGCACCTGGAGGGGATCTCATACTTCGGCAAGTTCTACGCGGGTGGCCAATTGAAGCTGCGAGCCTATACCTCGACCAAGGCCCCGATCTATTTCGAGCCGCTCTTCACCCTTCATCGCTGGGACCATTTCCGGAGCTTCAGCACCTTCTTCGATGAGGTGAAGCCATCGTACGTAGTGATACGCGAGGCGTGGGCCGGGATGAACATGGGCATGGGCATGGGCAACAAAGGCCTGCTACGCCTGGACGCGAAGTATGGCGAGACCCTGGACCGTTACTACCAAAGCGCCGAATTCACCGGGCAGGACACGGCCGATGCGACCACCTTCAAGCAGTTCACCTCGGGCGTCCTGGTGGAACGCAACTCGCTGAACAGGAAACAACACCCGAACGCTGGCGAGTCCTTGATGGCTTCGCTGCGTTACGTGCAAGGCGAAGAGATCACAGACCCGGGTTCGACCGGCCAGAGCGTGGATCAGAACTACACGGCGGACCATGACTGGCTGATGGCGAAGGTCACCCTGGACCAGTACTTCCTGCCACGTGGGATCTTCAAGTTCGGATTCCTGGCGGAGGGGATGTTCAGCAGCATGCCGGCGTTCCAGAACTATACGGCAACGATCATTCGTTCCCCGGCGTTCCAACCTACGCCCGAAAGCCGGACCTACTTCATGGAGCAGTTCCGCGCACCGAAATACCTGGCCGGTGGTGTGCGCACGATCATCGCTGTGGCCCGCAACAAGTTCGACCTTCGGCTGGAAGCACACGTATTCCAACCGTACGAGCCGTTCGTCCGTGGCAATGATGGAACGGCCCAACGCGCCGCAGCCTTCTCAGAAAGGTACTTCCTGGGTTCCGGGTCCATGATCTACCAAAGCCCGATCGGCCCTGTGTGGTTCAACCTCAGCTATTTCGATGGGGTGAAGGAACCTTGGGCATGGAGCCTGAACTTCGGGTATATCCTGTTCAACCAGAAGATCCACGAATAGGACCGATGATCGATCACGCCTTCCTGGACCGCTACGAAGCAGCTGCTGGTGAACTTGAACGGCTGCCTGTAGAAGAACGCGCTGGCCTCGCTTCGAGATGGACCATCGTGGATGAGTTGCTGCAGGACCTTCACATGATCAAGCACGGCTACACCACCGAGGGCTATGAGCGGCACGTGGAAAGGCAGCTGAAGGCCCTGTGCGCTGATGAGAGCGTGGTGGCGCGCTTGAAAGGGTCGGGGTTGTGAACTGATCCTCACCAGGGGCCCACATGGATGGTGGCACCGCTGGATCGATGATCGAGCCTGGACCGCGAAAGCCCTCCGAGTTGGAGGGCTTTGCACGGCGTTCAGAAGGTGCTCAGGCCTGCGCCGTCGGCCCACCGAAATTCATGGGGATCTCCGGCATTTCCGTTTCGCGGATCGGGCCGTGTACCTGTTCGAACTTCTGGATGTTGTCGGCCATGGCACGCATCAGCCGCTTGGCGTGTTGGGGGGTCAGCAACACACGGGCTTTCACCTTCGCCTTGGGCACACCGGGCATCACACGGATGAAGTCCACGACGAACTCCGAGTTACTGTGCGTTATGATGGCCAGGTTGCTGTAGATACCATCAGCCACCTCCTCGCTGATCTCGATGTTCAGCTGGTTGGATGGGCGGGGTTGGTCTTTGGGGTCTGCCATTGTGATCGGTTTGTTCTGCGGAAGCCGGGAAACAACAAGCGGCGAGTTTTCCCGATGGGTCGACTCGCCGCTCGCGATGTTGGTATCCAGCGCTGTTGGTTATTCAGGAACCTCCTGCGTTTCCAGATTATCGGCCAGCATGCGGGCGTATTCATCCTTGTTGGCCACGATGGTCTTCTGGTAGGCACGTGCACCGGTACCGGCGGGGATCAGGTGACCGACGATCACGTTCTCCTTCAATCCGTTCAGGTTGTCCTCCTTGGCGCTCACGGCAGCTTCGTTCAACACCTTGGTGGTCTCCTGGAAGGAAGCCGCCGAGATGAAGCTCTCCGTTTGCAGCGAAGCGCGGGTGATCCCTTGCAGCATGGTGCGCGCCGTAGCCGGATTGGCCGCACGGGCCTCAACGAGCTTCTGGTCCTTGCGCTTCAGGCCGCTGTTCTCATCACGTAGTTTACGCATGGTGACGATCTGACCGACTTTCATGGTGGTGCTGTCGCCGGCCTCGGTCACGACCATCTTGTCGTACACGTGGTCGTTCTCCTCCATGAACTCGATCTTGTTCACACTCTGCTTCTCGAGGAAACGGGTATCTCCCGGATCCTCGATCTCGACCTTGCGCATCATCTGGCGCACGATCACCTCGAAGTGCTTGTCGTTGATCTTCACACCCTGCATGCGGTAGACTTCCTGTACCTCGTCCACCAGGTATTCCTGCACACGGGTCGGGCCTTGGATGTCCAGGATGTCACCAGGGGCGATCGAACCATCGCTCAGCGGAGCACCGGCCTTGATGAAGTCGTTCTCCTGCACCAGGATGTGCTTGCTCAGCGGCACGAGGTAGAACTTACGCTCACCGGTGCGGCTTTCCACGATGATCTCGCGGTTACCCCGCTTGATCTTGCCGTAGGAGATGATACCGTCGATCTCGCTCACGACAGCGGGGTTGCTGGGGTTGCGGGCCTCGAACAGTTCCGTTACGCGCGGCAGACCACCGGTGATGTCACCACCCTTGCCGGAGCTGCGGGGGATCTTCACCAGGATGTCGCCAGCCTCGATCTTGGAACCCTCGCTCACGATGATGTGCGCACCTACCGGCAGGCTGTAGCTCTTCAGCTCTTCCTTGCCTTTGGGGTCCATGATCTTGATGGTCGGGTTCTTGCGCTTGTCGCGGCTTTCCACGATCACCTTCTCGGCGAAACCTGTTTGTTCGTCGATCTCCTCGCGGTAGGTCGCGTTCTCCTCGATGCTCTCGAACTCCACCTTACCTGCGAGTTCGGAGATGATCACCGCGTTGTACGGGTCCCAGGTGCAGATCAGGTCGTTCTTCTTGATCGCCTTACCGCCCTTGTTGTACATCATGGCGCCGTAGGGGATATTGCTCGTGGTGAGCACGATACCCGTGTTCTTGTCCACGATGCGCATTTCCGTGCTGCGGCTGATGACCACTTCGGCCTCCTCCCCTTTCTTGTCCTTCTTCTTCACCGTACGCAACTCGTCGATCTCGAGGATACCGTCGTACTTGGCGCGGATCTCACTTTCCTCGGTGATCTTGCCGGCCACACCACCAACGTGGAAGGTCCGGAGGGTGAGCTGTGTACCGGGTTCACCGATGGACTGTGCCGCGATGACACCGACGGCCTCGCCCATTTGGACCAAGCGACCGGTCGCCAGGTTGCGGCCGTAGCACTTCACACATACACCCTGCTTCTGTTCGCAGGTGAGCACGCTGCGGATCTCGACCTCCTCGATCGGACTGTCGGCGATCTTCTTCGCGGTGTCCTCATTGATCGGCTCGCCGCTGGAGACCAGCAGGTCGCCGGTCTGCGGATGGTACACGTCATGCACCGCGGTGCGGCCCAGGACGCGATCGTAAAGGGTCTCAACGATCTCCTCGTTCTTCTTCAGGGCGGTGGCGACCAGACCGCGCAATGTGCCGCAATCCTCGTTGGTGATCACCACATCCTGCGCGACGTCGACCAAACGACGGGTCAGGTAACCCGCATCAGCGGTCTTCAACGCCGTGTCGGCAAGACCCTTACGGGCACCGTGGGTGGAGATGAAGTACTCAAGGATGGACAGACCCTCCTTGAAGTTCGAGAGGATCGGGTTCTCGATGATGTCCTGTCCACCGCCACCGCCGCTCTTCTGCGGTTTGGCCATCAGGCCGCGCATACCGCTGAGCTGACGGATCTGTTCCTTGGAACCACGGGCACCGGAATCCATCATCATGTAGATGGAGTTGAAGCCCTGGCGATCGTTCTTGATCTGTTCCATCAAGGTGAAGGTCACCTTGCTGTTGGTGTGGGTCCAGATATCGATCGTTTGGTTGTAACGCTCGTTGTTGGTGATGAGACCCATGTTGTAGTTGCCGGTCACCTCGTCCACCTCGGCCTGTGCGGCTTTCACCAGCTTGTCCTTCGCCGGCGGAATGACCACATCGTCCAAGTTGAAGCTCAAGCCACCACGGAACGCGCTCATGAAGCCCAGGTCCTTGATGTCGTCCAGGAACTGCGCGGCCCGTGCCGTACCGGTCTCCTTCACGACCAGACCGATGATATCACGGAGCGCCTTCTTGGTCAACACTTCGTTGATGAAGCCCACCTCCTTCGGCACCACTTCGTTGAAGAGGGTACGGCCGCAGGTGGTCTCGATGATCTGGTTCTTACCGTTGACGTCGCTCCAGCGCAGTTTGATGTGCGTGTGCAGGTCCAGCATGCCTTCGTTCAAGGCGATGATGACCTCCTCCGGGCTGTAGAAGGTGCGGCCTTCGCCCTTCATCTTCCGTTCAGCATCGCTCTTGCGCCCCTTGGTGATGTAGTACAGACCAAGCACCATGTCCTGGCTCGGTACCGCGATAGGCGCACCGTTGGCAGGGTTCAGGATGTTGTGGCTTGCGAGCATCAGCAACTGGGCTTCCAGGATGGCGGCATTGCCCAACGGCACGTGCACGGCCATTTGGTCACCGTCGAAGTCCGCGTTGAACGCGGTACAAACGAGGGGGTGCAGCTGGATGGCCTTGCCTTCGATCAGCTTGGGCTGGAAGGCCTGGATACCGAGGCGGTGCAGGGTGGGTGCACGGTTCAAGAGCACGGGATGTCCCTTGAGAACGTTCTCCAGGATATCCCACACCACAGGCTCCTTCTTGTCCACGATCTTCTTCGCGGATTTCACCGTTTTCACGATACCGCGCTCAATGAGCTTGCGGATGATGAACGGTTTGAAGAGTTCCGCGGCCATGTCCTTGGGCAGACCGCACTCGTGTAGTTTCATTTCAGGACCTACAACGATCACGGAACGTGCGCTGTAGTCCACGCGCTTACCGAGCAGGTTCTGGCGGAAGCGGCCCTGCTTGCCCTTGAGCGAATCGCTCAATGACTTCAGGGGGCGGTTGCTTTCGCTCTTCACTGCGCTGCTCTTGCGGCTGTTGTCGAAGAGGCTATCGACGGCCTCCTGGAGCATGCGCTTCTCGTTCCGTAGGATCACTTCCGGCGCCTTGATCTCCATCAAGCGCTTCAAGCGGTTGTTACGGATGATCACACGGCGATAGAGATCGTTCAGGTCGGACGTGGCGAAACGGCCTCCGTCCAGGGGAACAAGCGGACGCAGTTCGGGTGGGATCACCGGCACCACCTTGATGATCATCCATTCCGGGTTGTTGCTCCGGCGGCTGATGGCATCACGGAACGCCTCCACCACGTTCAGGCGCTTCAACGCTTCGTTCTTGCGCTGCTGGCTGGTCTCGGTGTTGGCCTTGTGGCGCAGATCGTAGCTCAGGCCATCGAGGTCCAGGCGCTTCAGCAGATCGTGCAAGGCATCGGCACCCATCTTGGCGACGAACTTGTTCGGATCGCTCTCATCCAGATGCTGGTTCTCCTTGCCGAGGGCCTCCACGATGTCCAGGTACTCTTCTTCCGTGAGGAAGTCGAGGTACTGCACCGGGTTGCCCTCCTTGTTCATGGCGGCACCTGCCTGGATCACCACGTAACGCTCGTAGTAGATGATCTGGTCGAGCTTCTTGGTGGGCAGGCCCAACAGGTAGCCGATCTTGTTCGGCAGGCTGCGGAAATACCAGATGTGCGCGACAGGCACCACCAGTTGGATGTGGCCCATGCGTTCGCGACGCACCTTCTTCTCGGTCACCTCCACACCGCAACGGTCGCAAACGATCCCCTTGTAGCGGATACGCTTGTACTTGCCGCAGTGGCATTCGAAATCCTTCACCGGACCGAAGATGCGCTCACAGAAAAGACCATCGCGCTCCGGCTTGTAGGTGCGGTAGTTGATCGT
>DEQO01000104.1:9074-9478 GCA_002360495.1 Flavobacteriales bacterium UBA3364
TAGTTGATCGTCTCCGGCTTGATCACCTCACCATGGCTGCGCTCGAGGATGAGCTCGGGGCTGGCCAGGCTGATGACGATCTTGTTGAAGTTGCTGTTCAGCTTCACTTCCTTCTTCATGTGCTCTCGTTGCTTGCTTCCGTTCGACGTTCAGTTGCTCACCGGGATAGTGTCACTCCAAGGAAACGTTCAGTGCCAGGCCACGCAATTCGTGGAGCAACACGTTGAATGATTCCGGGATGCCCGGTTGCGGAAGGGGTTCGCCCTTCACGATGGCCTCGTAGGCCTTGGCACGGCCGATCACGTCATCGCTCTTCACGGTGAGGATCTCCTGCAGGATGTTGGCGGCACCGAAGGCCTCCAACGCCCACACCTCCATTTCACCGAAGCGCTGACCACCGAACT
>DEQO01000036.1:0-43348 GCA_002360495.1 Flavobacteriales bacterium UBA3364
TGGCCAATGCCCTGGTGTGGCCGGCCATCTGGCCGCTGGCGATCGCAGGGTTGGGTCGCCACACAAAGACCGGGAGTGCTTTGTTGATCATGGCGATCGCAGGGGGGGCGTTGTTGCCCTTGCTTTATGGAAGTCTGGCCGGCCGACCGTCCGTGGGGCATCAGCAAGCCTACTGGGTCATGGTGCCGTGCTACCTCTTCATGCTTTGGTACGGGCTCAAGGGTTCGCGTTTCCTTCGATGGTAGGCCGCATCCAAGGTCTATCCCGGTGGGGTGTTGAAAACTGCCCACCCGCTCTGGAACCCCGGACTGATCACACACCTACCTTCGACACCCGGATAACGAACACATTCTGCGCAAGCATGGCAGCGCCAAAACCTTCGATCATCGCCCTGGGGCTCTCCCTTGGGTTGCTCATTGCCTCCTGCGGCGGCTCCGATACCGCTTCGGACGGGACCCAATCGGACACTCTCGCCGTGGATACCACGCCCAAGGAGACCGAGCTGATCAATGTCGGCGGACAACTCTTCAGCATTCCATCGCCGGTACAGACCGCCCTTGCCATCCGCAAGGCCGGGCTGAAGTACCAGAAGGACCTCACCGCCCCCTTGGACAAGGGCGACGTCGTTGTGGGCAAGGTGGGGCAAAGCTTGGTGCTGGGCATGTACGGTGCTGATATGGCCTATGTAACGGTCCACAAGGACGGGCAACGCGCCATGGCCACCATGCAAGCCATTGAGAAGGTCGGGAACAAGCTGGAACTGACGAACTCCTTCGATCGGGCTCTGCTGGAGAAGTTCAAGGCCAACCTGGGTAGTGAGGACAGCCTGCTGCAATTCAGCGGTACGGCCTTCCGCGCTGCCGACCAATACCTCAAGAACAACCAACGGGACGACGTGAGCGCCTTGGTGCTTGCCGGTGGATGGCTGGAATCCCTCTACCTCACGATCTCGGATCCGGCTGCCGCTAAGGACCAGACGTTGGTGAACCGCATCGGGGAGCAGAAGAACACGCTTGCCGCCTTGGTGGAATTGCTGGAACGTAGCGACAAGGAGAAGGCGGCGACAACGTTCATTGCCGGGTTGAAGGAATTGAACGCCCTCTTCGCTGGCATTACGAGCACCTACACCTTTCAGGAGCCTGTGACCGACGCGGCCAAGAAGACCACTTTCATCAATAGCACGAGCACCATCACCATCCCGGCCGATCAGTTGGGGGCCATCTCGGCCAAGGTGACCGCACTCCGCAACATGATCCTTGCCTGACCCATGCGTAGGACCCTTCTCATGATCACGTTGGCCAGCGGCTTCGGCGCGCAGGCCCAGGACCTTTGCCAATCCATTGCTGCTCGTTGCGAGAAGCACATCACCAACCAGTATATCCCCGATGGTCAGTTCTACCGGGCGCTCTTGCAGGGTGATGAGCAGGCTGAGTTCAACCTCACCCTCTTCGGGGGGACCACCTACCGGGTTGCAGCGTGCAGCGGAGAGACGGATGGGATCCTGATCTTCAATGTGTTGGACAAGGACAACAATGTGCTTTTCAGCAACAAGGACCAAGGCAACGCGCCCTATTGGGACCTTGCAGTGACCAATACCATCGACGTGAAAGTGGAAGCGGGTCTCGACCCCTCCAAAGCCGGTAGTGGCTGTGCCGTGATGTTGATCGGCTTCAAGAAGTAGTTCTTGCGGCCCCAACGGGCCTTCCTTCACGTACCGGAACTTTTCAGCGCTCCTCCCGTAAAGAGGGGCGCTCTTTTTGGGTCCTTTCCAAGGAGCAGAAGGCGGGACGTATGAGCGAAAAGATACTCAAGGCCTTATTGCAACTGTTCGCCATCATCGCCAAGGGCGATGCCGTTGGCGAGGGTGCGCGGCCGGAAAATGCACCCATCCTGGAACGTTTCCTGAGGAAACAGTTCAGCCCGGAGATGGCCGCCATGCACATGGACCGCTACCAAGCGTTCGTGCAAGCCTTCCATGCCAGCGGTGGCCAAAGCCGTGCAGGTCGCAAGCGTACCTCCCTCAATTCGGTGAAGATCCTGAAGATCTGCACCCAGGTGAACGAAGAACTGAACCAACGCCAGAAGTTCGTCGTGCTCGTTCACCTGTTGGAGTTCATCCGGTCCAACGAGGAAGTCACCGAACAGGAGGCGGAATTCGTTTCAACCGTGGCCGAAACGTTCAATATCGGCCATGAGGATTTCGCCAGGTGCCGATCGTTCGTCGAAGGGGAACGCAGCCTGCGCGAGGATGCCGCACACTTGCTTTACATCGATGCTGCGGTGAACAACACGCGGCAACACGCCCGCCACATCCATGCGCATGGTCTGGATGGCGAGTTGCGCGTCCTGCACGTGCCGAGCGTGAACCTCTACGTGATGCGGTACACCGGCCTGGACGATGTGCTCCTGAACGGCCAGCGCATGGGCAACGACAGCCATTATGTGCTGAGCAACGGTACCAGCGTGCGACCGCCGCACGGCGTGCCGATCTACTATAGCGACATCCTTGCCGCCTTCATGAACAAGGGCGGCCGTTCGCGTATCGTGTTCAAGGCGGATGCGATCGAGTATACTTTCCCCAACGGACGCTTGGGTCTGCATGAGTTGAAGCTGGCCGAGACCGGTGGCAAGCTCATCGGGATCATGGGTGGTAGTGGTAGCGGCAAGAGCACCTTGCTGAATGTCCTCAATGGGAACCTGAAGCCGAGCAGGGGCCACGTGACCATCAACGGTGTTGATGTGCATACGGAGCGCGACCGTATCCGTGGCGTGATCGGGCACGTGAGCCAGGACGACCTGTTGATCGAGGAACTGACGGTCTTCCAGAACCTCTTCTACAACGCCAAGCTCTGCTTCGGCGACCAGAACGATGCACAGGTGAGCGAGCGCGTGCTCCGCATGTTGCAATCGCTCGGACTGTACGAGACGAAGGACCTGAAGGTGGGCAGTCCCTTGGAGAAGACCATCAGTGGTGGTCAGCGGAAACGCCTGAACATCGCCCTTGAGTTGATCCGCGAGCCGAGCGTGCTCTTCGTGGACGAACCGACCAGCGGCCTCAGTTCACGCGATTCGGAGAACATCATGGACCTGCTGAAGGAACTTGCCCTCAAAGGCAGGCTCGTCTTCGTGGTGATCCACCAACCTTCATCGGACATCTTCAAGTTGTTCGATCGGCTGCTCTTGATGGATCAGGAAGGTCATCCGGTCTACTACGGTGATCCTGTCGATTCCGTGGTCTACTTCAAGCGTGTCACCGGGCAGGTGAACAGTGATGTGGGCCAGTGTTCGGCCTGTGGCAACGTGAACCCCGAGCAGATCTTCAATATCCTGGAGGCGAAACTGGTCGACGAGTATGGTAACGAGACCGACCAGCGTCGCATCAGCCCGGAAGCCTGGAACGAGGTGTTCCGTGCGCAGATGGACGGGCGTATGGCGCAGGTGGTGGAGGAACGGACCGTACCCAAGAGCACGTTCGCCGTTCCCGATAAACTGCGCCAGCTCCAGGTCTATTTCAAGCGTGATCTGTTGAGCAAACTGGCCAACCGCCAGTATGTGCTCATCAACTTGTTGGAGGCCCCGGCTTTGGCCTACCTGATGGCATTCTTCCTGAAGTTCTACCGGACCGGTCATGGGACGGCAGGTGCCTACATCTTCCGCGAGAACGACAACATCCCGCAGTACCTCTTCATCGCCGTTATCGTGGCCCTGTTCCTCGGCCTTACTGTAAGCGCGGAGGAGATCATCCGTGATCGCAAGATCCTGCAACGGGAGAAATTCCTGGACCTGAGCTGGATGAGCTACTTGATGAGCAAGATCGGCATCCTGTTCATGATCTCGGCCATCCAGACCATGCTATTCATCGCGGTCGGACACTCGGTGCTGGATATCGAAGGCCAGCATTTCCAGCATTGGTTGCTGCTCTTCAGTACGTCCTGTTTCGCGAACGTGCTGGGCCTGAACGTGAGCGCCAGCTTCAACAGCGCCAAGGTGATCTACATCATCATCCCGGTGCTCATCATCCCGCAGTTGCTCTTCAGTGGCATCATCGTCAAATTCGACAAGCTGCATCCGTGGTTCGCGTCGGAGCGAAGTGTGCCGTGGACCGGGAATGTAATGGCCTCACGCTGGGCCTACGAGGGCCTTGCGGTCACGCAGTTCATGGACAACAAGTACGAGCGTGAGTTCTATGCACTGGACCAGCGGATGAAGACCGCGAACTGGAAGAAGGATCTTTGGGTGCGCGAGTTGGAGAACAGTGCGGGCAATGTCCGCAGAGCGGTGGAGGGGCATCCGGAAGGTGTGGATATGGCCTATGAACTTGCCTTGTTGCGTGTCGAATTGCAGAAGGAATCCGAGCATTTGAAGGGCTATGCGTTCAAGGAACTGGACGAACTCGAACCACAGCGCGTCAATGCGGCCGTGCTGGACGCACTGGAGGCGAGCTTGGATGTGCTGACCAACCACTACCGCACCGTATACAAGGCCGCCGAGGCTGAGAAGGAGAAGCGGATCGCAGCGATGACAGCTACGCCGGAACTGCGCGCACATTACTTCAGCGTACTGGATACCTACCGGAACGAGAGCCTCGCGGATGTGGTCACCAACAAGAACGACGTGAACGTGATCGTTGCGGACCATGGCGAACTGGTCCAGAAGAACGATCCCATCTACCTCGAACCGGTCCGTAACGGGTTCTTCGGGGCCCAATTCTACGCTCCGGCGAAATGGTTCCTCGGCTTGCGCTTTCCGACGCTTTGGGCCAATACATTGGTCCTCTGGGGAATGGCTTTTGTCCTGGCACTGACCTTGTACGCCGAGGTTTTCCCCCGCCTTATGAAGTTGATCCCTGTAAAGGGTGATCGCTAAAACGAAGCCCCGGCGGTCGGCCAGGGCTCGTAACGGGATCGATCGTCCGCGAACTACTTACCGTCCACTTCCTCGATCTGGATCATCTTGAAGGGGATGTTGATGATACCGGCATAGTCCTCACCGGCCTCCAACATGTCCTCGTCATCCGCTTCGTAATGCCACAACACGGTGACCTCGTTGCCCGTGGCACGAACACCTTCGAGCTTCTTGAACAGGTCCAGGATGCACTTGGACGAGCTCGTATTGAAGTACTCCAGTTGTACATGCAAGGCGGTCTTGGCCTTGGGCGCCCGACCGTACTTGTCCAGCCAATCGATCAACGGTTTGTAGAAATCGATCGAGTTCTCAGGTATCGAACGTCCCTTGAGTTCCAGCAACCCGGTCTCGGGGTCGAAATTCACATGCGGGGTCTTCGGGGATCCTTCGAGATGGAGCGCTGCCATGGTAATGCGGTCTAAGGTGTCACGTTCACGTTGAGGCTGAAGAAGGCGTTGTCCTTGTCGTACGGCACGAACCCATATTCCAATTTCCCGCCGCTCTTCCGCGCAATGTCGATCATGCCGAGCCCGCCGCCACCATTCTTCGTGTAGTTGCCGTCCGCCAACGTCTCCCGATAGAATTCGCGTAGTTCCTCAGGCGGCAGGGCGTTGATCCGGTCGAGGTGGCCCTTGAGGTGTTCCACATCGGAACCGGCCATGAAATTCCCGGTAAGCACGGAATAGCCCTGGTCCTGGTGTGCGATCATGACCACGCCATGGGGATCGACCGTTTGTTCGGTTCGACCGTCCTGAAAGCGCAGATGGGCGTTGTGGTGGAACAGGTTCTGGAGGCATTCCATCACCACATTGAACACCCGCTTCCGGGTGCGCGGGTCGGGCTCGATCACTTCCATCTTCCGCTCCACCAAGCCAAGCAGCGCGGTCACCAGTTCGGGGGAAAGGCTACCCTTGAAGGACAGCATCACCCGTTGGCGCTCCAGTTCATCATAGAGGTCATGGATCCGTTCGAGCATCGGCCTGTTTTGGCGTTTGTACCGCTGATGCCAGCAAAGAGAACCCACCGGCTCCCGATGCAACGTGCCGGCTGGTAGGAGTTATCCACGGAATTGTCAACCCGTCGAGCAGCACGGTACTTTCGCCGTCCGCGTCGCTCCACTGATGGGTTGGTTCAAGCACTGGTTCGGTACCCGCTACTACGCGTTGCTCTACGGCCACCGCGATGAAGAGGATGCCCATGCTTGGGTGGCCACCATCATGGAACGTTGGGCGCTTCCCCCGGGTGCCCGGATCCTCGACCTTGCGTGTGGTCGCGGTCGGCATGCCCGTTGTTTCGCCGAAGCCGGGCTTCAGGTCACCGGCGTGGATATTTCCGAAGCAAGCATTGCCGAGGCCAGGCGCGTGGTGCCCAAGGCCGAGTTCCACGTGCACGATATGCGTGAACCTTTCCGGCCCGGAGGTTTCGATGCAGTGTGCTGCCTGTTCACCAGCTTGGGCTATTTCGAGGACCTTGAGGATGACCGCAAGGTCTTCGAAGCCGTGGCGTTGGCGTTGAAACCCGGCGGCCTCTTCGTCCTCGACTTTATGAACACCGAGCTGGTCCTGCGTGATCTCGTCCCTATAGAGACCGTCGCCAAGGACCGGGTGGAGTTCAAAGTGACCCGAACGCTTTCGAACGGGGTGCTCGTGAAACGCATTGCCGTCACCGACGGGCGGGATCATCACGTCTACGAGGAGCGCGTGCAGGCGCTGACCCCTGTCCAATTGGAAGAAATGGCCCGCGCGGCCGGCTTTATCGTCGAGGACCGGACGGATGGTCCCGAACTCGTTCCTTTCGACCCACAGCATTCCCAACGCTACGTGCTCTGGATGCGTAGATCGAGCCCATGACCCTTACGACCGTTCTCGCTTTCTTCCTGCTGCCCTTGCTGGCTGGCGCACTCGTACGCACGCTGAAACCCGAGGCCCACTGGTTGAGGCTTCTGCTCTCGTTCAGCGGTGCATTCCTGCTCGGTGTGGTGTTCCTGCACATGCTGCCTGAGCTCTATGCTGAGGAGGGTCCGCGCATCGGGTTCTGGGTTTTGGGAGGTTTCCTCCTGCAGGTGGTACTGGAATTCTTCAGCCACGGGATCGAACATGGCCACGTACACGCCACACCCGGTAAAGCCCTGCCGTTGGTCACCTTGCTGAGCCTTTGCCTGCATTCCTATGCTGAAGGGATACCCTTCGCAGATCCGGCGGTGTCGGGGAACATCCCTTTCCTGGTGGGCGTCCTTCTCCACAAGATGCCCATGGTGATCGCGCTTGCCACTGTCCTGTTGCGTTCAGGAATGGGCAGTATCGCAAGCTGGGCCATGATCGGGACCTTCGCTGTGGCCGCTCCGTTGGGCATACTTACCGGAGTGTTGCTAGGGGAGGGGGTGGGCCACCATTTCCTGCATGACATGCTCGGTCTGGCGATCGGCATGTTGTTGCACATCAGCACCACCATCATTTTCGAGAGCGCGCCGGAGCACCGCTTCAATGCGGCGCGCTTCGTGGCCGTGTTGGTCGGCGCCGCCTTGGCCATGGTCTCCATGCACTGACGTGTTTTTCGGACCGGTATGCAATATATCGTTCCGGATCCTGTTACTTTGTACTGCAAAGTACTTTGAATATGGTCCCGAACGATCCCATCAACGAGCTTGCCCACATCCGCGTATTGATGGACCGGAGCACGCGCTTCCTGAGTCTCAGCGGCCTTAGTGGCGTCATAGCCGGATTCGTCGCCTTGGGCGGCGCCTTGCTTGCACAGCACCACATCACGGTGGCGATCGGTCGATCGAGGGATGTCCTGACGTACGGAACAGGAAATGGGTACACCGCTCCCCATGAGCTTTTGCTCACGCTTCTGACGGATGCCTCCCTGGTATTGCTCGTGGCGCTGCTGAGCGCGGCATGGTTCACCTGGCGGCGCAGCAAACGAACAGGCCAGTATCTCTGGGATGCAACTGCGCAGCGGTTGTTGATCAACATGCTGGTGCCTTTGGTGATGGGTGGGATCTTCTGCCTGGCGTTGTTCTATTACGGCCTGCCGGGGCTGGTAGCCCCAGCAACCCTCGTCTTCTATGGCCTCGCGCTGTTCAATGCCGGGAAATACACGCTTGACGAGGTTCGTTGGCTCGGCCTGTGCGAAATGTTGCTGGGGGCCATCTCCGTCTTCTGGCTGGAGGCCGGTCTGCTCTTCTGGGCTCTGGGGTTCGGGGTATTGCACATCATTTACGGCGCCGTGATGTACGTGCGTTACGAGCGCGCTGGCCACGGTGGTGGAAGCATATGATCGAGCTGCTCAATAAAGCGTTCGAAAGCCGGGTCCGATTGGGCGTGATGGCTGTGCTCGTGGTCAACGAATGGGTGGACCACGTGCGGTTGAAGGAGCTGCTTGGAGTGACGGACGGCAACCTCGCCAGCCACCTCGCCGCACTGGAGGAAATGAAGTTCGTGCAAGTGCGGAAGCGGTTCGTCGGGAAACGGCCGAACACCAGTTACAAGGTCAGCACCAGCGGCGCTAAAGCCTTTCGGGCGCACCTCGACGCCATAGAACGATTGATCCCCAAACACTGATCCATGACACCTGAGACCACCACCCAAAGTCCTATTGAGCGCTGGCTACTGCTGCTCTCCGTCGGGCTCGCCGCGATCGCGTTCGATCGACTTTTCTGGGGCCATGATCTGGGGTTGAACCTCTTGTTGTTCATCATCCTTGTCGCGTTGCTTCTCCTACAGCGTTACACTTGGAAAGGACTGTCGATCACCGCCCGGATGGTCCTGGGAGGAGCATTGTTGGCCGGTGCCATGGTGTATGTCCAGCACAGCGTGATCGCGATGGTCATGGCGATGCTGGCATTGGCCGTCGGGGCGGCATTGGCTCAAGAGCCGCGCTTGCGTTCGTTGTTCTTCGCGGGCGTTCATTCGATGGCCAATGCCGTGATGGTGCCCTTCGGTCTTCTGCGCCAAATTGACGATGTGGCCTTGTCGCGGGGCGCGCCGCGTACCGGCTGGCGTTGGGTGAGGATGGGCCTGCTGCCATTACTGCTGGTGCTCTTGTTCACGCAACTCTATCGTGCCGGGAACCCCAAGTTCGATCACCTCACGGCAGGTTTCATGGATGGTTTGTGGGAGATCTTCGGCGATCTGCTGGAGGGGATCTTCACACCGCACACGTTCTTCTTCCTTTTCGCGCTGGGGACCTGTGCTGCATTGCTCCTACGGTTCGCCTCGGGTATGGTCGCTCAGCTGGAGGGGAGTTGGACCGATGCCCTGGTGCGCACCAGGCTCCGTCGTCCGCATTGGATGGCACCACGCGCCATGGATCCGCTCGAACGCGAACGTCGCATGGGCGTGATGTTGCTTGTGGCCGTGAACGCGCTACTGCTCGTCGTGAACGTGATCGACATCAATTGGGTCTGGTTCGGGTTCGAAGTGCCGGAAGGGTTCAGCTTGAAGCAATTCGTGCATGAAGGGACGTGGTTGCTCATCATCAGCATCCTGCTCAGCATGTTGCTGATCATGTACCTATTCCGTGGTAACCAGAATTTCTATTCGAGGAACATCTGGCTGAAGCGCCTGGCCATGCTATGGCTCGTACAGAATTTCATCCTCGGCATATCGGTCTTCCTGCGGAACTACCACTATATCTCGTTCCATGGATTGGCATACAAGCGGATCGGGGTGATCGTATTCCTCGCCTTGGTCCTCATCGGCCTGATCACGCTTTACCTGAAGGTCCGTGACAGGAAGAGCTTGTTCTACATGGCACGCGTGAACGGATGGGCGGCCTTTGCGGTGTTGATCGGACTTACCACCGTTGATTGGGACAGCACCATCGTGCGTTACAACCTGGCACATTGGAACAAGGGCGAGATCGATATCGACAACTACCTCTCCATGGGCGACAAGGTTCTGCCGCTGCTCTATGCGAACCTGGATGTGGTGGAAATGCAGATGGAACGGCATCGCATGAATACCGTACGCTGGGTCGATCATTTGGAACCGAGCACCTTCCGGCGCGAACTGGATGCCAAACGCGATCGCTTCACCGCGCGCTACGAAACGTCGCACTGGCAGGAACACAATCTCGCTGATCGGCGGACCATGCATGCGCTGGAAGCGATGGGACCCCGTACCGGCAAATGATCATGGGCACCAACACCGACCTCGTCTTCATCCGCCGTTGGATCGTCTTCTTCATGGTCGCGTTGATCTTCAGTGGGCTCACGGCAGTGCCATTGGAGTGGGGCACGGCCTGGCTGGCGGATATCACGGTGGCATGGGGTGACCCCTGGAGGGGGTGGGCCGCGTACGCTGCGGAAGCGGTGGCGTATGTGGGCGGATCCTATCCGATGCTGTTCTATGGGACCGATTGGCTCGCGTTCGCCCACGTGGTCATCGCGCTCGCCTTCGTTGGTCCCTATCGCGACCCTGTCCGCAATCGCTGGGTGATCGAATGGGGGCTCTGGTGTTGCCTGCTCGTACTACCGCTGGCATTCTTCTGGGCACCTGTGCGTGGCATACCCTTCTTCTGGCGATGTGTCGATGCATCATTCGGTGTCATCGGCGCCATTCCACTGTGGCTTGTGCTGCGCAGGATCGACCGCATGGCCGAACGAACACCGTGACCCATCCGATGAGCAACCCAAGAGCTTTTACAGAACTGCGCTGGATGGCGCTGTTCCTGCTGACCGCGACCGGCCTGGCTTTTGCGCCCGATGCCTATTTGCCCATGTTGGCACGGGCGTTCATGCTACAATGGTGCGTGGGCTTCATCTGCGTATCGGCTTTGCTCATCTGGAGCAGGCGTTGGTGGATGGCTTTTACCGCCCTGTTCTGTGCCGCGCTGCTCGCGCCACAGATAAGTGCCCCGGAGCAAGCTGCATTCGTCACTACGGACGGGACGAAGCTGAAGGTCCTGCACATGAACGTGCTGCAGCCGAACTCCGCGTTCGATGCGGCGATCTCAGGTGCACTGAAGAGCGGTGCCGACGTGATCTCCGTGCAGGAAGTGGGACCCGAGTGGGGAGAGGCATTGCGATCGGGCCTGTGCACGACGTATCCGTATGTGCATATCGAACCACGTACCAATTGCTACGGCATAGCCTTGTTCAGTAAGCGGCCGTTCACACGCGTCGGGACCATCGTGGTCCTCGGTTCGCCTTTCATCGAAGCGATGATCGAAGTCGACGGTCGGCCTTTGCGGCTGCTCGCGGTCCATGCCACTTCGCCCATCAGCTATGCACACTTCAAACGGCGCAATCGACAACTGGACCATCTTGCCCGCTACATTGCACAAAGTGGAACGGCCACGTTGCTTGTTGGGGACCTGAACACCGTGCCATGGGATAGTGCTTTCGAACGATTCTGTATCCGGGCAGGGCTTGCACCGACCACCGGGGTTGATCAGCGGACATGGCCGTCGATCGGCGCTTTGGCACTGATCCCGCTGGACCACCTCTTGATCTCAAGGTCGATCTCAACGTCCTCCATCACCACCGTCCACATTCCGGGCAGCGACCATCGTGGGTTGCTCGCCGAGGTGAACATCGCATCCCATGCGTCCTGATATCCGCCGTCTCTTCGTCTGGATGTCCGTTTTCTTCATGGCCATGGCATTCCTGGAAAGTGCCGTAGTGGTCTACCTGCGAGCGCTTTATTATCCGGAGGGCTTTGATTTTCCCTTGGTACCGATGAGCGCAACATTGGTGACCACGGAAGTGTGGAGAGAGGCGGCTACCCTGATCATGCTGCTGGTCCCGGGGGCGTTGGTAGCACGCTCAGCTCTTGAACGTTTCGCCTGGTTCTGCTTTGGCTTCGGCGTTTGGGACATCTTCTACTATGTCTGGCTGAAAGTGCTGCTGGACTGGCCTTCCAGTCTCGCCAGCCGCGACTTGCTGTTCCTAATTCCGGTGCCCTGGGTGGGACCGGTCTGGGCTCCCTGTGTGGTCTCTTTGGGCCTCATTGGACTTGCGGTGGTGCTCCTTTACGGTCGCTCCAAACGCCCCTCCGGTCTCGTGGACAAGTGGTCCTGGGCGCTTTTCATCATCGGTGCGCTGGTCATCATCCTTTCGTTCACCCTGGATCCGCTGATGAGCTCTTTCGGCGTGCAAGGGCTTGTGGACCCCACGCTTATGGAAGAAAGCAGGTCCGCCGCATTGGTC
Organism: Flavobacteriales bacterium UBA3364; assembly: GCA_002360495.1. Taxonomy (GTDB): domain Bacteria; phylum Bacteroidota; class Bacteroidia; order Flavobacteriales_F; family PHOS-HE28; genus PHOS-HE28. Next base: position 12,059 of record DEQO01000036.1, read on the forward strand.
AACGGGCGTGATTATATACCGGAGAGGTTCCCTTGGGCTCTGTTCGCTCTGGGATGTGGGGTGGCTTTCGCTGGATTATTCCGCTGCTATCGCAGGATCGGCGCGGGGTGGTAGGATCCCGATCCGCACCGGCCATTGTGGATAATCTGTAACCATGAGGCACGCAACCCCGTTTCAACCCTACGTCTTTTGTAATGGAAACCAAGACCAAAATGGTAGCTGAAGCCAGACTCTTCGTTCGCTTGGGACTCCTGTCCTTCGCAGGCTTTGTGTTCTACTACGCGCACCTGTTCTTCGGTGTGATGGATAATGTGTTGATCTTCAAGACTTTGGCTGTCACGTTCCTGTTGGCCACGGTGCCCTTGCCGATCATCGCCGTCAACAACAAGAAGTTGTTCCCCGAACTCACTTCGAGCGGCAAGACCGTTCTGACCGTGGCAACGGCGCTTTTGCTTTTCCATCACTTCCTCATGACCTTCGTTTTCGTCCTCTTCCTGAAGGGTGAAACCGTGTTCTAGGCCCGGTCTTTAGGCTTCCTTGGGGCCTTGTGCCTTTCATTCTCGCTTAAGAACATCATCCGGATCTCCCGCTGATCGTCGCGGCCGATCGCGACGAACTCCATTCCCGCCCTACACGCCGAGCCGAGTTCTTGTCGGACCGCCCCGACCTCCTTGCTGGAAAGGACCTCCAGGGCGGTTGGACCTGGCAAGGAATAGATCGCACCGGGCGCTTTGCGGCGCTCACCGACTACCGTGACTTGCGGCGTCCATCCGTCGATGGGCCATCACGCGGATCGCTCGTCCTGGATGCGCTCGACCATGGTCCCGATCTTTTGGATACGGGCCGATACGAAGTATCCGACCTGCGTTTTGGGACGATAGGTCCACTACACTATCACTCGAATGTCACCCAAGCCAACGAGCCGCTTGCTGAAGGTTTCCACGCGTTAAGCGATCATTTGCTTGACACACCCTGGCCCAAGGTCGTAAGTGCCGAACAGGCGTCCCGCAGGGCTGTCGAAGTGGACTTGCCCGAAACCAGCACCTTGTTCGACCTGTTGCGCGATGCCACCACGGCGGCCGCGACCGATCTGCCGGATACCGGGTTACCGGAGGATCGCGACCTGAGGGTCCAGGACCCGGAGCTGAAGGGGGGTATCCGGCTTGGATCCCATTCCTCGGGACAGTACCATGTAACATTCGGTACAAGTCTTGCGTTGAACCAACAGCGGCTCGCGCAAGCAAGCCAAAGGCATACCTGATCACAGGGGACATCAGCCTAGCGGCGTTAAAAGTCCCTGTCCAGGCCCGTAAGCCGGGAGATCAGGATACTCGGAAGCCCGCCCCGTAAGGCGGGCTTCGCCTTTTCACGGTCCATCCTTCGCAGGGAGCCCCTTCTTGCGCAGATCCAGGTTGTACACGAGGGCTACGTGTAGGGTGGAGTTCAGTTCGATCAGGTCCGCGCCACTTGCCGCACCTGGACGTTGAATGGTCTGGTAGAGATAGCCGGCCATCACATTCAATGGTGCGCACACCTGATAACCCAGCAATGCGGAGATCCGGTTCTGGTTGACATAGTCCAGGCGCTGCGAGTCGCCGAAGTTGATGAAAACCTCATCGTAGATGTTGGCCGTGAATACGCCAGGTCCGATGTTCCCACCCTTGCCCAGCGGAACGGTCACCCAAACGCGATATCGGAACCTGCTCTGGTAGGTGTAGCGGTCCAGGACACCTTCGTTCGGATCGGCGGCGTCGGCTTTCATCTTCGCGATAAAGCGCTCCTCCATCCTGAACCTGTGCTGCACCCTCACTCGGCCGAGAGGCTGGGTCAACTGTACCTGCTGATAGAGATGGTGTTCCCAGTTCTGGAATTGGGACGGGTGCTCACCATAGGGATAGTTGATGTAGTAACTGTAGCCTTGGGTGAACAGCACCTGGTCGTTCAGGTGAAAGTTGATCGCCGGGCGGAGCAGGAGCTGCTGCCAGGTCCGGCCCATGTCATGGCGACGCCAATGTGCCTCCGTGTGGAAGCCCCAGTGCTTGCCAAGTCGATGATCACCCCAATGGGAAACCCACAGATGGGCGTTGGCGTCGGTGACACGTTGTGCTTGCGCTCCGAATGTTGGAGTGATGAGCAAGGCCACCAAGGCCCCCAGCGACAGGAATGCAACGGACAAGCCTACACCGCTCGTCCGCAGGTGTTCGCTTCGCGATACGGGCTGAAGGGGATCCTTCGTAAGAGCGGTCCAGCGCACCGCTCTAAGGCTGTTGGACGATCACTTTCGCGTTACCATCCCTGGTCCGCAAAAAGTAGATCCCATCGGTGGTCACATCGAAACGCATTCGATCACCGAGGGTAGTCGTGGTCGTGATCGATCTTCCGACGGCGTCGAACAGGTACACGGTACCCAGAGGGGCACCAGTGGGATCGGAGACCAGGATGGCCCGATCCATGGTCGTTACAACGAGCACACGGGATCCGTCGTTTTCAAGAACGGTATTCGTCCCCTCCACGCAGCGTTCGAGGACATTGATGGGCATTGGGGTCGGCGTACCGGACAGCAAGGGTTGCGATGGACCTGTAACTGCGTTCTCTCCATCCACACCGGAACGCAACTGGCCTCCAGTAGGCTCTTGGTCGAACTCGACGGTCATTACATAGGCGCCGGGCGGGAGGCATGTCACAGCTTGGTCCGATTGCATCTCAGCGGTCAATTCGAACTGGCCCTGGGCCATGAGGGTGCCATCAGCGGTAATGGTCCAGGTGAACGTGCCGATCGCGAGGCCGTTGCCCAAGTTGACGACGTAGGGGTGGATGGTCGTACACTCCGTTGCCGGGCAGAGGTCGATCGACGGGCCCCATTCGCAGGCGAATTCCTCATAGAAACCGGTCCAGAGGTGCAAGGTTCCTTGGAACGTTCCCTCCGGAATAACGGCGTCCTCGTGAAGTTCCAAGGTGTGCCAGCTATCGGTCCCGATCCCTTTGTAGATCACCGTTTCCCGTGCTAGCGTGTCACCCTCCGCGTCCAATAGGACGAATCCGGGATAGCTGAAGCCCGAGTTCTCCAAGGTGTTCGTCACATGAACGATCAGTGCTGCATCAGTGAACGGATGCCATTGGATGGAAACGATGTCCAAGTCCTCGCAGAAGGGGCCTTCACCACCTCCCGACACGTTGAAGCTGTGTTGGAATTCAGGCGCGGAGTCAAGGATGAAAGCACCATCAATGAGGATGTTGTACGGCCCAGCAGGCAAATTGCCGATGGTGATCTGCTCGGTATGGGGGGTGAGTACGCTCAACCCACCGGGGTCTGTCGCAACAATGGTGATGTGGACCGTACTGCCCATCAGCATGTGGTCCGCCGAAACGATATATGCACCCGAACTGCTCAGGTCGCCGTGCACCGAAATGGTGATCGCGTCGTTCTCCGTCGGTTCTGCGGGATCGACACCGATGGAGTTGATGTAGAAGTAGGTCTGTGCATTCGCGAACGCCAGGGAAGAAAGGAGCAGCCACGAAAATGCAATGGACCGGGAGGATGATCGTGTTCGCATGATCGATCGGTTTCGCGGGTATGACGGTCGAAAAGGGCAATTCGATGCCTCATCAACTCTTCATGTTCTCGAACGTGAGCGGGATCTCGAAGTCCTTCTCCCTGCACAGGGCCATCACCGCCTGGAGGTCATCGATCTTCTTGCCGTTCACACGGATCAGATCGTCCATGATCTGCGGTTGCACCTTCAGTCCGGTATCCTTGATGGCCTTCACGATCTTCTTGGCGGTCTCGCGTTCGATCCCCTGCTTCACCTTGATGATGCGGTACAGCGTTTTTCCGCTCGGTACCGGTTCCTCCTTCAGGTCATAGCTGCGCACATCGACCTTCTGCTTGCCACTTCGCTCCAATAGGATGTCGAGCAAGGCGTCCAGTTTCATATGGTCCTCGGTGCTAAGGCGGATGGTGAGGGCCTTCTTGTCCAGTTCAATGGTGCTGTTGGTCCCCCGTAGGTCGTAACGGGTGTCCACTTCCCGCTTCACCACATTTATGGCGTTGTCGAGCATCTGCAGGTCGACCTTGGAGAGGATGTCTACGGAAGGCATGGTAAGGTGTGATCGGTCGGGTTCGGAACGCGAAAGTAGGAGCACCATCGTCCGGTCCAACCGATTATTTTCGACCCACAAACCAACCGACCCATGCTTAATAGGATCCTGCCGGTGACCGCTGTCCTGGTCATCTTCTCCGCCTGTGGCGGCGGGGTTACACCCGAACAACAAGCCCAAATGGACAAGGAGGCCGCCAACAAGGCCGCCTTCGAGAACATCGGTAAAGCTTGGAATACCGGCGACGAGAAGTTGCTGGCCGATAACCTCGCCGACAACTTCATGACGCACAACCCGGACCCCATGATCCAAAGTACCGGGAAGCAACAGATCATCGACCAAATGAAGACCTACCGTGGCAGCAGCCCTGACATGAGCGCTGAAGGCAAAGTGATGCTCGTGGACGGCGACTGGGTCGCTGGCGTGGCGATGGTCAAGGGTACGAATACGGGTGACATGGGTCCCGGCATGCCGGCAACCGGTAAGGCCTGGGAGGCCACCGGCATCGATGTCATGCGCTTCGAGAACGGGAAGGCCGTGGAGTTGTGGACGGTCTTCGACGTGATGAAAATGATGAGCGACATGGGCATCAACATGGGCGGTGGCGCGGATACCACCCAAACCGCGCCTGCCGAGGCGCCTGCGGCCAATTAATAGAGGCACGAACCCTAGGAACGCCCCGCCAAGGGGCGTTCCTTTTTCCTCGCCATCGTAGCTTAGTCCACTATTCAACAGCCATGGCCACCCAGACCTTGAAGTACAACGAGACGAAGAACTACATCGCGGGTAAGCTCGATGCGAACGGGCAGCAACGCATGGACGTGCGTTCACCGCTTGATGGCAGCTTGATCAGCACGGTGCTGCTGAGTACGTCCAGCGACCTGGACAAGGCCGTGAAAGCCGCGGAAGCCGCATTTCCCGGGTGGAGCGGCACACCGATCAAAGAGCGCGCTCAGATATTCTTCCGTTACCGCGAATTGCTGCTGAAGAACCGGGAAGAACTAGCCGTGCTGGTGCATACTGAGAACGGCAAGACGATGGACGAGTCCTACGCCGAGGTGGACAAGAGCATGGAATTGTGCGAATTCGCGTGCAGCCTGCCGCAGTTGATACAAGGTGAAGTCCTTGAAGTGAGCAAAGGTGTGGAATGCCGCATCGAACGTAAGCCGTTGGGTGTGGTGGCGAGTATCGCCCCGTTCAACTTCCCGAACATGGTGCCGCACTGGACGATCCCCAACGCACTGATGTTGGGCAACACGATGATCCTGAAGCCGAGCGAAGTGGTCCCCATCAGTTCCATCCGCATTGCCGAGCTTTTGAAGGAAGCGGGTCTCCCCGATGGTGTCTTCAACGTCGTGAACGGCGACCGCGCGATCGTGGAAGCCATCTGCGATCATCCGGGCATCAAGGCGGTGAGTTTCGTTGGAAGCACCAAAGTGGCCAAGATCGTATACATCCGAGCCACAAGCACATTGAAACGCGCGCTCTGCCTGGGCGGTGCGAAGAACCATTTACTTGTGCTTCCTGATGCGCATTTGGAAATGACCGCGAGCAACGTGGTCGCCAGCATGAGCGGTTGCGCCGGCCAGCGTTGCATGGCCGCTGCGCAAATGGTCGGTGTAGGGGGCGTGGAGCACATCATCGATCAGATGATCATCGAGGCGAAGAAGCTCATCCCCGGCAAGAACCTTGGGCCGGTGATCAGCAAGGCTGCGTACGAACGCATCACCGGTTTCATAGCCGAGGCAGAAAAGGCCGGAGCGAAGGTCATCCTCGATGGTCGGAACCCTGCTGTCGAAGGCGGTGCGAAGGACGGTTACTACCTCGGCCCCACCATCATCGACCACGTCACCACCGATATGCGGATCTCGCAGGAGGAGGTCTTCGGTCCCGTGATCAGCATCATCCGCGCGAAGGATCTCGAGGCTGCCATCGCGATCGAGAACGCCAACCCTTACGGCAACGCTGCAGCTGTATTCACCCAAAGCGGAGGTCAAGCCCGTCAAGTCATGGAACGCGCCAGCGCAGGTATGATCGGTGTCAACATCGGCGTTCCAGTGCCGCGCGAACCCTTCAGTTTCGGAGGCTGGAACGACAGCAAATTCGGTACCTGTGACATCACCGGGAAGAGCAGCATCGAATTCTGGACCCAGATGAAGAAGACCACGACGAAGTGGAACCCGGAGGGGAAGACGAATTGGATGAGCTAGATAGAACGCTGATGACGCAGATGGAACAGATGAACGCTGATATGAGATTCTTCTTCTCGCGTTATCTGCGCGTATCAGCTTGATCAGCGTCATCTGCGTTCCATTTCGAACCATACCTATGAGCACTTTGACCAAGACCAATCCCGCCGAGATCCTCAAGGACAACCTCGAGCACACCATCTTCTCCTGGAGCAAGCAGAGCGGCCTGGCGCCGCTGAACATCGAGCGCGCCAAGGGCATCTACCTCTACGAGCGATCGGGTAAACGCTACATCGACTTCAGCTCGCAATTGATGAACGTGAACATCGGGCACGGGCATCCGAAAGTGGCGGAGGCGGTGGCGAAACAGATGGCCGAGGTGAGCTACGTGCATCCGGGAATGATCACGGAGGCGCGTGGTAAGCTGGGCAGGAAGCTCGCCGAGATCACGCCGGGTTCGCTCAACCGCACCTTCTTCACCAACGGCGGTACGGAAGCAGTGGAGCATGCGATGAAGCTCGCTCGCCTGTACACCGGTCGCCACAAGATCATCACGCTTTACCAGAGCTACCACGGCGCCACCTATGGCGCCTTGAGCGCAGGCGGCGATCCGCGCGGTTTGCCGCACGACAGCCAGGGTGTGCCGAACATCATCCACGTGGAGAACCCGTATTTCTACCGCTGCCCGTGGAACAGCAGGACGCCGGAGGAATGCACGGTGAACGCACTGGCGCATTTGGAGCGCGTGGTGAAGTACGAAGGCCCCGGCTCCGTTGCGGCGATCATGATGGAAGGGGAGAGCGGTAGCAGCGGCTGTATCAAATACACACCGGGCTACTGGAAAGGGGTGAAGGAGATCGCGGATCGGTACGGCATCCTCACCATCTGCGACGAGGTGATGAGCGGCTTCGGGCGCACCGGCAAATGGTTCGGCATCGACCACCACGGCGTGGTGCCGGACATCCTGTGCATGGCGAAGGGCATCACCAGCGGCTACATCCCGCTCGGCGGCCTCATCGTGCGCGAAGAGATCATCAAGCACTTCGATGACAAGCCACTGCCGATCGGTCTCACCTACAGCGCACATGCCGTGGCCTGTGCCGCCGCCAACGCCGTCATCGATATTTACGAGGAGGAGGGTCTGGTCAAGAACGCGGCGCGCATGGGCAGTTATGTAGAGAAGCGCGTGGCCGAACTGGCACAGAAGCATCCAAGCATCGGGGACTTCCGCAACACCGGCTTACTCGGTTGCATCGAACTGGTGAAGAACCGGGAGACCAAGGAGCCAACGGCGCCATGGAACGCCAAGCCCGAGGAGATGGGCGTAATGAACAAGGTGGCCGCGAAGATCAACGAACTGGGCATGTTCACCTTCGTTCGCTGGAACTGGATCTTCGTGGCACCGCCGCTGTGCATCGATGAGGCGGGCATCGACGAGGGAATGGAGATCATCAGCAAGGCGGTGAGCATAGCTGATGAGGCCTGCGTGTGATGAACTGATGGACCGGTCGACCAGCCGGCAGATCGTTTGATGGAGGACATCACCCGTTCCCCGCTCTACAGCCCGGACCTGGCTCCGATACCCGCGGAGAAGCGCACCTGGACCAAGTGGAACCTCGCTGCACTCTGGGTGGGCATGGCGGTGTGCATCCCTACGTATTTGCTGGCCTCGTATATGATGAGGGCGGGGCTCAGCTGGCAGGCGGCGCTCACGATCATCGGTCTGGCCAATCTCGTCATCACGCTGCCCATGGTGCTGAACGGTCACCCAGGCGTGAAATACGGGATCCCGTTCCCAGTGCAGGGAAGGGCGGCATTCGGCACGACCGGGGTGCATGTCCCGAGCCTCGTGAGAGCCATTGTGGCGTGTGGTTGGTTCGGTGTGCAAACCTGGATCGGCGGCCTGGCCGTCTATTCGATCTGGAACGCGGCCACAGGACAGGTCGGGGAGGTTGACCTGAGTATGGGCAAGTTCATCGCCTTCGGGGTGTTCTGGCTGATCAACATCTGGTTCATCTGGAAGGGCACTGAGAGCATACGCTGGCTGGAGGATTGGAGCGCGCCGATCCTGATCCTCATCGGGATCGTGTTGATCGGGTGGGGCGCGAAGAGTGCAGGAGGTTTCGCCAATGCCTTGGAGCAAGGGAAGCAACTGCAACGTCCCTCTGCTGTGATACAACAGCGCGCGGATATGGATCATGATCTTGTTCTGACGCCTATTGTCGACAAGAATGGCAGACCTAAAGCGACCAGATATTCAAGCAATTCCCTGTCGCACGGGAAACACCTGAGTGTCTTTCATCCGATCACTTCAACGTCCATGCGAATACCGATCGGGCGCAGCGATTCCGATGTGGTATACTTCACGAATGATGAAGGCGCGTTGTCGTCCGCCGTTCCCGTAGCTGCCAGTACCGGTGAAAGCAAGGCTGTCGGTATTTGGAACTACATGCTCTGGTTCACCGCCATGGTCGGCTTCTGGGCCACCATGTCCATCAGCATCTCGGACATCACGCGTTATGCCAAGAGCCAGAGGGACCAGCTCGCGGGCCAGTTCATCGGCTTGCCTGGAACGATGCTTTTCTACTCGTTCGTGGGCATCTTCGTCACCAGCGCGGCCGTGGTGGCTTTTGATGATGTGCTCATCGCCGAGGATGCGCCATGGGATCCCGTATCGCTGGTTGGCAAGTTCGAGAGCCCTGCGGTCGTGATCTTCGCTCAACTGGCGTTGCTCATCGCCACGCTCAGCACCAACATCGCGGCGAACGTGATCGCGCCGGCCAATGCGTTCAGCAACCTCTTTCCGAAGAAGATCAGCTTCCGTGTGGGCGGCGTCATCGCTGGGCTCGTAGGTATCGTCATCTGCCCATGGTGGCTGATGAACGAGATCAGCGGGATCCTCATTTTTGTGAGCGGGCTGCTTGGTCCGGTGCTCGGTATCCTGCTCTGCGACTATTTCATCGTCCGAAAGCGCACGTTGAGCATCGTCGACCTCTACACAGTGGATGGCCCGCATGCTGGCGTGAACAGTGCGGCGATAGTGGCCTTGGTCTCGGGTGTACTCGTCGCGCTCGTGGGCTATTGGGTGAAGCCATTGGAGTTCCTTTACACGCTCTCATGGTTCAGCGGAACGGGTGTTGCGTTCGCGGTGTATTGGGTGCTGATGCGTGAACGCGTACTGCGTGAGGGATAGAAGCGGCACCCCGCAGTGAGGAACGAACGAGGAGTATAGCGGATAGCCCGACCCGAGCCCCGGCCTGGGAGCCGGGTGAGGGGCACGCCCCAATTATTGAACACATTCTTCGCACATTTACCTTGTGTCCGACAGGCATTGAACGCGCAACACGTAACCCGTCCACCCGCAACATGAGCTTACTGATCAAGAACGGAACCGTCGTCACCGCTGCCGACTTCCACCGCGCCGATGTACTCATCGAAGGCGAACACATCAAGGCCATTGGGCACGACCTGCACGCGCCGGACGCTGAAGTGATCGATGCAAAAGGCCAGTTCGTGCTGCCCGGCGGCATCGATCCGCACGTGCACCTGGACATGCCCTTCATGGGCACCTTCAGCAGCGACAACTACGAGACCGGCACGCTCGCCGCGCTGCACGGCGGCACCACCACAGTGATCGACTTCATCCTGCAAACACAGGGCAAGAGCCTGCGCCACGCGCTGGAAAGCTGGCAGGGCCGCATGAACGGCAACCTCTTCGGCGACCTCAGCTTCCACATGGCCGTCACCGATTTCAACGACGACACCAAGAAGGAAGTGCGCGAGATGATCGAGCAGGAGGGCATCACCAGCTTCAAGACCTTCATGGCTTACAAGGGCGCGCTCATGATCGACGACCGCCAGATGGTGGGCCTGATGCAGGAAGTGAAAGAGCATGGCGGCATGGTGATCGTACACGCCACCAATGGCGACATGATCGACTACCTCGTGCAGAAACACCGCAACGAAGGCAAGCTCTCACCGCTGTACCACTACCTCAGTCAGCCCGAGATCACCGAGGCCGAGGCCAGTCACCGGTTCGCGGACATGGCCGGCTACACCGGTGTGCCCGCGTACATCGTGCACCTCACATGCGAAGGCGCGCTCAACGCCGTGCGGGATGCCGCGCGTCGGGGCCAGCGCGTGCTCGCCGAGACCTGCATCCAATACCTGTTGCTCGATGCCTCGCTCTACGAACGGGCCGACGGCGCCAAGTGGGTGATGAGCCCGCCGCTGCGCGAAAAGAAGGATCAAACGCAACTCTGGGCCGGCATCGAACAGGGCAGCTTGCAAGTGGTGTCCACCGATCATTGCCCCTTCATGATGGCGCAGAAGGCCATGGGCTCGGCCGATTTCTCCAAGATCCCGAACGGTCACCCCGCCATCGAGCACCGCATGGAGCTGCTCTTCAGCGAAGGCGTCAACAAGAAGCGCATCAGCGTGAACAAGTTCGTGGAGGTCACGGCCACCAACCCGGCGAAGATCTTCGGAATGTTCCCGCGCAAAGGCACCATCGGCATCGGCAGCGACGCGGACATCATCCTGCTCGACCCCAACGAGCGCCACACCCTCAGCGCCAAGACCCACCACATGAACGTGGACTACAGCGGCTACGAAGGCATGCAACTCACCGGCAAGGTGAAGACCACCATCCTCCGCGGCCAGGTGGCGGTACACAACGGCGAAGTGCGGATCAAGAAGGGCTATGGGAAGTTCGTGAAGCGGAACAAGGTGAGCGGGATGTTGTGAGAATGGAACGCTGATGCCGCGGATCAGGTAGATGAACGCTGGTATGAAAGGCAGATTAGGATTGTTTTGAGAGTGCCAGCTTGAAGACTTGGCGTCGCGTTCTTAGTTGCAGCTCCTCGCGGGTTATTTGGTCGTTCCTCCTAGCAATGACCTGGCTCTGGGTTTTGCGCTGTGATCGCTCTTGCGGCTGACAGGTAGGATATTTCCTTAGTTCCTCTTAACATTGGTTCCACCAACCCAAGAACCATCAGCGCCGATCCGCTCCGTCAGCGTCATCTGCGTTCCAATCATACCAACCTATGCCGAGAAAGATCAAGAGCGGCCTTATCCAGATGAGCCTTCCGAAGACGGAGGGCGAAGGCACCATACCGGAGATCATCGATGCGATGGTCCAGAAACACATCCCCTTCATCGAGAAGGCCGGCCAGCAAGGCGTGCAGATACTCTGTTTGCAGGAGATCTTCAACACGCCGTACTTCTGCCCGGGCCAGGACAAGGCCTGGTACGCCAGCGCGGAAACGGTGCCCGGCCCCACCACGGAGTTGATGGCGCAGTACGCGAAGAAGTACAACATGGTGATCATCGTTCCGATCTATGAGAAGGAGCAGGCGGGCGTGCTGTACAACACAGCTGCGGTGATCGATGCGGACGGCACCTATCTGGGCAAGTACCGCAAGAACCACATCCCGCACACAAGCGGATTCTGGGAGAAGTTCTTCTTCAAACCCGGCAACCTCGGGTATCCTGTGTTCCAAACGAAGTATGCCAAGGTGGGTGTCTACATCTGCTACGACCGCCACTTCCCCGATGGGGCACGCTGTCTTGGCCTGAACGGTGCGGAGATCGTCTACAATCCCAGTGCTACGGTAGCTGGCTTGAGCGAATACCTCTGGAAGCTGGAGCAACCCGCGCACGCTGCGGCGAACGGCTACTTCATGGGGTGCATCAACCGCGTGGGGGAAGAGAAACCCTGGAACCTCGGCAAGTTCTACGGCCAGAGCTATTTCGTGGATCCGCGCGGCCAGATTTTCGCACAAGCCTCGCGCGATGACGATGAACTGCTCGTCGCGGAATTCGACCTGGACATGATCGAGGAGGTGCGCAGTACGTGGCAGTTCTTCAGGGATAGACGGCCGGAGACATACGGAAAGCTCGTCGAGCTCTAGCACGCATCATATCATGGCTGAATACAAGCGACCGTCCACGGAGGCTGAATTCGCTGCGAACTTTTCGCCGAAGAAGCCCCTCATGTCTGATACCGAAGCGTACTACGAAAGCTCGCGGTGTCTCTATTGTTACGATGCGCCGTGCATCAACGCGTGCCCCACGGGGATCGACATTCCGACCTTCATCCGGCAGATCAACAACGACAACAAGGACGGAGCCGCGAAGACGATCTACGAGAGCAATTGGTTCGGTCATGCGTGCGGGAACGTGTGCCCCACGGAGGAACTCTGCGAAGGGGCCTGCGTCTACAACAACAGCGATGTGAAGCCTATCGAGATCGGGCGTTTGCAGGCTCATGCCACGGACAAGGTGATCCGCAGCAAGAAGAAGTTGTTCATCACCGGCAAGCCGACCGGCAAGAAGGTGGCGGTGATCGGTGCGGGTCCAGCGGGTGTTTCGTGCGCGTGCGAGCTGCGGATGCTCGGCCATTCGGTGGACATCTTCGAAGCCCGCGCGAAAGCGAGCGGCCTCTGTGTTCACGGTGTGGCGCCCTACAAGCTCACCAACGAAGAGGCCGTCGACGAGATCGCCTACCTGCAGGAACAGTTCGGGTTCAATATCCACTACAACAAACCAGTGAACGGTCGCGCAGAACTGGATAAGTTGGAGAAGGACTACGATGCCATTTTCATCGGCATCGGCCTTGGTGCCACATCGGCGCTGGGGATCCCCGGCGAGAACAAGAAAGGCGTGATGGGTGCATTGGAGTTCGTTGAAGTATTGCGCAACAAGCACCAAGCGACCGCTGTTGGTAACGCGGTGATCGTGCTCGGTGGGGGGAATACCGCGATGGATGCAGCCAGCGAGAGCTGCCGGATGGGTGCGGAGAGCGTGATCATCGCCTACCGCCGTGGACCCGAGGAAATGGGTGCGTACAGCTTCGAATTCGATCTAGCGAAGAAGAGCGGATCAAAGGCGCTGTTCAACGTGACACCGGTCGAGATCATGGGCAATGGCTCAGTGACCGGCGTGAAGTTCATCCGCAACAAGACAGCCTACGGAAAGATCGAAGCGATCCCTGGTAGCGAGTTCGTGGAGCCTTGTGACATGGTGCTGCTCGGGACCGGTCAGGGCAAGCAAGTGGAATTGCTGGAGCAGATCAGCGGCGTGAAGCTTGACCAGAAGGGCCGCATCCTGGACAACCGCGGCCGCATCGTGGTGAACGAACACTACCAGACCAGCAATCCGAAGTACTTCGCAGCGGGTGATGCGGTGAATGGTGGTGTGGAAGTGGTGAACGCCGCTGCAGAGGCGAAGAAGGCAGCGCACGGTATCGATCAATACTTGAAGAAATAGGCCATGGCAGATCTACGAACCAACCTCGCCGGCATCAAGAGCCCGAACCCTTTCTGGCTGGCTTCGGCCCCACCCACGAACAGCGGCTACCAGATCATGAAGGCCTTCGATGCTGGCTGGGGCGGCGCCGTGTGGAAGACCCTCGGCGTGCCCGTGGTGAACGTCAGCAGCCGCTACGGAAGCGTGAACTACCGCGACAAACGCATGGTGGGCTTCAACAACATCGAACTCATCACCGACCGTCCGCTCAAGGACAACCTGCGCGAGATCAGCGAGGTGAAGAAACGGTTCCCGGAGCACGCTGTGATCGCCTCGTTGATGGTGGAGACGCGTGAAGAGTGGCACAGCATCATCCGCGATGTGGAGAATGCCGGTGCCGATGGCATCGAGCTGAACTTCGGCTGTCCGCACGGCATGTGCGAACGCGGCATGGGCAGCGCGGTAGGGCAGGAGCCCAAGGTGTTGCAGACCATCGTGGGTTGGGTGAAGGAGGTGGCGAAAGTTCCGGTGATCACGAAGCTGACGCCGAACATCTCCGACATCACCCGTCCGGCGCGTGCGGCCAGAGCTGGTGGAAGCGATGCGATCTCGTTGATCAATACGATCCAGAGCATCGTGGGCGTGGACATCGACCAGTTCGTGCCTTACCCGATCGTGGATGGCCAAAGCACCAACGGTGGCTATTGCGGCCCGGCTGTGAAGCCCATCGCGCTCAACATGGTGAAGAACTGTGCGCAGCACCCAGAGGTGGGCATCCCCATCAGCGGCATCGGCGGCGTGGAGAACTGGCGCGATGCGGTGGAGTTCATCCTGCTCGGTGCCACGACCGTTCAAGTGTGCACCGCCGTCATGCACTTCGGCTTCGGCATCATCCGCGAGATCCTACCCGGCATCGAGCGGTACATGGACGAGAAGGGCTTCAAGACCATCGAGGACTTCCGCGGCAAGGCGCTACCGAACATCAAACATTGGGAGGACCTCAACCTCAAGTACAAGGTCACTGCCAGCATCAACGAGAGCAAGTGCATCGGCTGCCAGCTCTGCTACACGGCCTGCGAGGACGGCGCGCACCAAGCCATCGCCCTGAGCAATGATCCCGCGAACCGCATCCCCACCATCATCGACGAGAACTGCGTGGGCTGCAACCTCTGCTCGCTCGTCTGCCCTGTGGAAGATTGCATCACCATGGAGCGCCGCGACGACGCGAAGCAGCACTTGACCTGGGCGGAGCGCACGGCAGCCGGGAACATCCCGAAGACCTTCAACGATGAACTCGCCGGTGGCTTGCATCATTGGGTGCCGGAACCAGGCGAGGCGCTGGCGAAGAAGAAACCGAGGCACTACAAGGGGTGATCAGCGGATCCTCCAAGAGCACTTGCATCCGAAAAGGCCTGGTCGTCGGCCTTGGATGAACATGGCACGCAGGTCAGCGCCGGCGTATGTCGTTGAGTCGTGACCGGTGATGATGTCGATCCGTTGGAACCTCGAGACGTTCTCTTCCAATGCGGTCCCGCGGAAGCAACGCCAGAATCCCATGCTGAACGGCATGCGCGATCCAGTCCCGCTTGCATCCAGTGTCCTTGTGTATTCAATCGTGGTCGTATCGCGGTTCTCGACCGATCGCACACGTGCAAGCGCCCCACTCCGGTTCCTGAACACCAGGTTCGCGTTCAGGTCACAGCCACACAAGGCCGTTGACAGAAGGACCACAGCGACCACCTTATCCATGTGACCAAAGTATGTTGGTTGAACGCTAGCGGGTGAACACCAGGGCATATGGACGGATCCATGCAAGCCGCCAGCGCCGAAGCTTCACCGAGCGCTCAGCCGGACCGGGTCCTTCTTCAGCCCTCCACGATACGCCCATCATCCATCACGATCGTCCGGTCCGTGCGCGCCGCGAAGTCGTTGTCGTGGGTGACCACCAGCAGGCAACGTTTGTGTTCCGATGCGATCTTCTGGAAGATGTCGAAGACGATCTGGCTGTTCTTCTTGTCCAGGTTGCCGGTGGGTTCGTCACCCATGATGATCATGGGGTCGTTGATCATGGAGCGCGCGATCGCCACCCGTTGCTTCTGACCACCGCTCAGTTGATTGGCCATCTTCAAGGCATGGTCTTCCATCTGCAGTTCCCGAAGCAGTTCCATGGCACGGGCTTCCACTTCGCTCTCCGTGGATCTCCCAAGCTTGAGACCGGGCAGCATCACGTTCTTCAGGACGCTGAATTCGTTGAGCAGGTAGTGGAACTGGAACACGAAGCCGATCTTTTCGTTCCGGATCTGCGAGAGCCGTTCACCGGAAAGACCGAAGGTGGGTTCGCCATCGATGATCACCTGGCCTTCATAGTCGGTGTCCATGGTGCTGAGGATGTAGAGCAGGGTGCTTTTCCCGCAGCCGCTCTTGCCGGTCACGCTCACGAATTCACCGCGCTTCACGGCCATGGAAACATCCTTCAGCACGGTCACGGTCACGGGGTCGTGGAAGGACTTGTTCACCTTCGTCACCTCGAGGATGTTGCTCGTCGCGTTCATTTCCCACGGATGATCTCCACCGGATCCACTTGGCTGGCCTTGCGCGCCGGGAACCAACCCGCCACCCAGGTGGTGAGCAGTGCGAAGGTGACGGCGATGATGTAGTACTTCGGGGAGTAGTCGATCGGGAAGGTCTTCACGGTAGGCAAGGCCGCCGTAACGAATGGAATGTTGTCGATGATGTTCTGCAGAGCGAATCCACCGATCAAACCGGAAACGCCGCCCGCGATCCCGATGATCATGCTCAGCAACAGGAAGATCCGACGCACATCGCTCCCACTGAAGCCGGTGGCTTTCAGGATGGCGATGGCATCAAGCTTCTCGTAGATCATCATGTTGAGGATGTTGTAGATACCGAATCCTGCCACGATCAGCAGTACAACGCCCACGGCGTAGCTGATGATGTTCCGCACGTCGCTCCCCGTCTCGAATTGCGCGTTCGCTGTCTGGATGTCCAGCGCATCCACGTCGAAGCGGCGGGAGAGTTCCTGTGCCATCACGGGGGCTTCCAGTAGGTCGTGCAGCTTGACGTTGATGTCCGTGAAGTAGCTGCTGGGCCGACCGAGCAGTTTCTGTACCGTCTTGATGTTCGCATAGCACTGGACCTTGTCAGCATCAGCGATACCGCTCTGGAAGATGCCGGATACGCGGAGCATCGCGCGTTCGCCCGATGCGGTGGTCACCTGGACGCTTTCGCCGATGCTAGCTTCCATCATGTCCGCCAAACCCTTGCCCAGTACGATGGTATTGGCGCTGGTGGCCAGGTCATGCGGATCTCCTTCGGTCAGGTAATCCGCGAAGCGGTAGTAGAGCACTTCCTGCGTTACATCGATGCCGTTCACCTGCGCGTTCAGGTCCACGGTGCCCACGTTGAAGAACACCTGGGCGACCAGTCGTGGCGAAACAGCCAGTACGCGCGGATCCTTCTTCAGCGCGTCCATGATCGCTTGAGCGTTGCGCAACCTGGGCAGTTCGTCCTTCGGCTTCACGTTGCGCACGAAGTTGTGCGTGGTACTGTCCGTCGTACGATCGATCGGTTGTGTAGGTGAGGCCTTCAGTTCGTTGTGGAGCCGGATGTGGGGCGTGCGGTTCAGTATGAGCCCATCGAGCAGGTCGTTCAGCCCGTTCATGAAACCGAGCAGGGTAACGAACATGGTGATGCTGAACATCACGCCCACCGCCGCCACGATGCTTTGGCGCAGCTTGGCGCGGAGCAGGGTGAGGGAGATGCTGAGCAGTAGGCGCATGGACGCCCTCAGGGTTTGTACAGCGTAGTGCTGCTATCGATGCCATCCAGCACCTCCACTTTCTCCATGTCACGCGCGCCCAGGGTAATGCGCTGTTTCTTGTCCGTGTCGATAAGCACGAAGTTGCCGTCCACGATGTAGGATGCCGGGATCGTCAGCGCGTCCGTCTTGGTGCGTAGAACGATGTTCGCTTCCACGGTCAAGTTCGGGAACAACGGTGGTGGTCGTTCAGTGAATCGTGCTTCGACCCGAAAGGTCCGTGAGCGTTCGTCCATGAGGGGGATGATCCGTGTTACCTCTGCGGGGAACGCGCTGTCCGCGTAGCTGTCGAAGGCGGCGAATATCCGTAGGCCGGGTTCCACCTTCTGGATGTCGTACTCGTCCACTTCAAGTTCCAGGTAAAGATCCGTCGCACTACCGATGACGGCGATACCGCGTTGGGTGGTGGCCAGTTCGCCGGGTTCGATCATCAGGTCGTACACGATGCCATCGATCAAGCTGCGCGGTGTACGGTCGTCGTTACCGGCGCTGCTGATCGCCGCGTTGTTACGCGCCACGTCCAACTCGGTGCTCAAGCGGTTCTTCGTTTCGTCGTAGGCTTTCCGTGCGCGGATGTAGGCGGCGCGGCTGGTCGTAAAGGCCAGCTCGCGTTGGTCGCGATCGTTCTGGCTGCCGATGCCTTGTGCCCACAATGTCGCCTGCCGTGCGGCATTCAAACTGTCCACCTCGTACTTCTCGCGGGCTTGTGCGATGGCTTCCCGCAGTTGGCCCAGCACCGGACCATCTTCCCGGGCGTTCTGCTCCAGCAAACGCACTTGTGCCGCACTATTGAACGCGGTGTATTTGCTGGTACGGTCGTCGATGATCAGGAGCGGCTGTCCGGCGTTCACGGTATCACCTTCTTCCACCAACAGGGCGTTCACCGTGCCGTTCACCGTGGGGAACACCGTGTACTGGCCGCGCGCCTTCACCACGCCACTGGCGTAAACGCTTTCGGTGATCGGGCCCTTGGTGGGCTTGATGGTTCCGGGTTCCGCTCCACAGGCGGCTAACAGCACGATGGATGGGATGAAAAGGATGCGCATCGAAGGGGACCAAGGTATCGAGATGTGCGATCGTGGCGACTGATGATCGTTCTTTGTGGTATGAGATCGTTCCCTATGGACCTAGGAATGCAAGTTGCTATCGAAGAAGCCCGGCTTGGTCGCATGCAAGGCGGGATACCCATTGGTTCGGCCCTTGTCCGCGATGGCAGGGTCATCGCGCGTGGCCGTAACAAACGCGTGCAGGAGAAGAACCCCATCCTGCACGGAGAGATGGATTGCCTGAACAACGCGGGCCGCATCGGGAATTACAAGGGCACGGTGATCTATTCAACGCTCATGCCCTGCTACATGTGCGCTGGGACCATCGTGCAGTTCAAGATCAAGAAGGTGGTCGTGGGCGAGAGCCGCACCTTCGCAGGGGCGCGCGATCTCATGGAAAGTCATGGCGTTGAGGTCATCGACCTGGACCTGCCTGAATGCGTGCGGATGATGGAGGAGTTCATTGCGGCTGAACCAGCGTTGTGGAACGAGGATATCGGGGAATGAGCACCGAGAAGATCCGGGTGGAGGAGGTGGTCTCGACCGATCGGCTCAAGACCTTCATCCACCTTCCTGCACGATTGCCGGACCGCCGTTCCAACTATGTGCCGCCGATCTGGGCCGATGAGGTGGCTTTCCACGACCCCCGGAAGAACCCGGGGCTGGCCGGTTGCGATGTGGTGCGATACCTGGCCTGGCGAGGAGGACGTTGTGTGGGCCGGGTGATGGGCATCATCCACCATGGATACAACGACCGGAAGGGCGAGCGCTCCGCTCGATTCTACCAGTTGGATGTGATCGATGACAGGTCGGTGAGCGCCGCGCTGATAAGCGCTGTTGAAGACTGGGCACGTACCAAAGGCATGGACCGCATGATCGGTCCGTTCGGCCTTAGTGATAAGGATCCACAAGGCGCACAAGTCGAGGGCTTTGAACACCTGCCGGTCCTGGCGACCGCAACGAATCCACCTTTTCTGCCCGATCATATCGGATCGTTGGGCTATGCGAAACTGGCCGATGCGGTGGTCTACAAGCTCCCCGTTCCATTGAAGTTGCCTGCCGTCTACCACGCCATTGCAGAGCGCCTGACCTCGGGAGGAGAACTGCGCGTGGTGCCATTCAACTCCCGTAAACAACTGCGCCCGTGGATCCTGCCGGTGCTGCGTTTGGTGAATGCGACCTACCAGGACCTACTTGGGTTCGTTCCGATGACAGAGGCGGAGATGACGAAGTTGGCCGCACAGTACATGCCCGTTCTGGATCCGGCTTTCGTCAAGGTGGTGGCCGACCGCAGCAATGAGCCGGTGGCTTTTGTGGTGGCCATGCCTGACATGAGCGAAGGCATGCAGAAGGCGAAAGGCAGGGTGTTCCCGTTCGGGTTCATCCATCTGTTGCTGGCTATGCGCCGTTCCAAGCAGCTTGATCTTTTCCTTGGTGCGGTGCGCCCTGATCTGCAAGGTCGTGGCCTTACCTGCTTGCTCGGTGTGGAGTTGATGCGCACCGCCAGGCAACGCGGCTTCACGCATATCGACAGCCATTTGGTCCTGGAGTCCAATACCCGCATGCGTGCCGAGGTGCACCGTCTCGGCGGCTCCATTTGGAAACGCTACCGTGTCTTCGGTAAACGACTTTAGGAGGGGCCAACGAAAAGGCCGTCCCTTCCGGAACGGCCTTTCCTGTCGGACTGCACAGAACTATTTCGCCACCACAACGCGGAATTCGGAACGCTTGCCGTTCTCGAACTTCAGATGGAACGTGTAGGTTCCGGGTGCAACACCGGTCATATCGGCCGTC
The DNA here is from genome assembly GCA_002360495.1 of Flavobacteriales bacterium UBA3364. Taxonomy (GTDB): domain Bacteria; phylum Bacteroidota; class Bacteroidia; order Flavobacteriales_F; family PHOS-HE28; genus PHOS-HE28. The sequence goes on from DEQO01000036.1 coordinate 32,272, forward strand.
ATCACGTTATTGCCGCCAACGGCTACGTTCTGCTCCGCGACCAGGGCTCCATTCATGTCGTAGATCTGGAGATAGGCTGCACCGCTGAAGCCCTTCAAGGGGATGCTGATGCGGTCGGTGGTCGGGTTCGGGTAGGGGGTGATATCCACCTTGTCGTTCTCCTGGATACCCACCGAGTTGGCGTCGATCGTCTGCAAGCCAATCGCAGGAACACCGCTCAATCCGGTGAAGCCGTTGAACCATTCTCCATCCGATTGGTTGAGGGAGACCGGCTCAGCGAAGAACTGCGCATTCCCCGTGTAATCCACATCCGTGTTCCACCCGTGGAAGACGAAGAGGTCCGATGTGCCCACGCAGAACAGGTAGCGTTGGTTGTTCTCCATGACCACTGGATCATCGAAGGGGATGAAAACAGCCGAATCCTGAAGGTCGTCGGGGTAGCTGTAGCTCCCGAAGGTCACCGTCTCCAAGCCGGTGGCAGAAGGCCGCGTGAATGCCGATTCGATCGGATCGTTCCACCTGTAGGCCTGTGCGGTCAGCACGATGTCTGTCAGTACACTGTCGTTGGGTGTTACCTCGTCGTCAGGTGTAACGGCAGCGAAGTAGAGACCTGTGGCGATCAATCGGCTGGCATTGGTGTCGGCGAATTGCACGCAGGTCCTGAATTCCTCCTCGAATTCCGCAGGTTTGGTGAAGTAGTTGGTCACCGGCCGGCTGATGCCTACATCCAACGGTCCATAGCTATGTACATCATTGAAGGTCAACGGAACGCTGTACGTGTTGTCCAGAACAACTGCATCCGCCACATCTGATTCCACGGTGTACGTGATGGAATAGGAGCCGGAATAGGTCGGTTGCGTGAACTGTGGCAGTTCGATGAAGGTGGTATCGCCTGGTTCCAAGGTCACGTTCACGGATACCTCGTTGTATAGTTCGGTAACGTCCTGGGTGATCACCGCGCGAAGTCGTACCGTGGTCTGGGTTTCGGAACCCACGTTCTGCACGAACGCACCCATCTGCACCTGGAAATCAGCTGGGCCCGTTGCGATCAAGGGTGGGACCGATGAGGCGCTGGGGACGAGGATATCCTCATCACTGAGCCGCAAGTTGTTCGGGAACTGGCCAGCGGGGTTACCGATGAAAACATCGACATCCTCCACGTCCATCACCGCACGGATCGTGGCTCCATCGGTCTGGGTGATCATGGCGACCGGGATGGTCACTTGATCACCGAAGTCCCCGCCTGCCATGTCTATGACGAGGTTATTCGCATTACTGAATATGAGGACTGCGATCGCCCCAGCCTCTTGTGCGTTGAACGCCTTCAGGGCGAAATTGCACTCGCCGCGGTAGACCACCGCGATCTTGCCCGCCACGTCAGCCCCGTTGATCAAAGGCTCACAAGCAAGGGAGTCCAGTTCCGTGCCATCACGACCAAGGCGCAGGATGCCTTGTTCCGAGTTGGCCGGTAGAGTTATGTCCGGTACGCTCCAGCCACTGGATGCGATGGCGTAAGCATTGGCATACGCGCCGAAAATGGAGGCTGGGGACATGACCTGCACGACCACACTGTCATTGTCATACTGGCCGATCGCCAGAAACGTGGTGAGCATGAACCCGGACGAGAGGAGTACTTTCTTCATGGAGCTTTGACTTGAGAGGGTAAGTTGCCCTACGGGAACGGCCGCAGCGCTGTTGAGCATGCAATGATAACCATCCACGAGCGCCCGGCAAGGCTCTCCGGGGACGAAATTGCCGTTGGAATTTCAACCCTGAACCGACCGTCCCACACCCTTGGCTGGAGCGTCAGATCCGCGCCTGATAGGTGTAGAGGTCGAAATAGCGGCCCTCCTTGGCGATCAGTTCCGTGTGGGTGCCGCGCTCGGCGATCACCCCTTGCTCAATGACCAGGATCTCGGTGGCCTGCCGGATCGTGCTCAGCCGGTGGGCGATCACGAAGGTGGTACGGTCCTTCACCAGCGCATTCAGGCTTTTCTGGATCATGGCCTCGCTTTCGGTGTCCAAATTGCTGGTCGCCTCGTCCAGGATCAGGATCTTGGGGTCGGCCAGCATGGCCCTGGCGATGGCCACGCGCTGCCGCTGTCCGCCGCTCAGTTTCACCCCGCGCTCGCCGATCACGGTGTCCAACCCCAACTCCATCCGGTCGGTGAACTGGTCCACATAGGCGCCTTTCACGGCCTGCATCAGTTGTTCTTCCGTGGCATCGGGTCGCGGGAACAGGATGTTCTCCCGGATGGTGCCTTCGAAAAGGAATTCATCCTGCAACACCACACCGAGGTACTGCCTGTAGTTGCTCAGGCGCACCTTGCCCAGATCGTTCCCATCGATGGTGATCCGGCCGGCTGTGGGGTCAAGGAAAGTGGCGACAAGGCCGGCAATGGTGCTCTTGCCGCTTCCTGAAGTACCTACCAGCGCGATCACCGATCCCTTGTGGGCCTCGAAGCTGACGCCGTGCAGCACGTCCTTGCCCTCTTCGTAAGCGAACCGCACGTCATGGAAAACGATGTCCCCCTTGATGTCGAGCAATTCTATCGGGCGGTCGTCCGCCACATCCTCGGGTTGCATCCGCATGATCTCTTCCGTGCGGTCCAAACCAGCAAATGCCTCGGTGAGCTGGCTGCCGATATTGCTCATCTGCACGATAGGTGCGATCATGAAACCGAGCAGGACCGTGAACTGGACGAATTCGCCGCTCGTCAGCTCACCGCCCACCATCTGGTAGGCACCGATACCCATGATGCCAGCGCTGGCCAGGCCGAGCAACAGTGTGCTCATGCTGCTGATGAACGAGGTGGCCGTGAGGCTGGCCTTCACGTTATCGAACAGTCGTTGCACGCCCTTCTCGAAGCTCTTGTTCTCCTGTTCCTCCGCACCGAATCCCTTGATCACGCGCACGCCGTTCAGCGTTTCGGTCAAGCGCCCTGTCACTTCCGCGTTGATCACGCCACGCGTGCGGAAGATGGGCCTGATCTTCCCGAACGCCTTCATGGCCACGAAGGCGAAGAAGGCCACGGGCACCAACACGAAGAGGGTCATCCATGGGCTGATGTAAATGAGCCACACGAGCGAGATGAGCGCCGTGAGCGTGCCGCCGATCAGCTGCACCAGGCCGGTACCGACCAGATTGCGCACGCCTTCCACATCGCTCATGATCCTGCTGACCAAGGCACCGCTCTTCGTGTTGTCGAAGAAGCTGACCGGGAGTGAAAGGATCTTGCGCTGCACTTGTGTGCGGAGTTGGCTTATGAGCAACTGGGCCTCAACGCTCAACAGTTGCGTGAGCGCATAACTGGTCACACTTTGGATGATCAATGCGCTGACCACCGCCGCAAGCAGGATCCAGAGCATCTCAAGGTCACCACGGCCTACCACATCATCGAGCAAGTACTTGGTGGAGCCTGGAAGCACCATGCCTGCCACCCGGCTGATCACGATCAGCACCAGGCCGATGAAGACGTTCTTCCGGCGGGGCCAGATGAACTGACGAAATGCCGTGCGCCAGGTGACGGTCGGCTTGGTCTTGGGCAGATCTCCTGCCTTGGCGTTCGGACCGTTGGGTCCTCCATCGGCGCGGGAAGTAGGGAAGTTGTCGTGTTTCACAGGATCCGGTGCGGCATGAGGTGCAGCCCAATGTCAATACATGGGCCAAGACCTGAACGGCGGACGGATCGTCAGGGCAGTTGGGCGGACCGGGTCTGGGTGGGTACAACACCACCGATGGTCTGGAGGATAATGTCGCGGTCGTTCGCAGGACCGCTGTACATCACAACGCCGTCCAGGTTGGCATCCTCGAGATGGTACCCAGTGGCGGTATTCGTGGGCACGATCCCACCAATGCGCGAAAGCACACGGTCACGGTCGTTGCCGCCCCCTGAATAGGCAATGATCCCATTGGTGCTCACATCACCTGCCCACAATGCCCGGAAGCCCGATACCGTGGTGGTCGGTTCTGTCCCGTACAGGACCGTTGTAAGCAAGGTCAGGTCCACGTCGATCGCTGTTCCGTTGGCGTTGCGGACAGCGGTGGCCATGCACCCCAAGTGCGTCCTGTGCCGCACCGCTATCCTCACCTGCCCCATCGGAAAAACGAGGCTGGGTACGTTTCCGTTCGGGAGTGCCACATCTCCGTCGCATTGCAGGAGCGCGGCCCATCGTGCAAGAATGGTATTGGCCGTTGCATGGCGCGCTTCGATCAGCACCCAATCGACCACCGCGTTCGGGCCCGCAACGGATAGCACTCCTCCCGCTATGGAAGCCCCGGCGTTCGAGAGGCCGGTGAAGCCCAAGGCCGTGTAGGGTTCGGCGGTGGGAACAAGGCCCGCCAAGCGGAGTGCATCGTTCATCCTGCCCGTTCCTGTGTTCCAAGGCCCTTGGAGGTACATACGCAAGTTCAAGGTAGTTGCAACGGAAGCTGTGGTGAAGGTCCATACCTCGCTCCACGGACCGGTGCCGCCGATGTTCGATCCGCGTACCCTCCAGTAATAGGTCTGCCCGTTCAACAAGCCGTTCAAGGTGTGCTGCTGTCCACTCGTGTTCACTATCGTAGGGGAGGTGAACCCCGCTGTGCTGGAGACGTGAATCTCGATGGCAGTAGCAGGAATGAAGCTCCATTGCAGGCCCACCGATGTGGACAGGTTCACGGCGCCGTTCGCTGGTACCTGTAGGACCGGCGCCGGAGGTGGCGGCATGGGCATGGTCTGGAAGTCGCAGTTGCTGCTCCAGGCGCTCCAAACAGCACCGTTGTTGGCGCGCACCCGCCAGAAATAGTGTGCGTCGAAGAACAATACGGCGAAGACGTCGTGGAAGGTGGAGGGCGTGGTGATATCCACCGCTGTGAAGCTGTAGCCCGGGTCCTGTGACACCTGAAGCTGGTATTGGACGGCGCCAGCCGAATTGGACCACACGAATTGGATGGTCGTGGCAGGATCGTACAAAGGCCCCGGGCCGCAAGGGCTCAAGGGAGTTGGTTGACCGATCGCGGTAATGGCCGTTGCGAACGCACAGCCGATCAAGGTGGAGCGTGACATGGCACACATGGTTGAACTGAAGACGAAGAGCCCGTGTATCGTTGCCTTCGCTTCTTGTCGCGGACCAGGCCTGACCGATCGATCCCTTCCGGACACTTCCTCAGCGCTTTTTTGAACATTGCGACCCCGGGCCCGATAGGGCAGCCGCCTCACCATGAGAATGCGCATCAACAAACTTCTGGATCGGGCCTTGATCCCGGGCAACGGGGGCGAACTGCTCTTTTTCCAGCGAAATGAGGACTATACGATCGAAGTCGTCGGGGTTACGGGTGAATTGATGACCACCGCCCACCACAACTCGGAGGATGCGTTGGCTGAACTGGCGCTGAAGAAGTTGAAGAATACCAGCGAGGCGAGCGTGTTGATCGGCGGTCTGGGCATGGGGTTCACTCTGGCGGCCGCGCTGCGGCTTGTGGGTGAGAAGGGGAAGGTGGTCGTTGCTGAACTGGTACCGCAGGTGGTGGAGTGGAACAAAGGACCCATGGGCGAACGTGCCGGTTATCCAGTGAACGATCCACGAACCTTTGTGCATGTGGGTGATGTGTTGGAACTCATCCGCAGCGGACAGGGCCGTTATGATGCCATTCTATTGGATACCGATAATGGCCCCGAGGGTCTGACACAAGCGAGCAATGACCGGCTCTATTCACATCGCGGACTGCGTTCGGCGTGCGAGGCGTTGAAACCCGGAGGTGTGCTGGCGGTATGGTCCACACATCCCCACGATCCCTTCACTCGCCGGTTGGGCATGGCTGGATTCCGCGTGGAGGAGCAGAAGGTGTTCGCGCACCGGAACAAAGGCACCAGACACCATTTGTGGTTCGCGACCAAGCCGATGGGGCGGTAGTTGGCGGAAGCCGATCAATATTTCATCAGCCGTATCGCCGAGTGATGGCCGTTCTCGTCGATGCGTAGTTCGAAAAGGCCTGCCGCCTCGGCGCTCAGATCCACCGGCAGGCGGTTCACCCCGGTCACCAAGATCGACCTCCAGCTGCGGACCGAACGCCCTTGTGCGTCCCATATCGAGATCTCCACGGGGCCTGAGGACTTGGCCTCGTAGCTCACGTCGCAACGATCGGCGGTGGGGTTTGGTACGGCGTAGATCGCGGCTCCGGTCTTCGCGAAATGGGCCACCAGGTCGCCGTCGCCGGCGAACGAGCGGTGGAGTTCCACGCTGTTCAGGTCCACGCCGGGTTCGGCGCTGTAGCTCCAATGACTGAAGGTGAATCCAGGTGCGGCCTCAACGCTTACGTCAATGTCATTCCCGTTGAAATAGATGCCGTCGAACGGAACTGCCGGAGTGATGGAGTTGACGCGCAAACGCCCTGCGCCGGAAGGGAAGACATCGAAGTGCAAAGCAGCGATGTTCGGTAGGTCGTACCATTCAAGGACATCCTCGCGCATATGGTCCGATCGGGCCCTTGCCCAGTCGGGGATCACCGATCCGGTCTGTGTGTGCCATGTGGCGGGGTCGGCGGACCAGCGATGGTAGTGCCGCGGTACCTCTTCCCGGATGACATTGCGCATGCGCTCGTTCTCGGCCAGCAATTCCTCAGGTCCCAAACAGGTATTCATCAGGTCGGCCAGTCGGTTCAGGAACTGGCGACGGAATTCCGGACGTTGGATCAGGCTCTGATAGATCTCCGCATGGATCGTGCCTTCCCGGTGCACATGCAACCAATAGAACATGTCGAAGTCGTTCGGTAGCCATGACGCGGCGGCCATCGTCGCATCCATATCGTACATGAGGTATCGCCACTTCCCGCTTTGGATGGCCGGTTTCCAATATTTCACGTTGTTGGACGGCCAATCGGAATTCCCGGAGAACATTTCCAAGGCGAAATAATCCATGAAGCTGTGCAGGTCCAGCAAACTATCCACATGAAGGAAGTGCGCGTCATCCGCCATGTCATGCGTACGGATGAACCGTTGCAACGAATCGAAATGGAGGCTGTCACCTTGGATGGGCCAGTTCTCCTCGTTCATCAATAACAGTCGATCTTCATCCACCCCGTGATTCGACGCCAGGTAGTCCTCATCCACGCGCTCGCGTATGTTCATGATCCCCCAGTATTCGCCGTTGATGTAGACCGCGCTGGGTTTGAAGGCGAGCACATCGATGTCCAGCCCTGCGTGCAGTGCGGTCTGGTGGAAGAACCCGTCCCGGTAGTGCGCCTGGCACCAATCGCTGCCTGCGTTGCGCAGAATGATCCGCTTGAACGCGTCCAACTCCGGCTTCTCCGGGAAGAACAGGTAGCGGATGCGGTCCTCACCCAACTCGTCCCGGGCGGTCAGTCGCAAAGGACGTTGTGGTTTGTTGCGTGATGCCCTTCCTCCGTGGATGCGCAATTCAACATCCTGATCGATGCGGCGAACACCCTGTTCGTCGAAGTACTCGAACCGGACGTCCACACCACGCTCGTCCCAGAAGTTCGCTCCCCAGTGAGGATAGACCGTATCCGCGTCCGCACCCAGCATGTAAAGTCCAAGTTCATCATCGAATAGGCTGTCCGGATGGGTGGAAAGGGCCACAATGGGTAGATCCGTGGCGCTGTTGATGAGGTATGTGGAGGAGGTAACTTCGGAAGGAAGGTGGTCTGGCCTGTAAGCGATGGCCTTCAATACGGTCGTGTTCTGGATCACGATGGCACTGGTCACGTTGGCCGCAGTCGCATCCGGCACGCGTCCGTCCACGGTGAAATGGACTTGGCACTCTGCACAACCACTTACCTGTACGTTGAGCGGGCCATTGTGGGAACCGGGAGGTCGGTCCAGCTCCGGCTCCTGTGTATAACCGATGTAACCCGGACCGTTATCCGGGTTCCCCGGTGTGGGTCCGGCGAAGATGAAACCTGCATTCCCTCCGTCAGGCGAACGGCCGTAGGAATGATCTGCGCGCAAAGTCGGAACGTTCAACACATCGACCGTGTTCCCGCCAATAGCGCTCAATAGCAAGGACTCGCCAAGTTGATCGATCTTGAACGGGAAATGCAGCCCATCCAAGTTCGCATCCCCATGGAACAGCACGACCACTTCGCCAGGTGCCAAGTCCATGTCCGGTAGCGCCCAAGCCTCCGGAGCGGCATCGTCATCGCTCAGGAAATAGTCGGCCAATGCGATCGGGGACGTACCGGTATTGCGCACCTCCACCCAATCCGGTCTATTGCCGAAGGCATCCGTGATCGTGTTCAGGTTCTTCGAGCACACCTCATTGATCACCAGTTGTGCCTGCCCGAACGAGCCGAAGAACAGCGCTGGAAGGATGGGGATGGCCCGCTTCATGCGGATTGAATGTACGATGCGGCGGTGGTGAGGGCCTTGGAAGGTCAACGAACATCCCAAAAACGGACCGTTGAGCGGTCGATCGTCCGACGAATGCTCTGACGATCAAACCGGGTCAGTGTCGCCTTGTACGGCTCAGTGCTTGAACCGCACGAACAACCTTCCGAAGTTGTCGCGGTCCTTGTCGATGCGGTGGTAGGTCTTTTTCACCTCTGGCAGTTGCAGGAAACGCAGCACCTTCTTCTTCAACTGCCCGCTGCCCTTTCCGGGGATGATCTCGAGCATGTCGATGCGCCGGTCGATGCAGAAGTCCATGGCCTCACGGAGCGCCCGGTCGATCTGGTCGCCCTTGTTGAAGATGTCGTGGAGGTCGAGCTTGTGTTTGCTCATATGTGGTCCGGAAAGGTCACGGGACCTTGATCCCTTTTTCGCGCATCTGCTCCAACAGCTTGGCAGGGATGGGGCGGCAGGCACAATGCTTCACGTGCTCCAAGTGCCATTTCACCCGCTGCTCAAAGGTGGCTTTGGGTGGCATGGCATGTTTCAGATGCCAGGATCTGTTGAGCTTCTCCATCCGGATCGTCGCCTTCGTTGCAAAGTACTCTTGGTACTGATCCATCTGCCAATGACCACCCTCATTTTCCAAGGTCTTGGTCCCTTCCAGCAAGTACCGGGGCATGCACAACGAGCGGTCCATCTGGTCGCCCTTGTTGAAGATGACGTGGAGGTCTAGCTCCACCATGCGCTCAACTCACTTCGTCACCACGAATCGTTTCGTGATAGGGGTTTCCATGCCGTCGAGCACGAGGAGGTAGACGCCTGCTGTTTCCGGTGCAGGGATCTGCCACGTGCGGCCGGGGCTCAAGTTCCGGGTGCTGACCGATCGTCCTTCAAGGTCCGTGATCCGCGCTACCAACTGCGTCCGGAGCGAGGAACTGCTCACCTCGATGACCGCATCGTTCACGCTCACATTCACTGTAGGTGCACTGTGCTCGTTCATCCCGATGGGGGTATCTGAGGTGGAACCGGAACAGGTAACGCCATCCCCCGTGGTCACCGTTAGTGAGCAAGGAATTGCGCACAAGGGAATGAGGAAGTTCCCCATTTGTTCACCCCAGTCCAGTTGAAGGCAGCCACTTGGTTCCATCTCGAACGTGTAGGGCGAAGTGGAGGTGCAATAGACGCTGGTGATCTGGACCGCCCACACGCCGTTGCATCCGCTCGTGGGCGGGGTCACGTACACGGTCCCGAAATCCTGCGCGGAGGCGCTGACAGTGAAGAGTGCTACAAGACTGACGAGCAAGGTTGCGCGCATGGGTGATGTTTTCACAAAGGTGATGTTCTCTCGGGAACGTGTTGGGATCGGTGTCTTCTGACCATGAAGTGGAACTCATCGACCCTTCATGGCCGCTGCGCGAAATAGTTTTGGTACCACTCCTTTTCCCAATGGTCGCGCTCGTCTTGTAGCACGGTCGTTCCATCCAGCAGGTCCCGCAGCATGCGGAGTGAGCGGTCGTCGCGTTGGGAGATCACGGGGATGCCCGCACGGATCAGTGCCGCCGCCGCTACACCGGGGCCCTGTTGGTATACCTTGTTCTCCGCGAAGCGCGAGCCCAAGTAGCTTACTGTGCTGCCGCATGCGCCGCTCATGTCCATCAGGATCGCCACGTCCACCTTTTCGCGCAGGGCACGGTCGCGCATTTCGTGCGCCGCCTTCACCATGCCTTCGGTCCAGTCCGTGCCGTCCTCGGCCAACGACAGGGCTTTGCCGTCGAGCACATCGAAGCCGTTGCCGCCGTGGCTGTCGGGTGTCATGCGCGGTGTGCCGAACGAGAACTCCTCCGGGCAGAACTTCATCAGCCGCACTTCCGGGCGCACCAACCAGGAACGCAGCGAAGTGTGGTCGCCGTTCGTGCTGCCGTCCACACCGCAGCCGACCCCACCCAAGCATGCGCTCATCATCACTACGAGCGGGTGTTCTTTGCTCGGCCGTGGCCGGTTGTAGAAGCTGGAGGAAGGAAGATGGGCAGGACGATCCATGCTGAAATGTACAGAGGCTCAGATCCTGTTCAAGTGCAACTTCCCGATCGCCTCCACTTGCTTTTGAGCCACCTCCGCCTTCTTCGCACTCTTCTTCCACGTCTTCACGCCCGCTTTTACTTCGTCGATGATCGTCTCGGCCTTCTTGATGTTCATCTCCTTTGCCACCGCCAGTAGGTCGTCGCGCGTGATGTCCAGTCGTTTGCCGTTGATGCTCATCTGGTGCTGGCGCAGCCAGATGTTTTTTGGGTCGTAGGCGAAGGTGATGTCGTAGGCAGGAGAGAGGTGCCAGGTGCCTTGCGGGTCCATCAGGAACGAGGTGTTCTTGGTGTGGTCGTCGCAGTTGCGTGCGATCACATTGAAACACATGCGGCGGAACAGTTCGGCGGCGTCGGGGTAGGGCAGGCCCAGCAGGCGCATCATCGCGAAGGCATCGGCGTAGCTGTGGCGCACTGGATCATTGTAATCCAAGTGACCGAGGCCGCAGAGCGTGGCCATGTGCAGGCGCACCGTCTCGCCGGTCTTCGCGTGCTTCACACGGTCGAAGCGTTGCGTAAGGAAGTGCGCACGACCGTTCTCCTCCAGCAAGGTGCAGGGCATCATGCTTATCCCGCTCGCCGTGGCCATCAGGTGGTAGGCGTACTCGATGCGGCCATAGCCTTTCGGGTCGCCCAGCGCCGCGTTCGTCACGCCATCGAACTTGATCA
>DEQO01000036.1:43531-48109 GCA_002360495.1 Flavobacteriales bacterium UBA3364
ACGATCGCCTTCGCCCGCGCGCCACCCGCCGACGTACCCACTTGGATGATGTCCATCAGCGCTTCCTTTTCGCCCTTCTTGCGGCTTGTGCTGAACTTCTCGCGTTCGGTGAGCACACGCCGCGCCACGCGCACCAGTTCATCCACGTGCAACGCCTCGCTGCTCGCCTCCAACTCTGCATGGCTCGGTTCGAATTCCAAAGCGCCCATGCCGCGGTGCCCAAGGAAACACAGTTTCTCCACGGGATTCGCCAGCTCGCGCTTCTGCTCGGTAAGCCATGCGTTCAGCAGGGTATCGCCGAAACGGTCCGGCAGGCAATCGGCCAACATGCCCGGCAAGCCCTTGAAGGTCTCATCGCGGCTATTGCCGAATAGGAAGACCTCTTCACCGCCCTTGGCTTTGGCCAATGGCATCATGGCGGGCGCCACATCCAATCCGCTGCGCGTGAACGACCGGTCGAACTGGAACGAGGCCCGTTGCAGGCGATCGTCCCATATCACCAGCCCCACGACCTTTCCCCAGAGGATCACATTCGCGTGCGTTACCATGTGCTTTTGGGTTTAGGCGGCAGCACGTCGGGTTTTTTACGACCAGCGCGCTTGCGTTGCTTCTTCAGGTACTTGGCTTGTGCTTCCACCAACATGTAGGGCGACAGTGGTGGCTCGGCCACCCACGGCTCCAGCAGTTCCAGGCGATCCAGTGCGCGCAACACTTGCACGACAGTGAGCAAGGTGGCTGGCCTGCCACCTTCCAGCCGCGCAATCGTGCTACGGTCCAAGCCGGTGTTCTTGGCCACTTCACCTTGGCTCATGTTTCGCTCCAGGCGCATGCGCTTGATCTCTTTGCCCAACCGTGCCACGGCATTGGCATCGGTCAGAAGGTTCCAGTTAACGGTGCTCATAGGCAGCGTAAAAGCTCATTTGGTTCACTAACGCAGCTTTCACGCCACAAGTATACGCATCTTTTTATTTCCTTGTTGCACATAACAATGCGTATAAGCATCAAAGAACATAATAGGTGGATTTAGTGATGCTTCTGTGCCTCTCATTATGGCGTGCCCCGCCATTCCTACACACGCTGCGCACGGACCTGCCCGCCGAAGCCTTCGCGAAGGCGGGTCGGGTGCTCCGCTGTAGCTGCCTCGTCTCAGCGGGTGCAGCTGCGGCTCCGGGGTCTGCTCCTGGCGTCGCAGCCTCCTCGCTCGCGCCGCACTACCGCTTCGCCTTCGGCAGGCTGCCGCTTCGCCCCCTCACGCAAGTACCGGCTGCGACCCCTTCAGGGTCGTGGTGGCCTCGGGGAACTTTTCTATTGGCTGCGCCCCCTTCGGGGTCGGGACCGCTCATCATCGCGCGCGATCAGGATCCATGACCCCGGAGGGGTCACAGCCACTTGTTGGCCCAGATCAACAGGCATTCGACCCTGAAGCGGTCGCAGCCGGTATTCAATCCCACCACAAGTACAACGTCCTTGATCGCTCCAATTCATCAGCCAGAGCCGCAACGCTTCCGGTGCCTTGGTCTACGACATCTGGACAGAACGCGTACACCCGCCTCGCAAACTCCTGCCAATCCTTCGGCTCCTTCCTGATTGTGGCTTCGACCCAATCACCTGATGCTCCGGCAATGGATAGGTCAAGTTCCTTGTTCCATTCAGATAGAACACTGATGAGGCTATCCGTGGTGATGTCGTAGTTGATACCGTCGGTTTGTTCGTACCGCAAGATCGCCATGTCGACTTGCTGAGTTTGAAGTATACAGACCTCATCAAGTTCGCCACCGAATCCCATTCTCGAGCGATAAGCCTTGTACCCTTCGGGCCGAATGCGATCTGCAATCGCAGCGATACGGTCTGCGGTGGAATCGGGATGAACCTTGAACGCAACACCGCGGAACATGTGTTTTTGAGCCGGGAAACCACTGCGCCGGTTGATCTCGTCGGCTTCCGGGGTGTGCAAGTAGAACGTCTCACGGATCTTGGACCGAAGAACGGCGGAGACACCACCATCAAGGTGAGCGCTGTCCATTGCAGCTTGTTCGTTTGGGGACAAACCACGCACGCGCTCTTTTTGAGGCCCGTTGCCGCCTTCACCGCAAGCCAACAGCACGCTTGAGAGGAGGCTGATCGATACTGATCTCATCATGATCTGAGTAGATGATGACCCACGCCGATTTCACTGGATCAACTGTCCTCGATATTCGGCAATCTTCTGTGCGACACGAATTAGCCCCGTCTCATGTTTGGCTGCGAGCATGAAAGTGAATTCCTTAACCGATGCAGCCATAAGAAAAGCGAGTTCACAATACTTGAACAATGCAGCATGTCGTTGGTCAACATCACCCTCTTCGAGCATTTCCCATAAGCTCTTTGGTCCTCCATGAACATTGGAGGAGAGAAGTGAGTACTCTGGGATGATGCTTCGAAGCATTGGTGGAACGCCTTTGCCGTCGGAAGCAAGCGTTTTCGTGATGTAGTTAAGGATCTCTCTAATCTGGAAAAGTTTGGTCACTCGGTCAGTTTCCTGCCTGCTCACATTGTTCCGATTCATTCGTTCATCATCAAGAACCGACCAAGCATTCTTGTCCCCTGTTGGACCCCTCTCCAAGCCCCCGGAGAATATCAGGGCCTTTGCGTAGTCAACCATTTCGCGGGCATCTAACACATGTAGATAGTCGGTTGCGGCATGATCGTTCCCCTCGCTTAGGGCCCGCATGAAGATGTATGTGAATCTCAAATAATGTTCGATTAATGAGCGAAATAATACTCGTACTGCAATCGGATTATCGGTTGTTGTCAGTTCGAAGATTCCTTCTTTCAGGAAGTTGGTCGTTCCGATGAACTGAGCGCAAAGGAGCATGGTCTGTTTTTGCGGCCATTCTCTTGATTTCTTGATCAAATCGACCAAAGGTTGCTCAATGACCTTGAAGACGCCCTCATCAAGCTCTGTGACTTTCTTGAATCGATTGTTCGATTCGATGTCCATATCAGCGAAGTGCTCGGCCATTACATCTGACGTAACGCCTCAATGATCCCCTTCGCCGCCACCGGGATCTTCGTTCCTGGCCCGTACACATCAAAGCACCCCGCGTCCTTCAGGTATTGGTAATGGTCCGGCGGGATCACACCACCGGCCACCACGAGGATGTCGGGTCGGTCATAGGTCTCGCGCAGTTCCTTGATCACCTCGGGCACCAGGGTCTTGTGGCCGCCGGCGAGGCTGCTCACGCCCAACACGTGCACGTCGTTCTCAATGGCCTGCTTGGCCACTTCCTGGGGGGTCTGGAACAGCGGACCGATGTCCACGTCGAAGCCGATGTCGGCGAAGCTGGTGGCGATCACCTTGGCGCCGCGGTCGTGCCCGTCCTGGCCCATCTTGGCCACAAGGATGCGTGGGCGGCGACCGGCTTGTTTCGCGAACTCATCGGCGAGGCGCATGGCCTCCTTCATCTCGGGGTCCTGCATGGCTTCTGCGGAATAGACACCGCTGATCGCGCGCGGTACGGCAGCATAACGGCCGAAGGCTTTTTCCAAGGCGTCGCTGATCTCGCCAAGGGTGGCGCGGAGGCGGGCGGCGGAGACGGCGAGGTCAAGCAGGTTCCCTGAACCTCCCTTCGCACAGGCGGTAAGGGCTGCCAGGGCCTCCTTCACCTTCCCTTCATCGCGCGTTGCCTTCATCGCGTTCAAGCGCTCAACCTGCTGCTCGCGCACCTTCGCGTTGTCCACCTCCAGCAGTTCGATGGTCGTTTCCTCGTCCACCTCGAACGCGTTCACGCCGATGATGCGGTCCTTGCCGGTGTCGATGCGCGCCTGGCGTTTCGCAGCGGCCTCCTCGATGCGCATCTTGGGCAGGCCGCTCTCGATGGCCTTGGCCATGCCACCAAGCTCCTCCACCTCCTTGATCCGCGCCCAGGCCTTGTGCACGAGCTCGTGCGTGAGGCTTTCCACGTAGTAGCTGCCACCGAGCGGGTCGATCCACTTGGTGATGCCGCTGTTCTTCTGCAGGTAGAGCTGCGTGTCGCGCGCGATCTTGGCGCTGAAGTCGGTGGGCAGCGCGATGGCCTCGTCGAGTGAGTTGGTGTGCAGCGATTGCGTTCCGCCGAGCACGGCCGCCAGTGCTTCGACCGCGGTGCGCGCCACGTTGTTGAAGGGGTCCTGCGCGGTGAGGCTCCAGCCGCTGGTCTGGCAGTGCGTGCGCAGCGCGAGGCTCTTCTTGTCGGTGGCGCCGATCTCGTGCAGCAGCTTCGCCCACAGCAGGCGGCCGGCGCGCATCTTGGCCACCTCCATGAACAGGTCCATGCCGATGCCCCAGAAGAAGCTGAGGCGGTTGGCGAACTCGTCGACCTTCATGCCCGCGGCCATGCCGGTGCGCACGTACTCGATGCCGTCAGCGAGCGTGTACGCGAGCTCCAGGTCGGCAGGCGCACCCGCCTCGTGCATGTGGTAGCCGCTGATGCTGATGCTGTTGAACTTGGGCATCTTCTTCGCGCAGTAGCTGAAGATGTCGCCCACGATGCGCATGCTCGGTCCCGGCGGATAGATGTAGGTGTTGCGCACCATGAACTCCTTCAGGATGTCGTTCTG
>DEQO01000019.1:0-18783 GCA_002360495.1 Flavobacteriales bacterium UBA3364
CTGAACGAGGACGGCAGTTTGGATGGCTCGTTCGATATCGGCGCAGGATTCGAACAAGTGGCGAACATCAATGGCAGCGTGGATCATCTGGCACTCCAACCGGACGGCAAGGTGATCTGTGCAGGGTCCTGGGCCACGGTGAACGGTGTGGCAATGCCAACGATCGCGCGCTTGAACACCGACGGGTCGCTGGATGCGAGTTTCGCCATCGGCACGGGCTTCAACGGATCCGTCACGGACCTGGCCCTACAACCCGACGGTCAAGTGCTCGTCTCCGGCTGGTTCGATGAATTCAACGGAACAGCGCGGGATCGCATCGCACGGCTGAACACGCTGGGAGGCTTGGATGCGAGTTTCGCCCCGACGTTCGGCGGCGGGGCCGGCGGTGATGCCACCCTCGATCTACGGCCCGATGGCAAGATCTGGTTCGGTGGCAACTGGTCCAGTGTGAACGGCCAGCCACGTGACAAGTTCGTGCTGCTCACCTCCACCGGGGCAACGGATCCCTCCTTCGTACCTCCGCCTGCGACGCCCGAGACCTATGTCCTGGATGTGGCCGGCCAGGCGGACGGGTCCCTGGTGGTCGGCTGGCACATCAACACGCCGTGGGAAGCAGACCAACAGTTCCTGACGCGTTACCTCGCGGACGGTACGGAAGATCCACTCTTCGCAGGTCCTGATTTCAACGGTGACGTGGATCATATCATCATCGATGAGGAACAACACATCCTCTGCTTCGGGTGGTTCACCCGGCTCGGTCGGCATGGCGAAAGTGGGGCCACGCGCCTCTTGCCCACGGGAGCTGTGGATCCAGCGTGGCGGCAGGCCAGCGCATTCGATCACTCGGTACTGGACCTGGTCCGCCAGCCCGATGGCAAGCTCATTTGCGCTGGTCTCTTCCTTGCATACGATGAGCGCAGCGCCAACCGCATCGCTCGTTTGGGCCCGGATGGGGAACACGACACCACGTTCTATGCGACAGGTATCATCACGGACAACGTGAATGTGACCGCCGTGCAACCCGACGGAAGAATACTGGTGGGCGGACGCTGGTATCCGGGGCGTATGATGCGCCTGAACGCCGATGGATCGCCCGACCCCACTTTCACGTATGGCGGCCCCTCCATCGCGGTAAGCCAGATCGTACAGCAACCCGATGGGAAGATCCTGGTGATCGCAGGCAATAGTGTGGTACGGCTCATGAACGATGGCTCCGTCGATCCCGGCTTCACCACCGGCACCGGGTTCAATGGTACACCGCAAGACCTGATCCTGACGAGCGATGGAAGGATCACGGTGATCGGCTGGTTCAGCATGTACAACAATGAGGGCGCTCCACAGATCGTCCGCTTGTACAGCAATGGTGACCGTGATGCAACCTTCAGCGCAGGTACCGGCTTCGGTGGCTACGGCCCTGTCGATATGGAACGCCAGTCCGATGGGAAACTGCTCATCACCGGCTACTTCACACAGTACGACGGCACCCCGGCCGAAGGCATGGTGCGGATCCTGGCGAACGGCACGTACGACCCATCGTTCAGCATCGGTACTGGCACCGACGAGAACATCGAAGTGGTGAAGTACGGACCAGATGGCAAGCTGTACATCGGTGGGAGTTTCACCACTGTCAATGGGCAAAGCAGTCCCGGATTGGCGCGACTGTCGGCGACAGGCTCCCTGGACACCGGCTTTGATGTCGGCGCGGGGACCTACGCGGTCACCGACATCCTTTTCGAGCCCGACCAGGACCTGCTGATCGTGGGCGGTTTCACAAGCTACGACGGTGTGGGCCGCAACCGCATCGCGCGGATCTTCGGCGGCCTCTCCACCGGCTTGGACGCAGTGGTCGCTCGAACGGATCTCACCGTTTCACCGAATCCTTCCAACGGCCATTTCACCGTGGATGCCGGAAACCTCGACGTGTTCGCCAGCCCTTGGCTGGAGGTCGTGGATGTCACGGGCCGTACCGTTCACCAACAACGATGGACCGCAGCACGTGCGGTGCTGGACCTGGACATCGCCCCGGGGCGCTACGTTGTTGCGCTGCGCGATGGAGAACAAAAGGTGCGGTCGGCGCCCTTGGTGGTGAAGTGAACCGGAAAGCGAGCGGCACCGCTTGACGCGCACAAGCTTCTTCGGCATTAATATTGGAGCAGGCCGCACGCTCGTGCCGGTACGGAGAGCGAGCTTACATACATCTGTTCCCACCACCACCACCACCATGCGTTCCCTTTTCACCATTTCCGCCTTTTGCTTCGGTATGGCCGCCACAGCCCAGGAGCCCAATGACATGATCGAGCTCCTGCGCTCCGACCTGCGCACCGAGCGCCCGGCCATCGTCCTGGCCAACATGGACCTGACGGAGGACCAGCGGAAGCTGTTCATGCCCGTGTTCGATGCGTTCACCGCACGAATGAAAGAGCATTGGGAGGCACGCCTGAAGCTCTTGGATGATTACGCCGATGCGAAGGAGACCTTGACCGACAAGCAGGCCACATCGTTCATGAAGCGGCTCTTCGAGTTGGAGCGGGAGGATACGGCCATCCGCGAGGAGTATGCCGAGAAGATGACCGAAGTGCTACCCCCCACCGTGGCGGCGCGTTGGGCACAGATCGAGCGGCGGCTGGTGAAAATGATGGAACTGCAGGTCGCTAACGAGGTGCCGGTGGTGCCGGTAAAGGAGTGAGCATCGAACATCGAAGAAAACGAACGACATGAAGGATATGATCTCCCTGTCCCTGCTGCTGCTGGCCGGCTGCGGGCAAGCCCAAGATCCGGATGCCAAATGGGATCCCACGGAACTGATCGCCACGCACTATGGCGGTACACCCCAGGATGCCGCGTTGACCTGGACACCGAAAGCCGATGAAGTGGGCCACTTTGAATACGTCGGCGACCCCGCCCAGTTCGGCAACCTGGTCACCACGGTGGACACCATCCTGCACCCGACTGCGGAGATGGCACTGGTCCTCTTCCGTACGGCACGGGAAGGTGATGCTGCCGAGGCCGGCATGATGTGCATGCTCTGCGAGGACCAGCTTGGCCTTGCGGTCTATTCCAAGGACGCGAGCGGTTGGACACTGGTCAGTTTCGACAAGTGGTTCCATGCACAGGGCGTCTATGATGCGATGCACAAACCGGAACTCATGGGCGCGGGTCCTACCGCGCAAGTGATGCGCATCATATCCTCCGACGGCGAGCCCGAGCACAACAGCACCACGCACTACCTGATCGGGATCCCTGGCATGCAGGAGGTGCTCTCCATCACCACGGATGGAATTGAAGTGACGCGTGGCGGGCCCCATGGCCCCATGGAGGATACCGTCTCCCGGGAATACGCCTTCATTCCATCGGACAAGGAATGGTATGATGTGGAGGTCACGGACGGCGAAACGCCAAAGCGCTACACGTGGTCGGCCGGTGCGAAGAAGTACGAAGCCGCCGAGGCACCTGGCAGCCGCTGAGCATCGGTTGTCCCGTCCGGTGCTGGAATGACGCTGGTCCACCACGACCATCACCCCGGGCAAGCGAGGCTGTTCGAGCGATACCCGGAGTGCCACCTGGGCGCCGAAGCCAGGGCACGGGTGAGACTCCGGGTGAGGGTTCCTGCTGGGTGTAAACGCAACACGCCAGGAGCTAGGACCCCATAGCCCTGCCCACCATCCCGAAGGGTATCACCCATCCTCGGTATCTTCCCCGCCCTTACCACCGCGGTCATACCCATGCGCACGCTTCCTTCCTGGTCCGTATACCGTCCATTGCTGGGTGCGTCCGCAGATCCTACAGCGACGCGCCTACCGGCCCTCGTTATCACGGGCATCTATGTCCTGGTCTCGTTGATCTACGGCATACTCAGCGATGCGCCGTGGGACGATGATTGCGTGGTGCGCTACTTCCATTCACAGGAGGTCTGGAGCAAGCCCTCGCACTTCTTCAGCATGTGGAACCGGCCGCTCTTCATGATCTTCTTCGCCCCCACGGCCTTCCTGGGCCGCACGGTGATGATGGTGGAGATGATCGGCATCGGCGCCATCAGCGGCTGGATACTGTACCGCGCGCTGGAGAAGCTGGGCGCCCGTCATGCCCATTGGGTGCTGCCCTTCTTCTTCTTCCAAGCCTTCTACTTCTCCGTCTCCCGCAACTTCCTCACCGAGCCGCTGGCCGTTGCCGTGATCTGCCTCGGGCTGCATGCTTTGGTACACCAACGCTGGACGCTTTTCGCGATGCTCGGTGGGCTGTTGCCGCTGGCGCGATTGGAGCTGGTCGTTGTGCTTCCCATCTGGGGCGTGATCCTCTTACAAGCCGGTCAATGGAAGAAAGGCCTGTGGATGGCGGTTCCGATGGTGATCGTGATGGTCCTGGGCTACTTCGTGGCCGAAAAGGACAGCTTGCTCTGGCTCGTTGATGAGACCCTGGGCAAGGAGGACACCAAGAACCGCTATGGCCACAAGGACTTCTGGCACTACTTCCAGCGCTTTGCCTACGTCACCGGCCCGGTGGTCTTCTACTTCCTGGTGATCGGCCTTCTGGAGCGGCTTTCGCGCTTGAAGGTGGACCTCTTCATCACGTTGCAAGGCATGGCCATCCTGCTCCTCTACGTCATCTTCTCGTGGAAACTGAACATGGGGAACGCGGCCGGTTTCCTGCGGAACCTGATCCCCTTGACGCCGTTCGTCGCCTTGCTCGCCTTCGATGGACTGCAGGCCTGGCAACGGGCCATGAGCGGGCCGGTCGTGGAGGAAGCACCGGCGCCTGTTCCCGTGGCCGAAGCCGTTTCGCGCCAGGACCGCAAAGGGCAGAAACGCAAGGCCGAGGCGAGCCGGAAGAAGCCGGTGAAGAAAGTCAGCGGCCCCACCTGGTGGTCGGTGGCCCGCATCCATGTGTTCTCCCTCGTCGCGGTGGCGGTGCTCTATGCCTACTTCAGCAAGGCCTTGCAGAACCACCACAAGATCTCGGCGAACACGGACCACCTGCCGGCGTACATAGGTGCCGGGTTCGCACTGATCGGTCTCCTGGCCTTGATCATCCTGCGCAATCACGCCGTACCGCGCTGGTGGTCCATCACCAGCGCCGTGCTGGTGGCCGCCTCGGCCCTGGCCTTCACCGCGCAGACCGAACGCCCCGATGCGCACCTGAACCCCGAGCGCAAAGGCCTCTCGGAACTCTCCAACCTGTACAAGGACAGCTACCTTCGCGAGTGGCCCCTGTACGCCAACCACAGCTGGTTCTTCTGGCCGCACGACATCGGCTATCCCGATCCGCAGAAATACCGCGTGCTCAACAAGGCCGCCTTGGACACGGCGGAAGTGCATTCCATCGTCCTGTGGGAGAACCACTACTCGCACCGCCTGCAAGGCAATGTGCAACTCGCCGATATGTACAAGCGGAAGGACATGGTGGAACTGTGCCACCTCGTTGGCCGTGATCATGCCCTGACCGCCGGCCTCTTCCAGAAGGTGGATACCGTCGCCAGGGACAGCGACGCCTTGCGTGAGCGTTTCCTGAAGACCTATCCGAACAACGTCTACGCCCACTACGCGGTGATGCTGGACCACGGGCGCAACAAGCGACATGCGGAAGCACTGGCCGAAGCCCAACGCATGGTCGAACTGGACAGCACCTATACGGACGGCATCATGGCCCTGGGCCAGGAGCAATTCGAAATGCGCGCCTATGACAAAGCCCTTGTCGCGTTCAACAAGGCGTTCAAGATGGATACCGCGCTGTACACCATGCACTACAGCATTGGTGCGACCTACTTGCAACTGAAGGACTATCCGAAAGCCGCCGCCAGCGTGAAGCGTTTCGTGAAGCGCGACAAGAAGAACAAGGCCGCGTATGAGATACTGGGTGCGTCGTATTACTACCAGAACAAGTTCGATAGCGCGGCCATCGCCTTCGGCGAGAGCATCCGACTGGACCCCAAAGGCACGACGGGCCTGCTCAATCGAGGTAGCTGTTACATGAAGCTGAACCAGTTGGACAAGTCACTGGCGGATTACGAGCGGGCCCTGCGTATCGAACCGGGCAACCGAACGGCCTTGCTCAACAAAGGCGTGCTATTGATCCAGAAAGGCCGAAAAGCCGACGGTTGTGCGATCATGCAGCAACTGGCCGCAGCGGGCGATCCCAATGCGATCCAGCAGATGGCGACGACGTGCAGGTGACGGTCTGGAGGATCATCCGGGGGACGAAGGCCGCACCAGCCTGGAACACGGATCATCAGCACATCATGCTGATGGCACTCGCTACCACTGGTGGAATGCGTCCGGCAATGCGGGGCTTGTGTACCGCCCTCCCCGCTGCTTTCGACCGCTCGCAGCGTTCGCATCCATAATGCGCAAGCCAGCGGGATCCACTCATGCATTCCCACTGGGAGCTTGTGACGAACGGTTCTCTTCGCCACCGACCATTCACCCACCACCCAGGCACGGGCTATCTTCGCCGACCCCTCCAATGATCCCCATGCGACGTCCACTTTCCATCCTGGCCACAGGCCTTTTCCTCGTTACCACCGCAACCGCCCAGAAGGAACTCACGAACCGCGACATCTGGGGCAGCCAGACGTTCTCCGCTGAGTATGTAAGCGGGCTCGAAAGCATGAACGACGGCTTGCATTACACGGTGCTGGATGAAGCGGACGGCGTACCCGTGATCGATCAATATGCCTACAAGACGGGTCAGAAGGTCACCACTGTGGTACACGGCAGCGCGCTGGTCCCCGCTGGTGGCAAGGAGCCCATCGCGATCGAAGGGTACAGCTTCAGTGGCGACGAGAAGAAGCTGATGATCGAGACCGACGGCGAACCGATCTACCGTTGGAGCAGCATGGCCTATAACTACATCTACGACCGCACCAGCAAGACCGTGGTTCCGGTGAGCGACATCACCAAAGCCAAGCAACGGCTGGCCACCTTCAGCCCCGATGGCAGCAAGGCCGCCTTCGTGCGCGACAACGACCTGTACGTGGTGGAGCTGGCGACGATGAAGGAGACCCGCGTGACCACCGACGGCGAATGGAACAAGGTGCTCAATGGTGCGACCGACTGGGTGTACGAGGAGGAATTCAGCCTCGTGCAAGGCTATGCCTGGAGCCCGAACGGTAGCAAACTGCTCTTCCTGCGCAGTGATGAGAGCGCTGTAAAGGAATTCGACCTCACGTACTACAAGGGCCAATTGTACCCGAGTGAATACCGCTTCAAATACCCCAAGGTCGGCGAAGTGAACAGCACGGTCTCCTTGCATGTGTTCGACATCCCATCGGGCACCACGGCCACCCTCCCACTGGGCACCGATGAGCAGGACATCTACATCGCACGCCTCGGCTTCACGCCCGGTGGCGCCGCCTGGTTCATGCGACTGAACCGCTTGCAGAACGAAAAGGTGATCATGACCGTGGACCTTCCCCCAGCTGGCGCGATGGCCAAGCTCACGGCGAAGGAGATCTACCGTGAGACCAGCAAGACCTACATCGAGGTGACGGACGACCTGCACTTCCTCAGTGATGGAAAGGGCTATGTACTGACCCATGAGCAAAGCGGCTGGAACCACATTTACCTCGGTCCGAACGGCGGTAGTCCTCGTGCCATCACCACCGGGGAATGGGATGTCGTGAGCGTGATCGGCATCGATGAAAAAGGCAAGCGCGTGATCTTCAGCGCAGCGAAGACCGCACCGGAGAACCAGGAGATCTGGAGCGTGGGGTTCGATGGCAAGGGTTTGAAGCAGTTGAGCCCGACCGGGGGATATAACGATGCCGAGTTCAGTGAGGGCTTCCAGTACTTCATCAACACGCGCAGCACGGCGAACGGTGTTCCTGTGGTGACCCTGCATGACGGCAAAGGCAAACTTGTGAAGGAGCTGAAGGACAACGCGCGACTGAAGCAGGCCCTCTCCGACTACGGGGCGGTGAACAAGGAATTCTTCCAATTCACAACGCCCGGTGGCGTTGCACTACGCGGCTGGATGATGAAGCCGCCTGCGTTCGATGAAGCCAAGCGTTATCCCGTCTTCATGACCCAATACAGCGGGCCGAACAGCAACGAAGTGCTGGACCAGTATGCCGGCAGGGACCACCTCTGGCATTCCCTGCTCGCCAAGAGAGGGTATGTGGTGGTGTGCGTGGATCCGCGCGGCACGGGCCACCGCGGGCACAACTTCCGGCACGTCACCTATGGCGAGTTGGGCAAGTACGAGACCGAGGACCAGATCGCCGCCGCGAAATGGATCGGACAACAACCGTGGGCGGACAAGGACCGCATCGGTATCCAGGGCTGGAGCTATGGCGGCTACATGAGCAGCCTCTGCATCACCAAGGGCGCCGATGTATTCAAGGCTGCAATAGCCGTCGCACCGGTGAGCAACTGGCGCTATTACGACAGCATCTACACCGAGCGCTACCTAGGCCTGCCGAAGGACAACGCGAAGGGCTACGACGACAACAGCCCGATCTTCCACGTGGACAAGTTGAAGGGCAACTACCTGCTGATCCACGGCCTGGCCGATGACAACGTCCACTACCAGAACGCGGCGGAACTCACCAATGCGCTGATCAAGGCCAACAAGCCCTTCGACCAGTTCGTGTACCCGGACAAGAACCACGGCATCTACGGTGGCAACACGCGGTTGCACCTGTACGAGATGATGACCAAGTGGTTGGAGGAGAACCTCTGAGCCCGGCCACGCGGTGCGGAGGTCTCACCGCACAAGTTCCACTTCCACGCGCCGGTTCAGGGCACGTCCCTCGGGTGTGGCGTTGTCCCCGACGGGCTGCGTACTTCCCATCGAAAGGACCATGGTCCGATCCGCCGGTACACCAAGATGTTCCAGTGTGCTGCGCACACGATCGGCGCGAGCCTGTGCGAGTACCTGGTTGTGAGCGGAAGTCCCTGAATCATCGGCATGACCGGTGATGCGGAGTTGAAGGGCCGGGTCCGCAAGCAGTAGATCCGCCAATTGTCGTAGAACATCACCGTCCGCACCGATCGGCAGGATGCTGTCGCTATCGAACCGGAGCGTGGTCCGATCGGGCCTGAACGATGGATGCAGCGCGGTGCCCGCGGTATCGATGACCGGGCCCGGGCAGGGATCCACGCAGCCGGGAATACGGGCTACTTCATGCAAATGCACGTTGTCCACGAAGTAGTACGCGAAAGGTCCGTCGGTATCGTTGCCCACCTGGAGGATGGTGCTGGCACTGTCCGGGGAGAAGTTCCCGAGCAGGAGTTGTGATGCACAACCGCTTGGACAGAACGTGCCGCACATCGTAATGGGTCTCTCCGTATTGGTGATGAGCATGCCCGGTGGTGAGCGCCACGCCCACGGATAGTCCATGCGCATCCTGTTGCGGCGCGTACTGAAGGTGTCGACCACGGCAATGCCGATGGCATCCACGGCGTAGGCGTAGGTGACATTGCGCCGCACATCGAAAGCGATGCGGTAGGTAGTGCAGGGGCTCAACGTATCGGCCAGTGGTATGCGGATGTACTCGCGATTGTCGGTGTAGGCCGCGGAGAACAGGTACAACCCGGTCACCTGGTCCAGGAAGTCCGGCGTGCCGTCCGATGCATTGCGCCAGCTGTTGGGCTTGGGATGCTCGTTGTGCGCGAAGCCCGGATCGGGGATCAGCTCCGGGCCTATGGCGGGCCGGTCGTCCACAATGCAGGCATGTGCTTCATCCAGTTCGCTGATGTGTTCCGGCGCAGTGGTATCAGCCACAAGGGAGACACCATCGAGGTAGGCATAAGCGGTACGCGCTATCCACTCGTGCCATCCGCCACGTTGTGGAACGGGGTCCATCCGGGCGGCGTTCTTGCGCTTCATGGAGCTCTTCTTGTCGCCATCCATGCGGATCCGCGTGCTGCTGTTGCACGGATGGAAGTTGCCGATGAGCACGAAGCGCTCCCCGCCCTTCGCGTTGTACACCCCGCTCACCGTGGTCCAGCCCGTGGTATCGTTCAAGATGCGGCCCAACGGATTCTCCACGCTGGCATGTTCCCGCAACTGGCCGGTTACACCCTTGGGCGAAAGGTCCTGCCCGGAGAAGATGGCCCCCACGCGATCCGTGGCGTAGCCGGAATGCTCCGCCGCGCTCACCCGGAACGTCAGCCGGTAGCGGCGGCCATTCTCCAAGGGCTGCAGCAACGGGAACTGCAGGTATTCGCGCGAGCCACACTCCAAGGGAAAGTCCGACGTGAGCACCAGGCCTGCATAGGTATTCCCCTCCCATGCGGCCTGGGATCCGCTCCAGTTCGTCGGCACACCGAAGGTGCTACTGCACGCGCTGTACAGGTCGGGGTTCCCTTGCGCGGCATTCACCTTGCCGTCCACCTTCAGGCGCTTGGTCACGGGGCCTTCGGGGCAGCGGGCGAACTGCTCGAGTCCCCCGTTGACGACCAGCTCCTGTGCCAATGCCGCCTGCGCGACAACGACTGCGCCACCGAGGACACAAAAGAGCCGGAGCATGGGGTGGTGCATAGGGCGGCAAATGAACGATCCTTCCGGGATCGAACGTATGTGGGCGTGGATATCGGGTCGGCGGCTACACCTCTACCAGGCGATGACAAGACCGAGCGGGGAGGCCTCAAATCCCCGATCATTATGGATCCGGCGCAGCCGGGCACCGCTATTCCAAGACCAACCGCGCCGTCCTGATGGCCCCTTCCGACCCCGACCAGCGCAACAGGTAAAGCCCTGGAGAATATCCACCGAGATCCACTTCCGTAACGTCACTGGACCCTGCCCGGAACGTATGCAGGACCCGGCCGTGGATGTCGATCATTTCAAAAGAGTCAGCTGGTCCAGTTCCGTAGATGCGGATGGTGCCGGTGGAAGGATTGGGTAGAACGGTGAAGGACGAGGCAGGTTCCTGACCTACCCCGGTGGTGAGGATGACATATGGATCACTGATCGGCGAACAACCGTTCACGTCGGTGATCCGGACCGTGTAGGCCCCGTTCTCCATCGGATACCACGTGGCGTCTTGCGCACCGGGGATCTGCTCGTCGTCCAGGAACCAGGAGAACCCACCTTCACCGATGGCTTGCAGGTATCCGTTCTCCAACTGCTCAATACCGGCTGTCGCCAAGTCACAATCAATGAAGGTGCTGAGAACGGCATTGGTGATCACAGGTTCGTTGATGTCGAAGTGGATGTCCACCGAATTGGTGATCTCCGTCCCGCTTGCTACCGGCCCACGAACCCCGATGGCGAAGGTGACATACCCCTGGCTTCCGAGAAGGTCCGTTGCGCTATCGGGCAACATGATGTCGTCGAACCGAACGATGAGATCCCCATCGATATCGTTCCAGTACAACGCACTGATGGTGTGTGACGAGCCGAGCACCCGTATGCGCGAGGGGTCCAACAACGTGCTCAGATGATCGCGCAAACGCACATTGTAGGCTGCCGCGTTCCCCGTATTCTGGAAACGGATGGTGTAGACCAATTCATCCGTGTCGATCGCGATCGCATGGGCAGGGCCTATTCCTGCAGGTGCAACTTGTTTATCGTTGGGGTCGAACGAACACACCACCTGGCGCGCAGATGCACTGGTCAAGTGCAACGTAGCGGTCGTCGCAACGGCATCGACCACGATCGAATCGGTCAGGACATCTCCGAATACTCCGTCAGATAAGCACAAGAGGTCGATGCGTTCGCTGGCCAGCGCCGGTAGCTGGAACGACCACGTGATATGCCCTTGCACGGCAAGATCGGTCGGCGGATCGGCGAAGAGTATGCTGTCCTGGTCGTTCAGGTACAGGTGAACGGTGATCTCCGCCGGCACGGTGCCACGGTTGGCCACATCGATCCAACGTGGATAGCGTTCGCCACAGCGCACCACGGAGGAGGTTGAAGAGAGTTCGACCAGCAACGTATCGAATGCCGCCACATAGCCGAAGTCCACGCCCGAAGCGATCGGCAGCCCAGCGTCCAGCGTCACCTGTTGTTCCGCGAGCTGGTTGACCGGGACCCAGAAGGACGGAATGTTCTGCACGCTCACCAGGTAGGTACCGGGATCAGTAAGGAACCGATAGTGACCCGATGCATCGGAATACGGTACGCTCGCACTTGGAGCGCAGACCATCGAAGCGAAAGGGAACGGTGCATCCCCGGACCCATAGATCCCGTTACCATCCAGGTCGTAGTAGACGTCGCCATCGATCCCGTAATGTGAACCCACGAAACTCTCGTACCACCCGACCGCATCACCTGCACTGGAGCCCGCAAGGATATCAAGGTCGCCATCACCATCCAGATCACCCAGGTCCAGTTCGTCCACGCGGCCATGGATGGGGTCGGTGATGAAGGCTGTGGAAAACAACCCCGTGCCATTGTTCCGCAGCCAGGTCACCCGGCTATCGCCCGTGCCGCAGAGCAGGTCTGGATCGCCATCCAGGTCCAAATCGGCGATGCTGACCGCGCGGAAGGCACCATCGGCGATCATCGTGGGCGCTTCCACTGCACCGCCGCCGATACCCCGGAGCACGTTCAAGGGGGAGCCATCGAAGTGCGCCAACAGGTCGATCCGGCCATCTAGATCAACGTCCGTTGTGTAGAGTTCCTGGAAGTAGACCGTGGCTGCGATGATTACCGGTGCCTCAAAGGTCCAGTTGCCGGAATTGGTACAGCGCATCACGTCCTGTGGACCAAGGTAGACGATATCGAGATCGGCATCCTGATCAAGGTCGGCGAGCACGAACGTCCGCATATTGAGCACGTCGGTCAAGTGTACCACGGGCGGTTCCATGTCCCCATCGCCGCTATTGGCGAAAGAGATGAACGCCCGGTCGTAGGTGGGCGAAGCATCATACACGAAAAGGTCCTGGTCTCCATCGCTGTCCATATCGGTGAGTTCGAATTCCTCCACCGGGCCTACTGTTGAAGAGATGGTGAGCGGCGGACTGAAACTGCCTGCGCCATTGTTGCGGTACCAGTACAACCCAACACCACTTACCCCAACAACAAGGTCCACGTCACCATCCCCATCCTGGTCACTGGTGAGCACCTTGGATACGCCCGTCAGGTCATCATCAATGAACTGCAGCGGCCCGAAGGTGCGATCGCCCAAGTTCCGCTTCCACACCAGGTGACGCGAACCCGAGTACATGAGCAATACATCCTGGAAGCCATCGCCGTCCAGATCGGTAGTTGCCACATGGGTAAGGCCACCACCTACGGGCGTAAGCAGCACGCGCGGGGCGAAGACACCGGGTGCCACCTGCCGGTGTATCGCCACTTCATCGGATGAAGCTGAAATGGTGACGATATCCGTCATCCCATCCTGGTCCAGATCGGCCGCCTCGGAAGCCACCACACCGTACACGTCCTGCAACACCACGGTGATGAACGGGCCGCAGCTGTAGAACACCTCCACCGTATTGGCGCTTTTGCAGGAAGCCAGAAGGTCCTGTGCGCCATCGCCGTTGAGATCGGCCAGGGAAAGATGTTGCACCCCTGCGGAGGTGGTGGAAAGCGTGTAATTGTCGAATGGCAATGTTGGACTGGTGTAGTTGAACCGTGAGACCTTGTTCACCGAGGGTTCTGCCGTGAAGAACTCCGCCGCTGCATCGCCATCGGTATTGCCCGCCACCATGTATCGCACACCGGCCGTGCCGCCGATGTTCTGGTTGAGCGGTGGCACAAGGGAGAAGTCGCCGTTCTGGCTGCGGATCCAGAGCAAGGACGCCCCGCCGACCACGGCATCCATGCTCCCGTCGCCGTCGATATCGGCAGCAGCACAGGTCCATGCTGAGCCTGTGGACCCCAGCGCTTGCCTAGTACCGAATACGCCGTTGCCCAAATTCCGGAACCATGCATAATTACCTTGTCCGTAGGTGGACGTGAACAGGTCCGGCAGACCGTCTTCATCCGCATCGGCCCAATCAATGGAGGTGGCGTTGGACGAAAAGGCGTAATGCGCCGTTAGGGCGACCGGCGCTGCGAATGTCCCGTTGCCGAGATTGCGCGCCCAGGCCAGGATGGGGTCCAGCCAGTTGGCCCACGTCACGTCCACAAGGCCATCCTGGTCCACGTCCACCAATCGGATCTCGTAGGCGGAATGATCCCCGGCCAAACGCACTTGAGGGCCGAAAGACCCCGACCCATCATTGAAGTAAGCGCTCACATGTTCGTCCGCACCGATCACGATATCGGTGTCGCCGTCATTGTCAAGATCGCCCAATGCCAAGGACCTTGCGGCGTTCGCTTCGGAGGTCGCCAAAGGCCGCATCGCGCTGAACTCCTGGGCGAACAGCCCAATGGGCAACAGGGCAACGCCCGTGACGAAGGACCGAACGAAAAGAAGAGGCATGATCAGGAACAAGTATCAGTGAAGGAGGAGTTTGCATTGCACCGGATCGCCAGCAGCTTTATCCAGGGCGCGCAGGATGTAGGTTCCTGCAGCTAGATCACCACGCTGCACCACGGTCTGCGCCGCACCGTTCGAAAGTACCTCCGAGATCCGTCGTCCGGCCATATCGAATATACCCCAGCGTTGCGGTGCTGTTGCAGAACCTGTATCAATGATGAAATGGGTGGATGCCGGATTCGGGTAAACACGTGGTGCCGCCGTATCTTCTTCCAAGGACGCCAGATCGGTGGAGCCCCAGTAATACGGGCCCACCACGGCTGAGCAACCGAGCTCATCGACGACCTCCACCGTGTAGAGTCCCGAGGCCGTCGGGATGTGGTAGGCGTCAAAGCTACCCAAGGCCCCACCATCCAAATACCAGTTGTATTCAGCGAACCCGTACGTGGTGTAGAGAGCCTCGATCCCTGAATTCAACGTATCGCGGATCTGTGGAACGAAGGCGTCACAATCCATAAGGGTGACAAAGACATCGCCGGGATAGGCCAGCGTGTAGGAAGCGCCGATCAACGAGAGTTCCGTGTAGTGATCGATCCGATCACCATGTTCTGCGGTCCCGTTATCCACAGGCACGCGGTACGTAACAAAACCATGGCTTCCCGCCGGGTCCACACCAATGGGTGGCAGGTCCATGCCGGACAGGGTGATGAAACAGTACGTACCCGTGTTCGTGCTGTTCGAGAACATCGATGCCGGATGCGAACTGGCCACCAACGCCACTTCCTGATGCAGCAAAGGAGTGAACAAAGGCGCCACGATGGTAGCGGTGTGCAGCGTGTCCGTCCCCATGTTGCGGAAGTGTACGGTATACTCCAAGGATGGTGTTGCCAGCGGCACGGTATGTTGATCGCCTTCGCCACCGGGCACACAGATGAGCTGCGTGGAAGCACCGGCGCAAACAACGGTATCCGTGGTGGTCGTTGTGGCTAAAACACTTGCCCCACTAGTTGACTGCAGAACAACACGCATACCGTTCAAGATCTGCTCGCCTTGTGAGGCGACTCCGGGCATGGTCAAAAGCACAATGGCTGTCCATTCCGCCGAGGGAGCAAGATCCTCCACTGTCCAGATCAGTGTATCACCGACAACGCCATCCGGTGGGGGGATCGCGCTGGAGAATTGAAGCAAAGGATCCACACCGCACTTCACCGTCCCGGAAAGCAGCGTATTCCCCGTATTCCTTATCGTGAGCCAATAGGGAGCAGGGCCTGCACAAGCGGGAAAGGCACCTAGCGCATGCAATTGCACGGCCGCAACTTCCAACACCGGTGCAAAGCCGAAGGAAACCCCATCCACCATGGGGTCCTCCACGGTGAGGACGAATTCCACTGCCGATGCGGTGGTGGCCTGCCAAGCACCTGGAGGCGCTGTTGCCGTTAGGGTGAATGGACCCGGTGGTCCGGAAATGCTGAAGGAACCATCGGCCTCTTGCGATACTGCAGCAGAATCGGGATCCAAGGAAAGGGTGGCGTTCGGCAGACCGGGTTCGCCGACTTCTTGAAGGCCGTTGCCATTCA
The DNA here is from genome assembly GCA_002360495.1 of Flavobacteriales bacterium UBA3364. Taxonomy (GTDB): domain Bacteria; phylum Bacteroidota; class Bacteroidia; order Flavobacteriales_F; family PHOS-HE28; genus PHOS-HE28. The sequence goes on from DEQO01000019.1 coordinate 15,886, forward strand.
CGTCCAAGAACACGGTACCGGTCACACCGAAAGCACTGCCAGCAAAACCGGGCTGCCACCACAACTCTTCATTGTCAACATTGGAGATGAGGTCCAACGCACCGTTCCCATCCAGATCACCCACGGCCAGGTTCCAGATCGGATAGGTGCCGGGGACGGCGGGGTATGGCGCGCCGAATTCACCGGTACCATCGTTGCGCCATAGCAAGGCACTGCCATAGTAGTTGTTGAGGATGCCGATCACGTCGACATCCCCATCGGCATCAACATCCTCTGCCACAAGGGCATATGGCCCCATGCTCGCTATGGTGTGACGCTGCAGGTAATAACCGTCCTCGTTCTCGAACCAAACACCGATGGACTGCGAATCGTCCTGCCCCAGCATGGCAGCATCCAGATCACCGTCCCCGTCCATATCACGCAAGGTGATGCCGCCTTCGCACAGGTACGTCCCGCCGAAGATCTGTGGTGTTGCGAACTGCTGGCTGCCATTGTTCTCGATGAAACACGGCCTGTAACCACTTGTTGCCACGATATCCATGTCGCCGTCATCATCCACATCACCCACTGCCCCGTAGCCGATCGCCTGCACACCCTGCATGTTGGCGATCAAGTAAACGCTCGTAGCAAAGCCACCGCCGGGCAGTCCCTGCCAGTACTGGATACCGTTCACGTATTGGATGATGTCCAGGACCCCATCGTTGTTCAGATCGGCCTTCTGAAGACCGCCCGGATAACTGATGCCGGCAGCCGACCCCAACAGACCACCGTACGCGAACGTCCCTGCCCCATCGTTCAAATACCAGTGCGTACTAACGACGGGCGCAATATCATTTGATCGGGTCCGGTGGAGCAGATCGATATCACCGTCCCCATCAGCATCCAGACAAATGACATCGGCGGGGGATAGGTGTCCGGAAATGTCCTCCCAAACAATATGCTCCGGCCAATAGGCGGTACCGTTATTCTCCAGCCAAGTGGTCTTCCAGTTCTGGATGCATTGCACCACCACATCCTGGTCGCCATCGTTATCAAGGTCCGCTGTGCTGATCCGGCGCGCAGCATTCATCCCTTGTGATAACACCAGCAGTTCTCCGAGTTCCCCTTCCGCATCCATTGGACGATAGCCCAGATGGTCGTGGTACGTCATGGCGGATGTCACGATATCGAGCCGCCCATCGTTATCCACATCAGTCCATGCCAGTGGAGGGTCCTGGTAGTTCAAATTGCGCATGCTGGCCGCGGAAAAGCCCCCTGCCCCATCGTTCAATCGCCATTGCAGTTGATACAGGACGGGCGAGATCGTTGTCCACCTGATGCTCCACACATCCGGAAGGCCATCGCCGTTGATGTCACGCACGCCGAAATTGCTGCCGGTACAAGGCATGAGCTCCGTGCCTGCGGTCCACATCCCGGTTCCATCGTTCCGGAAAAGGGTGACCCGATCGGTGGCGCACAACAGATCAAGGTCGCCATCGACATCCAGATCATGCAACAAGAGATCGCCGACATCAACCACTGGCATCGATGCCGTCTCCGTCAGTTGGCCGCTCCCGTTGTTCAGGAAGGTCCTGAGCACATTGATATCCGGATCGCCGAGCACCAGGTCCGCGTCACCGTCGCCATCCAGATCACCAGGCTCCAGTACCATCGTGGTGTTCGCCGTATTCAAGATCACTTCCACTGGGCCGAACGTGAGCGGTCCTGTTCGCGGATACAGATCCACCGAAGAAGGTGTTGGATACGGCCTGTTGTGCGAATGGAGAAGATCCAGAAGCCCATCACCGTTGATATCGGCAACCGCGAATTGGTGGCTGTTCCCCACCTCCGCGCAAACGAAGATCCCGTCCGCAAAGGTCCCATCACCCAACCCCCGGTACCATTGCACGGTATCCGGGTCGCTCTCGTCGTAGGCGTAAGCCACGATCAGATCCTTGTTCCCATCCTCGTCCAGGTCGAGCAACTGGTGTTCCATCAAAAGGCCCGGCAGTGTCAAAACGTAGTCCGGACGATCGTTGGCCAATGTGCCGGCATCCCTGAACAAGGCAAAGACCGAACGACTGTGTACGGAGCCCGCAACGAGCAGGTCGCTTGGTCCTGCGGCATCGGGTTGCAGCACATGGATCTCTCTCGGATAAACGATCTCCGTACGGCCCAGCAACTGCGGTGGTGCAAACTGGCCGAAAGCAGCACATGGCACCGCGTAGAACAAGGCACTGGAGGCCCAGGTGATAGCTGACCATGGTTTCATCGGTGGTGAAGATAAAAGACCGCCATCACCGCCCCACACCGTTCTCGCCTGCGAAACGGGGATACGGGTAATTGCTTCGGACCTGCCTCTCCGATCATCCTATTCCCCCTTTTCTATCTTGGCGCACCTTCAACCCCGACACCAACCCGAATCACCCCCGATGAGCGCACCAGCAACGACGGCTGCCAACGGCAAACACCCCAAAGGGCTGTACGTCCTGTTCTTCACGGAAATGTGGGAACGCTTTGGCTATTACCTCATGCTCGGCATCTTCTCGCTGTACATGATCGATGGCTGGGAGAGCGGAGGCATGGGATTCAGCGGGCAGAAGAAGTCCGATGTGTTCGGCACCTACATCGGACTGGTCTACCTCACGCCCTTCATCGGTGGCCTTCTGGCGGACCGGGTGCTGGGCTACCGTAGGTCCATCTTCCTGGGTGGTGCGCTCATGGCGGCCGGCTACCTCGGGCTCTCAATCCACAACGAGACACCCTTCTACATCTCGCTGCTGCTGATCATCGTCGGTAACGGGTTCTTCAAACCCAACATTTCCACCCTGGTGGGCAATCTGTACAACGACGACCGTTACCGTGCCAACAAGGACAGCGGCTACAACATCTTCTACATGGGCATCAACATAGGTGCCT
>DEQO01000019.1:18905-19261 GCA_002360495.1 Flavobacteriales bacterium UBA3364
GCGGCCTACATGCGCATCAACTTCGGCTGGGGCTACGCCTTCGCGGCAGCAGGCATAGGCATGATCGTCGGTCTGATCATCTTCGCCCGAGGAACAGCGCACATCAGGGAGGCGGACGTACTGAAGCCCGTGAAGCCCGGTGATCTGGGCACCGGCACGATCCTGGCCAGCACCATCCTGCCGATGTTCCTCTTCGGCATCATCGGCTACTTCCTGAAGGGCGTGACAGGCGCCGATAATCCGGAAGGCAACTTCTTCGGCACCGACAGCAACGATGCCTTCATCTTCGGTTGCATCCCGGTGATCGCCTTCTTCCTGTACCTGATGTTCAAATCCGACGCGGAGGACCGGCGGCC
>DEQO01000065.1 GCA_002360495.1 Flavobacteriales bacterium UBA3364
CTGCTTCTCGATCGAACATGCATCGTAACCCGTGAACTTGAGCGCGTTGCATCGTGCTGTTGGATCGATCGTGCATAACCCGTCCGTCACACGCTCGTTCCTCCCACCCTTCCGAACTAGTTTGCCATCCGATAGAACACCTTCGGAAATGAATTTCGCCACGCAGCTGAACCAATTGCAGATCGCCATGCGCCACACCCGTGCGCGTATGCTGGCCCCGCTCGATCAACGCCAACTGCAAGTGCCCACGGACCCGGAGATCTTCGTGGAGGATGTGCTCCACTATGTGATGGACCAGGTGGCTTCCGATGTACGCGAATTGGGCCATGTGCTGGAGCAGGACACCACGTGGAAGGATCCGCTCAACCACTTCCCGCTCTATCTCCTGCACCTCGCAGGTGGTGATGTGCTCAATCTCCATTTCACCGGAGATTACCCGCATTCCCTGTTCCTTACCATTTCCAAAGGCTTCCGGCGCCCCGAACAGTTCAGCGATGCGCGCATGGCGCATGTCACCCTCGGCATCACCATGGATCCCAACCGCCTGCTTCTCGGGATCCTCGATGGCCTGAAGCGCTTCGGCCATTGACCATGGACCGGTCATGAAGACCTTGTACCTCTGTCGGCACGCGAAGAGCAGTTGGGCCGATCCCGGTATGGACGACTTCGATCGTCCGTTGAACGAACGCGGTCTTCGGAATGCGCCGTTCATGGCCCAGGTCTTCAAGCAACGTGGTGAACTCCTCGATCGGATCGTCAGCAGCCCGGCCAAGCGCGCGTTGACCACCGCACGTTCGTTCGCCGATGCGCTTGCGATATCGAACGACCATTTCCTGCAGGACCGATCGATCTACCTCGCCGAACGCAGCACATTGATGCATGTTGTGAACGCATTGCCGACCGCAGCCGACCGCGTCATGCTCTTCGGTCACAATCCCGGCTTCACCGAACTGCTGGACCACTTGAGCGACGCCGGAGTGGACAACCTCCCTACATGCGGTCTCGTTCGAATCGATTTCGCCCTGGACGATTGGAAGCTCCTGGGCAAACACACGGGAACTCTCGTGTGGTTCGACTACCCGAAACGCCACCCGGGGCAGGGCTAGTCGGTTCAGCGCAACGCCTCGCGATACAGCGTCCGCCGTTGCAACGAGCCGTACGGTCGATACACGTAGTAGACATGTCCGTTGTGGACCTGCACATCCTCGGGGAACGGATGGGTGAGCGAACGATCATCACCGAGCTTTCCCGTAGAAGGGTCCACACTGCGCAGCCATGTATGCAGGTTCTTCGCGAACTGGGCATACACCGTTCCATCAGTCGGGTCCTGCAACAACCGCGTTCTCCATGCCCGTTCGTTCTGGTGGGTGATCGGCACCTCGTCGACCACTGATAGATCGGGCCGGAAACGACGGATCCGTTCCTTGTAGTGGTCGAACACGCACAACGTATCGTGAACGACGAAGAGCGGCGCGTACGGCGGATCGAAGTAGATGTCCTTGTAGAACTCCGTCATGTACCCGGCGATGACCTCGGGATCATGGCCGGTCTCGATCGCAAGGTCCATGGCGATGACCTTGTCCCGCCCGCTCATGTATTTGTACTGGCTCCGGAAAAGGTCCATCAGGTGCTTGTCCTCCACCCCGCAGATCGCCTTGGTCTCCGAGGTACCCGCATTGTAGGCGATGTGGTCGAACGCGGGATATGTGGCACTGAACGTGCTGCCAAGGAGAACACCTTGGATACTATCCGTCCAAGGAAGAACAGCCTGTTCCAATGTTCCCAGATCGATGGGCTGGAGCACTATTTCTCCCTTTCGAAAGGCCGCCACCCAGCCTTCCTTCATCCCTTCCACGACCACGCGCTGTCCATGATCATGGTGCAAGCGCACCACTTCGCCGGGCAGGCGGACCGAACAGCATTCAACGAAGTTGGTGTCCAGGAGATGTAGCCGTGCGTCGCGGAGCACCTGTTTCCCCACTTCAGCCTCACGGTGCCAAAGTTGCGGGCGTTCATACGTGAGGATCCAGAGGCCTTCATCGTTCGCGAAGTAGTCACCCACATGCAGATCCGTACGTTGGTACACCACCTGAGGCGCCTGACGTCGGACCTCTGCCGGTGCGAGTTCGATCGCCTGTTGCCGCATGGTCAGGACAAGATCCTTCGGATCCGACAGCTCAGCAATGGTGACCCATCGACGGGTTATCGCGTAGCCCGTGAACGTCAACTCCAGTTCGACGGCCTTTCCAGCACTTGTGTTGATCGTGAACCGTCCTTCCCGGCCCGTCAATACGCTTCTCTCCTGTCCCCGCAGTGCAACATGCACACCCTCCAAAGGCGCTCTGGTCAAGCTGTCCAGAACGACTCCGCCCAAACGCACATCGCCCTGCGCCCCCGCGTGGAGCACATGGAGCGAAAGAACGATCATGAACGATATGCGGATCCGTACCATGGTGCGTTACAGTGGTAAGATACAAATGCACCGCCGATCGCATACTTTCACTTCAGCAACGGTAGCACCCGTCCATGTCCCGACCTGAACCCCTCCGCTACGATCACTACCGGGTACTGGGTGTACCGCGGTCGGCCTCGGCCAAGGAGATCAAGCAGGCATACCGCGACCGGGTGAAGAGTTGCCACCCTGATAAGAACACATCCCCGCAGGCCGCATCGCTGTTCCGGTTGGTGCATGAGGCCTACTCCGAGCTGAACGACCCCGATCGCCGGCAGTTGTACGACGAACGGCTCCAATTCTACCGGTCCGCGGGGCAGCCGAACGCGTATCCGGGAAGTGGCCCCATTTCCAACCAACGGAAGGGACCGTTCAGAAAAACCGAACCCCACTTCGAAGGGCCCGTTCGTCCTGTTCAGCGTTTCGCGTTCGTTGGGCTGCACGTCACCGGCCTTTGCTTCGGTGTTGGGTTGATCGCCGGCATCCTGGTCGGGACCGTCTTCTTCCACTGGCCGCCGGGCACCCTGCTCTTTTGCCTGCCGGGCATCGCCTTGATCCCGGACAGCCTCGCCGGGATACGCATCAAATAGGAAGGTCCCGTTCCCGGGACCTTCCACTTCCGTTCGGAACGCGATCAAGCGACCCGGACCATCCAACCGTATGGATCGGGTATGGTACCACGCCGGATGCCATCAAGCTTCGCCCCGATCTTGTTCGCCAGTTCGCGTTGTGCCACCTGTGGCAACTCGAACTCCTCCTCCCCGAATGAAATGCTCGCGATGTGCGCGATGGTCGCGGCGGTTCCGGCTCCGAATGCGGAACGCAGGCGTCCGTTGCGAGCGGCGACCAGGATCTCCTCCACGCTCACCTGGCGTTCCTCTACACGCACGCCCTCGTCCTTCGCGATGCGGATGATGCTGTCCCGTGTCACCCCATGCAGGATCGTCCCGTCCAATGCGGGCGTGATCAGGGTACCGTCCACATTGAAGAAGACGTTCATCGTCCCGCTCTCCTCGATGTACTTGTGCGTGAGACCGTCCGTCCAGATCAACTGGTGGAAGCCGTGGTCCTGTCCTTGTTTGGCTGGAAAGAGACCTCCAGCATAGTTACCGCCGCATTTCGCTTCACCTGTTCCACCGGGGAAGGCGCGGCAATACTCCGTTTCAATACGGACACGCACCGGCTCGGCATAATAGCCGCGCACCGGGCATGTGAAAATGACGAACTTGTAGCTATCGCTGGGTCGCACGCCGATGTACTCGTCGCTGGCGTACATGAACGGTCGAATGTAGAGCGCTGCATCAGGTCCTTTGGGGATCCAGTCCTTGTCCATCTTCACCAATTGCAACAGCGCATCCATGAAGAGTTCCTCAGGAATGGGCGGCATGCACATGCGCTCGGAACTGCGGTTCATGCGCGCGATGTTCGCCTGGGGGCGGAACAGGTTGACGCCGCCGTCCGCGCTGCGGTACGCCTTCAATCCTTCGAAGATCGTCTGGCTGTAATGCAGCACCAGGGTCGCCGGGCTCATGCGGAGATCACCGAAGGGAACGATCGTTGGAGCATTCCAAGATCCACCCTCGTGATCCATGACGAACATGTGGTCGCTGAAGACCCTTCCGAACTTGATATTCTCAAGGTCGGTCTCCGGCAGTCGTGACCGCTCGGTGCGTTGTGTCGCTATCTTTTGCCCGGTCGTGATCATCGAGCGCTCTGTTTGGGGTTGGAACAAATGTAACCGATCGAACCTCCGGCAACGACTTCAGAAGACCGCATTTCGACCCATGCCAAGCCCTTCAGCGGTGCCAAGTGCCCCTTCCGAGATCCACGCCGTGCTTCAACGCGTGTGGGGCTACGATCGTTTCAGGCCAAGGCAGGAGGAGATTGTGAGGGCCGTCCTGGAGGGCAAGGACACCCTTGCCCTGCTCCCCACTGGAGGCGGAAAAAGCCTGTGTTTCCAGGTACCCGCACTGGCCATGGGACGTTTGTGCCTGGTGGTTTCTCCCTTGATCGCCCTGATGAAGGACCAGGTGGGGCGGCTCCGGGAACGAGGGATCGCAGCCCGTGCCATTGTGTCCACAATGACCCGTTCGGAGATCGACAATGCCTTGGAAAGTGCTGCGCTCGGTAAACTGTCCTTCCTCTATGTATCACCGGAACGGCTGGCCTCCGACCTCTTTCTGGCCCGGCTGCCGCGGCTGCCCTTGGGACTGATCGCCGTTGACGAAGCCCACTGCATATCGCAATGGGGCTATGATTTCCGTCCCGCCTACCTGAAGATCGCCGAAGTACGGGCGTTGCGACCCGACGTTCCCGTGATCGCCTTGACGGCATCCGCCACCGCCACGGTCGCGAAGGACATCATGGAGAAACTCGCCTTCTCCACCCCGAACATCGTGCGTGGTTCGTTCCGCCGCCCGGAACTGACACTGTGGGTGAGCAAAGGAGAGGACAAGCACGGCCGGTTGTTGCGGGTGCTCGACAATGTGGCTGGTACGGCCATCGTTTACGTGCGTGAGCGCCGGAGCACAGCGCGCATCACGGCATTGCTTTCCCAGCATGGGATATCCGCTGCAGCTTATCACGCGGGCCTGCCGAGCGAAGAGCGCGATCGCATCCAACAAGCCTGGACCGAAGGGGAACTGCGCTGCATGGTGGCCACCAACGCCTTCGGCATGGGCATAGACAAGGCCGATGTGCGCCTCGTGGTACATATGGAACCTCCGGCCGATCTGGAGAGCTACTATCAGGAAGCCGGACGCGCGGGTCGTGATGGTAAGGCATCGTTCGCCTTCCTGTTGACCGGTCCGGGTGATGAGGAGAAGATGCGCGAACGGCTACGCTCCTCCTTTCCTTCGATCGAACATGTGCGCAAGGTCTATCAAGCGTTCTCGGACACGCATGGTATCGCGCTGGGATCCGGGTTGCTGGAGACATATCCTGTCGACATCCGCGCGCTGGCCGATCGGACCTCCCTCCCCGTGCTCACCATCACCCATGCGCTCAAAGCACTGGAACTCGATGGCAAACTCAGCTTATCCGATGGACTGCGCACTCCGTCGCGTGCATTGATCATCGCTGAACAACGCGTCGTGTATGGCTTGCGCGTGAACAGCACGCGGCACGGCCCGTTGCTGGAAGCCTTGCTGCGCATGTACGGAGGACTCTTCGAGGAGCCCGTGCCCATTGATGAGATGCGGATGGCACGCATGCTGGATTGGCAAGCTGCAACCGTCGTCGCACGGCTGCAGGAGCTCAACGATCAGAAGGTGATCTCGTACCGCCAACGCAGCGATCTCCCAAGTGCGACCTTGCTCGTTCCTCGCGCGGATGCACAACGCATGACGATCGATCCCTCGGCACTTTCCGCAAGGGAACAACGGGCCACGGCACGCATGGAGGCCATGCTGGACTTCATCGAGCAAACCTCGGAATGTCGATCGGCACGGCTCATCAACTACTTCGATGAGGTACAGGAAGAGGATTGCGGTAGTTGCGATGTCTGCAGATCGGACCGAACGACGTATCCCAAGTCGAGCTCCCGAAGCAATGCGTCCGAACCCCTTGGACCGGACCAGGACAGCCTGCGCCTGATGCGCTGGGAAATGGACGAACGTGGTGCCGATCGGACCGTCAAGGGATGATCCTGCGGCGTTCATTCTACTTGGAACAAGATGCCTGTGAAGCTGCCCGTTCCTTGTTGGGCAAGGTGATCGTCACGCGGATAGGTGGTTCCGTTACCGCAGGCTTGATCACCGAAACGGAAGCATACATGGGCATCGACGATCGGGCTTCCCATGCGTACGGTGGCAAGCGCACGAATCGCAATGAGGTCATGTATGCAAGGGGCGGCGTGGCCTATGTGTACATCTGCTATGGCATCCACCATCTGTTCAACGTGGTGGTGCATGACACGGAAGTCCCGCATGCTGTCTTGATCAGGGCCATCCGACCGCTCGAAGGGATGGAGGCGATGCTGCTACGAAGACCTTCGGCCCGCGACAGCACGGGCGGCCCGGGCACATTGACCCAAACGCTGGGGATATCGGTCCAACACAACGGTGAGGAACTGACCGGCAAGCTCATTTGGATAGAGGACCGCGGGTTCGTTGTTCGCGATCGGCACATCCTGACCGGACCGAGGATAGGTGTTGCATATGCAAAAGAGGATGCGCTTTTGCCGTACCGCTATCGCATCGCACCTTCGCACCTTCCTCTGCCATGAGCAACCAACGGATCCTCTTCATGGGCACGCCCGAGTTCGCGGTGGCGACCCTGGATGCCTTGGTAGCTCATGGCCTCGACGTTTGCGCCGTGGTCACGGCACCCGACCGACCTGCTGGGCGAGGTCGGCAACTGCGCGCTTCGGCGGTCAAGGAACGTGCGTTGGAACTGGGCCTGACCGTGTTGCAACCCGAGCGCTTGAAGGACCCCGCCTTCATCGCGCAACTGGATGCATTGGACGCATCGCTCTATGTGGTGGTCGCTTTCCGCATGCTCCCGGAGGTGGTCTGGGCAAGGCCGAAGCTCGGCACCGTGAACCTTCATGGATCGCTCCTACCCGCCTATCGTGGCGCCGCACCGATCAACTGGGCGGTGATCAATGGTGAACGACGAACGGGCGTGACCACGTTCCTGATCCAACACGAGATCGATACGGGTGACGTGCTCCTGCAAGAGAGTACCGACATCGGACCTGAGGATACCGCTGGGGATGTGCATGATCGCTTGATGACGGTCGGCGCAGCGCTGATGGTGCGCACCGTGCATGACCTTTTCGATGGAACCGTGAAGCCGGTGCCACAACGAGCGGATACCGCTGGCACTGCCGTCCCATTGGCGCCGAAGCTCACCCCGGTCAATACACGCGTGCATTTCGATCGCCCGGTACAAGAGGTCCATGATCTTGTTCGTGGACTGAGCCCGTTCCCCGGTGCATGGTGCGAATGGAAGGAAGGAGATGCACCCGCGATGCATTGCAAACTGCTACGGACACGTGTCGTTCAGCACGACACGGCGAGTGCGCCTGGTACGGTGTACATCGAGGGTGACAAGTTCCTGGTCGCTTGCGGAACAGGTCGACTACAGGTGATGGAGATCCAGTTGGAAGGCCGCAAACGCCTGCCAGCAGCGGACCTCCTGCGCGGCATGCGCATTTCGGGTACGGTACGATTGCAGTGACCGTGTGGCACAAGTCGTCGTTCGTTGAACGGACGGGACCGTTCCGACCCGTTGATTCAACGACTGATAAAACGACCCGAACGCAAATCCTGAAACCCTTGCTGGGGGCGGCTTGCAGAGGCACTTATCAACAAACCCCCTTGTTTATCAACATTTCCAGCGCAAACCACCGGAAACCCTTGACAGGCGCGGTTGTGCGGATACATTTGTCCACGAGTTCACTAAAACAAACCAACTCAAAACCTAACACCATGGGCTTGAACAAAGCAGAACTGATCGAATCGATCGCCGCTGATGCGAAGATCTCCAAGGCTGATGCAAAGCGCGCTCTGGACGCTTTCGTGACCAGCACCACCAAGGCTCTGAAGAAGGGCGAGCGCGTTGCTCTCGTCGGCTTCGGCACATTCTCCATCACCAAGCGTGCAGCCCGTAAAGGCCGCAACCCACAGACCGGCAAAGAGATCAAGATCGCTGCCAAGAAAGTGGTGAAGTTCAAGGCTGGTGCCGACCTCTCCAACAAGGTGAAGTAATCGACCACCGACCTTATTTGAAAGTCCTCCGCCCAAAGCGGAGGACTTTCTTTTTGTACCCCGACGGGTTCGCCCTTCCTTTGTCAAACACCATGACCGACCAGGAGCTCTACGAGCAACTCGCACAGTTCATCTCGCCCAACAAACGGGAACTCTTCGACCGCTTCGCACCCCTGCGCACGAAGCACGTGACGGTCGTCCTGGAGGACATCTATCAATCACAGAACGCCAGCGCTGTGGTGCGGACCAGCGATCTCGTGGGCATCCAGGACATCCATGTGATCGAGAACCGCAATGCCTACCAGTTGAACCCGGACGTGACCTTGGGTTCGTCGAAATGGGTCGATGTACATCGCTATCGCACACATGCGGACAATACGATGGCCTGTGTCGAAGCACTCCGCTCGAAGGGTTATCGCATCATCGCCACATCACCCCGAGGTGAGAATACGACACCGGAGAACATCGATCTTGAACGGCCCATGGCGTTCTGTTTCGGGACCGAGCTGACCGGTTTGAGCAACACCCTGCTCGATGCTGCGGATGGACATCTGCGCATACCGATGCACGGGTTCACCGAGAGCTACAACATCTCCGCATCGGCCGCCATCGTATTGTACACCGTCATGCAACGTCTGCGTGCGAGCAAGGTGGAATGGCAGCTCGATGACGCCGCGCTCACCACGCTGAAACTGGCGTGGGCCCGGAAGATCGTGCATAGCGCTGCGCATATCGAAGAACGATTGCGACGCGATGCGGAAGCGCGATCGAACGCGTCGTGATCGATCGTTGCACCAGCGATCGATCACACTTCTTCGCGCCGTTCAACGATGATCGATCGGTGCGATCGAACACATGATCCACATGCCGTTATTGACACGCACGGGTTGAGAAGTGGAACCTTGCGTCCATGACCCGCGTATACATGCCCCGGTACTTTTGACCAAACACTAACACTCCAGAAAATGGGAAAAGGTGATAAGAAGACCAAGAAAGGGAAGCGTACCATCGGTAGCGCCGGCAAGAGCCGTCCGAGCAAGCGCAAGACGCGCGTAGCTGCTGCCAAGAAAGCGGGCGCTAAGAAGGCTGCTCCGAAGAAGGCCGCCAAGAAGGCCGCTCCGAAGAAGGCCGCCAAGAAGGCTGCTCCGAAGAAAGCCGCCAAGAAGGCCGCCAAGAAGAAGTAGTTCTTCACCGATACAGAAGCTAAAGACCCCGGCCATGTGCCGGGGTCTTCTGCTTTGTGCGCATTCCGACGATGGATGGTCAGGGTTGCAATCGCACGCGCGCCCACGTGCCGTCCGCGAAGTGCTCGAATGCGATGCGATCATGCAAGCGGTTCGGGCGTCCCTGCCAGAATTCCATGCGTTGGACACGCACGCGGTAACCACCCCAATGCAGCGGGCGCGGTACTTCGCTGTCCGCAAAACGTTCGGACCAGCGCTCGAACCGCTTCTCCAATTGATCGCGATCATCCACCGCCCGGCTCTGATCACTGGACCATGCAGCGATCCTGCTCTCGCGCGGGCGCGATGAGAAATACGCATCCGACTCCTCATCGGTCAACAGTTCCACCTTGCCTTCGATCCGGACCTGTCGCTCCATCACAGGCCAGAAGAAATTCAACGCGGCACGCGGATCGCGTTCAAGGTCCATGGCCTTGCGGCTGTTGTAGTTGCTGAAGAACGTGAACCCCTTGGCATCGAACGAACGCATCAGCACCACCCTGCAACTGATCGTCAAGCTGCCGACCGTGGCCAGCGTCATCGCATGTGGCTCATGCACGCCTGCCTCCTGCGCTTGCTCGAACCATGTGCCGAACAAGGCGATGGGATCCATCCCTGCTTCCGTCTCGGTAAGTGCCATCTTCGAATAGTCGATCCGGTCATGTGTGTGCTGCCCCATCGGTCCTCGTTTCTATGAGCGAAGGTATCCGTTGGTCCCGACCGTTCAACCGGAGATGGATCATGTTTGCACGGACGGTGATGAACGTGCTACTTTTCTGATCGCGATGGCGCACAACATCCTCGACCTCGATCCGGAGAACCGCTACAAGCCGGCGCGCGGCCGTTTGCTCGTCAGTGAACCATACCTGCCCGATCCCTACTTCCGCAGGACGGTGGTGCTGCTGTGCGACCATAATGAAGAGGGCTCCTTCGGCTTCGTGTTGAACCGGCACATGGACATGGCGGTGAACGAACTGATGGAGAACATGCCACCCATCGGCTCGCAGGTGAGCATCGGTGGGCCGGTCCAAAGTGGTAACCTGTATTACCTCCACACCTTGGGGCTTCGGATCGAAGGCAGCCAGGAGGTCGTGGATGGTGTTTTCATGGGAGGTGACTACGAGCAGCTCCGTGGTGTGCTGACCGCCGATCGGAAGCTCACCAAACACGTCCGTTTCTTCGTGGGCTATTCGGGGTGGAGCAAGGACCAGTTGGACAAGGAGATCAGCGAGAAGTCGTGGCTCGTGTCGCAGGGCGACAAGAAGCGCATCATGGACGTACGCACCGCCGATCTCTGGGGAGGAACACTGCGTGCGATGGGCAAGAGCTTCGCACCGCTGGCGAACTTCCCCGACGACCCGTCCCTCAACTGACGAACGTGCTCGCGACCAACAGGTCGGTCAGCGTTCCGGAAAGACGATGTGCGTACCGCTTCGTTCGGTAGGTACCCACCCACTGGATGCCCCGGACCGCGTTGGTGAAGAACACTTCGTCCGCAGCCAGCAGGTTCTGCGGGTTCAATGAGCACTCATAGACCTTGATCCCGTTCGCGATCGCAAGATTGATCACCTGGGCCCGCATTACACCGCCGACACATCCATCCGCGAGGGAAGGCGTGTACAACACGCCATTGCTCACGATGAAGAGGTTCCCCGAACTGCTCTCTATGATGTTGCCGCGATCGTTCTGCAACATGCAGTCGTCCAACCCGCGTTGCTGGCTCCAGAGCGATGCCCTGCTATAGTACTGTCAGTTCAGCGTCTTATGCCGTGATAGTTCGTTGATCGGCTTCCGCATCTCGGGCCAGATGTCCACCATCAGCCCATGCTCGTTCAGCACATGATGCGGTTCGGCCAGATCGTCCAATTCGATGGTGAAGCCGCCTTCGTTGCCATCGGGCCTGTAATTGCCGCCGGCCTTCCGGTACAACGTGAACCTGCACCGGGCACTGACCTGCCCTGTGCGTTGGACCAGTTCAACGATGGAACGCTCGAACGACGCTCGGTCCAGGTTCTTCGGCAAGGTGATGCGCAGCAGACCAGCGCCCGTCGTCAACCGTACCCAATGGGCATCGGTGAAACAGGGTCGGCCCTGCACGATGCGCATGCTCTCGAACAAGCCATCGCCATAATGGAAGGCCCGGTTGTCCAGTGTGATGACCGGTTTGTCGCCATGGACGACCTCTCCGTTGATGTTGACAAGCCCTTTCATACGTTGAACACCTGTGTCCGCAGGCAAACCAACAACGAAGCGTTCGGTTCCACAAGGATGCCCCGCACACCTACGGCGGCTGCAGCCTCCATATCACGGTCACGGTCGCCGATCATGACCGATGCACCAAGGTCGATCCCATGCCGCGCGGCCGCACGCTCCAAGAGCAACGGCCCCGGCTTGCGGCACAAGCACTTCCCCACGGTGGGGTGGTGCGGGCAATAAAGGATGTCGGCGACGCGCGCACCGTGGGTCCGGAGCATGTCGTGAAGGTAACGATGCATCCGATCCACTTCCAGATGGTCGTACAGGCCCAGGTCTATACCGCTCTGGTTGGTGATCACCACTACGGCCCAACCCTGGGCGTTCGCTTCGGCAATGGCTTCGGGAACACCCGGCAGTATCTCGAAATCAGCAAGCCGACAGGTGTGCGCCCCCCGCTCCTTATTGATCACGCCATCGCGGTCGAGGAAGAGCCCTTTCATGGTCAGTACCCCAGTGAGCGTTCAAAGGAACCCAGGTGGAACAAGAGATCGGGGTGCAACGCCGTGGTGAACCCGATGCCGAACACCGCTCCATAGAAATGCGCGTCGTGCGCCACATGATCCCCGCCCCGCTTGTCCATGTACCAGGAGTAGGCGAGGTAAAGTATGCCGAAGACCCACGCCGGCATGGCGATGGGTACCAGAAGGACCGAGACCTGCCGGGTGGGCAACAGCAGGATCTGTGCGAACAGGACGGCCGAGACCGCCCCACTGGCACCGACCGATCGGTAGCCCGGGTCAGCGCTGTGTTTTGCCAAGCCAGGCAGCGCTGCGAAAAGGACCCCTCCAACATACAAGCCGAGGTAGGCCAGGGTCGGCGGCACTGGGGAGACCAGAGCAAAAAGCATCTCCACATTCCGGCCGAACATGTAGAGTACGAACATGTTCACTGCCAAATGTGGCCAGTCCGCATGGATGAAGGCATGCGTGAACAAACGGTACCACTGGCCTCTCGCCCGCACCGCATAGGGCTGGTAGAGCAATTCCTCGAACACGCGCCGATCCTGGAACGCGCCAATGGAGACCAGCGCCGTGACAGCCACGAGGAGAACGGTAATGGACAGCGACACGCCCGGTAATTGAAGTGGCCGAAGGTAGGACGGCTCAGTACGTGTGGTCCCTTACGATCCGCCAGCCCGCTCGCTCCTTTGCCCAGAGCAGGGAAAAGCCGCCACCTACCGTATCCGTCGCGCGGTACAACTTCCAGGTGCCTGTCACCCACGCGTGGTCCTTCCCTGCCGGGAGTATCTCGTCGATACCGAAGCTGAGATCCCCCATCGCGCCTTTGTCGGGATAGGTCTTGAGGTAATTCGCGGTAACGGCTTCACGGCCACAGGTGCGGCTGCCGCGACCGATGAAGCAGATGGTATCCGAGTAATACTGCATGAAGGCGGGAATGTCGCCATGGTCCCAGGCCTGCTCCTGATCCATCATGGCAATACGGATGGGTTTCGAAGGATCGTCGGCGACATGTTGCGTACAGGACGTCAGAAGGAGGATCGGGAGAGCAACCGTACGCATGGCGGCAAGGAACGAAAAAGGCCACCTGGTCAGGTGGCCTTCGTAGCGCGGGGGAGACTTGAACTCCCGACCTCAGGATTATGAATCATGCGCTCTAACCAGCTGAGCTACCGCGCCAAAGCCCTTGGTTTCCGCCAAAGGGGCCGCAAATATAGCGATCCGCCCAACTGCGTTATCAGCCGACCGACGCAATAGCATTTGCGCGGTTGGTGCTTTTCTCTACATTGCCGCTCCTCCGATCACCTCCCACCTACGCCGACCACGGCGCGCAAGCAATGGCCAAGAAGAAGATCGCCCCCAAGGGCAAGCCTACAGCGGGCAAGGCCGCAAAGAAGAGCGCTGGCAAGTCGCCCGTGAAAACGACGGTACACAAAGCCACGAAGGGTAAACCAACGAAATCGGCGGCCGGACCAAAAAAGACCGGCAAGGCGCCCGTGAAGAAGGCTGTTGCGGTCCGGAAGAAGGTGGTGGTGGCCAAGAAGAATCCGGTCCCAGCGAAGAAGAAGGTGGTCGCAGCAAAAGCGGGAAAAGGCGTTGCGAAGAAGCCCGTGAAGGCCGCACCGTTCAAGAAAACCGCGGCGACACCGACCCCCAAGGCGTCTCCGAAGTCTTCGCCGAAAGCAGCCGCCAAGGTCGTCGTGGCTCCCAAGCCCGTTGCAAAAGCCTATCCGATAGCACCCAAAGCGGTCGTGGAACCGGTCGCTCCCGCAAAGGCCGCAGCGCCTGCAGTATCCAAGCCAGCGCCCGCCGTGAAAGCGGTTGAGGCACGGAAGGTGTCCACGGCCGTGGCCGAACACCCAGCACCCAAGCCACTGCCCATCAAGAAACGTCCTGCCAAGGAACGTGTGGTGATGGAGTTCTATTTGCGCAGCACTCCCACCGCGCTCTATGAACTGATCAGCAACCCCAGTGGTTTCAGCGAATGGTATTGCGATGATGTGGACGTCCGCGGCGACCAGTACACCTTCATCTGGGACCAGGAACGCGAAGTGACCACGTTGATCGGCCGTAAACTGGGAGAGGTGATCCGCTTCCGACGCAACGACGACGAGGATCCCGAGGCCTTTTTCGAATTACGTGTGCGCATCGATGCCATGACCAACGAAACCGCGCTGGTGGTGACCGATCACGCCTGGCCGAACGAGGTGGACAAGACCCGCAACCTGTGGGTATCCCAGATCCATTCGTTGCAGCGGGTGCTTGGCGCGTAGTGCGCATACCACTTCCCCGGCGTTGCCGTTGTACCGGAGATGAGACGATTGCACCGCATGACGATCATGGCCTTTCTGGGGCCCTTGGTCGTCACGTTCGTGATCGTGCTGTTCATCCTGGTGATGCAGTTCCTGTGGAAGTACGTGGACGATCTCATGGGCAAGGGCCTGGAATGGTATGTGATCCTGGAACTGATGACCTACGCCACGGCCAGTTTCGTTCCCCTTGCGCTGCCGTTGGCGATCCTGCTTTCGAGCATCATGACCTTGGGTGGGCTGGGAGAGAATTCCGAGCTCGTACCCATGCGTTCCGCCGGACTTGGTGTACTGCACATCATGTTCCCACTCACGATCACGGTGCTCATCCTCGCCCTCGGGTCGTTCTACTTCAGCAACAACCTGCTACCGGTCGCCAATTTGAAATTCCACTCCCTCCTGTGGGACGTGACGCGCAAGAAACCGGCCATGAACCTGCAGCCCGGCATCTTCTACAACGGGATCGACGGATTCAGCATTCGCGCGATGCAGAAGGACGAAGAAGGTGGTGCGCTGCGGGATGTATTGATATACGACCACCGTGCCGCCTTCCAGGGGAACCGCACCGTTGTGCGCGCCAAGAGCGGTACCATGCACCGCAGTACCGACGGCCACTACCTCGTTCTCTCCCTGAAGGACGGGCACTTCTACGATGAACATTCGCCCGCCGGGGATGGTGCCTCCTACCCCATGATGCGCGGCACCTTCACCGAGGATGAGATCCGGCTCGATCTTTCAGGCCTCGGTCTGGACCGCACCGACCGCGACCTGTTCAAGGACCACTACAAAATGCTCACGCTGGGCCAACTGAGGTTCGCAAAGGACAGCCTGGTGGCACAGATGAACGAGCGTACGAAGGACCAGGAACGGCACCTGGCGAACAGCTTGCTGATAACACGGGGAAAGAAGGTGGAGGGCACCGCACTCATGGCAGGCACGATGCACCAGTTCGAGACAGGGCTGGCCCCGGAGCAACGGCGCAACTACTACGACGTGGCCATGAACATGGTGCGCAACAGCATCAACTTCATCGATCGTTCCACCGAGGAGCAGAAGGGGCGCATGGAGCAGATCTCCCGGTTCCAGGTGGAATGGCACCGCAAACCGATGCTGGCGCTGGCCTGCATCCTGTTCTTCTTCATCGGGGCACCGCTGGGGGCTATCATCCGGAAGGGCGGCATGGGCCTTCCCGTGGTGTTCGCCATCATCTTCTTCCTGATCTTCCACATCATCTCCTTCTCCACCGAGAAACTGGTGATCGCCGGGCGGGTGCAGCCCTGGCCGGGCATGTGGATCAGTTCCATGGTGTTGCTGCCGATCGGCATCGTGCTCACGTGGAAGGCATCGACCGACAGTCCGCTCTTCGATGCGGATGCGTATTATCGCGGCTGGGAACGGTTCCGTTCCTTGTTCCAGCGTCGCCATGCGCATCCTCCAGTTGTGCAATAAACCCCCCTACCCGCCCATCGATGGCGGTAGCAAGGCCATGCACAACCTGACACGCGGCCTGCTCGCGGCCGGGCACGAGGTGAAGGTGCTCTGCATCAGCACGCCGAAGAACGCATTGGACCTGGCCGAGGTGCCCAAGGACTATCTGGAGCGCACGCGCATCGAGAGCATCTACGTGGACACCAGCGTGAACCTCGTGGATGCCTTCACCGACCTCGTCACGGCGGACAACTACAACATCAGCCGGTTCTTCTCACCGGACATGGACATCCGGTTGATACGACTGCTCTCGGAGGAAAAGTTCGATGTGGTGCAGTTGGAAAGCCTGTTCATGACGCCGTACATACCGACCATCCGCAGGTATTCGAAGGCGCGCATCATCCTGCGTTCGCACAACCTGGAACATGTGATCCAGGAACGCATCGCCATCGGTGAACGGAACTTCCTGAAGCGCCCCTACCGCAAATTCCTCGCGAAGCAATTGCACGACTACGAAATGTCCGTGCTGGACCGTGTGGATGGCGTGGCCGCGATCAGCCCGACGGATGCACAACACTTCGCAGAGCACGGCTCCAACACGCCCATCGCCACGATCCCCTTCGGCGTGGAACCGTCGGAGTACAGGCCTGGCGACCTTGTGGAGAAGGGCCCACCGGTGTTCTTCCATCTCGGTAGCATGGATTGGCTGCCGAACGAGGAAGGGATCCGCTGGCTGTTGGACGAAGTATGGCCCAAGGTGATCGCACAACGTCCCGACGCACGACTGGACCTGGCCGGCAACAAGATGCCCCAGGACCTGCTGGACCGGGAGCAACAAGGGGTCTCGGTGAAAGGGCGCGTGAAGAACGCGTTGTCCTACATGCGAGCGCGCCAGGTAATGGTGGTACCATTGTTCTCGGCGGGTGGCATGCGCGTGAAGATCATCGAAGGCATGGCCTTGGGAAAAGCGGTGATATCCACGCCCGTTGGTGCCGAGGGCATCGATCATACGGAGGGCTTGAACATCTTGATCGTACGGAACGCCGCGGAGTTCGCCGCGCACATCATCGCGCTCGACGAAACACCGGACTACATGAGGATGCTCGGAAGCGAGGCTCGGAAGCTCGTGGAGACCTCCTACTCCGACGCCCGTATCGTACGCGACCTCGAGGCCTTCTACACCCGCATCGAACAGAAATGAGGCTGCTCGTGCTGCTGTCCAGGGTACCGTACCCGCTGGAAAAGGGCGACAAGTTGCGGGCTTATCATTTGATGGTCCGCCTCGCTCGCAAGCACGAGGTCATGCTCTTCTGCCTGAGCGACACACCCACCGACCCGGAGCACATCGCCCACCTTAAGCGGTTCTGCTCCTACATCGATGTGATCCGTGTTCCGCGCTGGCGGATCGTGCTGAAACTGGCCTCCGCGGTTTTCTCACGCCTGCCCTTCCAGGTGGCCTACTTCCACCACGCCCGTGC
>DEQO01000087.1 GCA_002360495.1 Flavobacteriales bacterium UBA3364
TCCACCTGCTGGGCGAGGCCCATGTGGGTGACCAGGAACACCATGGCACACTGCTCGTAGTCGCGCAGGATGCGCACGTACTTCGCCACGTTCAGCTCCGGCTTCGTGAACTTGATGCCGCAGCTGTAGGCCGGCGACTGGCGCTTGGGCGTCAGCGGGTCGTTGTAACCGATGAAACCGATCTTGATGCCGGCGATGTTCCTGGTCCAGTAGGGCTGGAAGATCATTTCGCCCGCGAGGTCGGCGTTGGGGTCCTTCCTATCGCCGCAGTAGTCGGCGAGCTTCTCGTGCCACATGTTCGCGCAGATCTTCGCCGCGCGATAGCCGCCGAGGTCCTTGAGCATGTTCTCCTTGCCGTACACCACCTCCCAGTTGCCGGGCAGGATCAGGTCGTAGCCGATGCGGTTCATGAGCGGCACGATCGCGCGGCCCTCGCTCAGGGCTGCCACGCCGCCGCCCTGGAAACAGTCGCCCCCATCGATCACCAGCGTGTGCGCCGGGTCCTCCGCGCGCAACGTGTCGATCATCGCCTTCAGCACGCCGTAACCGCCGCGCTTGCGATAGACCGGCTTGCCGTTCTCCAGGAAGAACTCGTCGTGCGTGTGCAGTTGCGCATGGATGTCGCTCGTGAACAGCAGCGTGAATTTCTCCGCCTTGCCTTGCGCGGTCGCACGACTGCCGGTGAGCTCCTGTCGGCGTTGCGGGTCGCTCAAGGCACCCATGGCGAGGGTGGGTCCCAGCGTCAATCCTGCGCCCAACGCGCCCAGCGAGCGAAGCATCTGTCGCCTGCTCACGGCGTTCACAGCTTCGTCGTGGGCGCCGCATGTGCAACCTTCGGGATGGTGGATGTCGCTCATGTTCTGAACATCTGATTATCCGATCATCTTATTATGTGATCATCTGATCGCCTTCTTCCTTGCCTCCGCGATCGGTTCAAAGGGTCCGAATTTGTGTTGCGATTCCGGCAGGCTGTCAGCGAAAGGACCGAATGGATGATCCACGGGCTTGCCCGCGATCTTCGGCCAATCCTTCGACAGGTCGCGTGAAGGTCGTTGTTGTGAGTTCACGTAGGCCGCAACGTCCCACGCTTCTTCGTCAGTGAGTTGCGGGTTTTCCCACGTCACGCCTTGCGGCATGTTGTTCTTCACGTAGCCCGCGAAACGCGACAGTCGGAACAGCCCCGCACCGATGTTGTAGCTGTGTTCGCCCCACAGCGGCGGGTATTGGTACGTGGTGCCGGAAGCCGCCATCAGCCCTCCGCCGTCCTTCTGGTGGCAGCTCTCGCACTTCGCCGTGTAGATGGCTTCACCTTTCACCGGATCGGCTGCGCGGTCCAGGAACGGTAGCTCAGCAAGTCCGGAGCCTTCAGGTTTCTTCTTCACTTCGATCCCGGTTCCGAGCCATTCCATATAGGCGAGAAGCGCTTTCATTTCACGACCGGCCGTATCCAGTGCGGTGCCGTTCAAGCTGCGCTCGAAGCAATCGTTGATGCGTTTGGATACGGTCTCGTTCGTGCCACTGCGCTCACGGAATTTCGGATAGGTGCTCCACACCGCGCTGTAGTTGTTGCCCCAGGGACGCGTGCCGGCATCCAGGTGGCAGTTCTGGCAGTTCATGCCGTTGGTCTGGTGTGCGACGACCCCCTGCGGACCGAGGTAGAACGCCGTGTTACGGATAAGCTCGCGACCGTAGCGGACCAGATCTTCGCGCCCACCGCCGATGTGGTCGATCAAGGCGGTATCCATGCCGGCCCACAGGCTGTCACCCACATAAGTGGCGACCATGGGTGGTGGTGGCTCGAACCATTTCTTCGGTGTGAGCATGATGCCCACGATCGCTGCCACCACACCCCAGGTAGCGATGCGTGCGATGCGTGGACCGCGTTCATCATACGGATGACCCGACCGCTCCTTCAATATGCGAATGGCCTGATCCGTGACGCTGAGCCACAGCAGCACCAGCAGGGCCATCACCAAGAGGATGATCGGGACCAACATCGCTCGGGCGATCGATCAATGGGGGAGTTTCTCGCGGATCAGGCCATACACCCAGGTACCTGCCACAGCGCTCACGAACGTCACGATGATCACCCCGAAACCCGCGCCCACTTGAGCGAAAAGCGGGCCTGGGCACGCACCCGTGATCGCCCAGCCAAGACCGAACATCAGGCCGCCGTAGATCTGGCCCTTGTTGAACTCCTTGTTCGGGATGTGGATCTCTTCGCCATGCATGGTCCGCGCTTTCGTGCGGCGGATGATGAGCACGCTGACCAGGCCCACCATCACGGCCGTGCCGATCACGCCGTACATGTGGAAGCTCTCGAAACGGAACATCTCCTGGATGCGGAACCAGCTGATGATCTCCGCCTTCACGAACACGATGCCGAAGAGGATGCCCCAGGCGCTGTACTTCAGGTTGTGCCACCACGGGTGCTTCAGTTCGCTTTCGTTCACGCAGATCGCGTCCAGCTCCCGTGCCTTCAGGTCGGCGAGCTCCTGCGCGCTCGGTGTATGTTGAAAGGTGTGTTCCATATTGATCAGAGGGTGAGGAGGAGGGGAAGGATGAACCAGGTCATGACGATGCCGCCGACCATGAACATCACGGTGGCCACGAGGCTCGGCCATTGGAGGCTACTGAGGCCCATGATCGCGTGGCCGCTCGTGCAACCACCGGCGTAGCGCGTGCCGAAGCCGACCAGGAATCCGCCGAGCACGAAGAAGATCAGGCCGCGCAGGGTGAACAGGTTCGACCAGGAAAAGATCTCGGAAGGCATCAGCGAAGAGGTGTCGGTGATCCCTTTCTCCGTGAGGTAGGCCGCGGTTGGTTCCGCCAATTGAACGGGGTCGGGATTCGCCAGAAGCGTGGCTCCGATGAACGCGCCCATGGCGATGCCGCCCACGAAGAACAGGTTCCACGCTTCCTTCTTCCAGTCGTACTTGAAGAACTTGATGTTCGCGGGAAGGCAGGCCGCGCAGAGGTGGCGCAGCGAACTGCTGATACCGAAGGTCTTGTTGCCCACCAGAAGTAGGTAGGGTACGGTGAGGCCGATGAGGGCACCGGCCACGTACCAGGGCCAGGGTTGTTTGATCGCGTCCAGCATGGGTTTTTGGATCAGATGATCAGAGAATGAGATGATCAGTATTACTTCTTAAGTGTGCTCGGGCACACGTAATCCGTGACCTTCACACCGGTCTTCTTGATCGCGTTGAATCCACCGCGCACTTCGATGAGGTTGTGGTAGCCGCGTGACTTCAGGAGACTAGCCGCGATCATGCTGCGATAGCCGCCCGCGCAGTGTACGTAGTTCGTCTCCTCCTTGCTGAACGCCGCCAGGTTCTGGTTGATGTACTGCAGCGATGCGTGCCATGCTCCGTCCACATGCTCGGCGGCGTACTCGCCGTCCTTGCGCACATCCACCACGCGCAGCTTGCTGGCGTGGAAGCGGCGGGCGAACTCCTCCGCATCGATGCGCTCGATGAGGTCCACTTCCTTGCCACTGGCCTTCCATGCGGCAACGCCACCCTTCAGGTAGCCGAACACATTGTCGTAGCCTACACGGGCCAGGCGTGTCACCACTTCCTCCTCCATGCCTTCATCGGTAACGAGCAGCAGCGGGTGCTTCACGTCGGGGATCATGCTGCCCACCCACGGCGCGAAATCACCCTTGATGCCGATGTTGATGCTGCGCGGGATGAAGCCGTCCTTGAAGTCCTCGGCGTTGCGGGTGTCGAGCACCAGCGCACCTTCCGTCTCGGCCACGAGCTCGAACTGGTCGGGGCTCAGGGCGCGCAGCCCCTTCTCCTTCACGGTGTCCACGCTGGGGATCACGCCCTTGTTCATCGCCACGTTCTGCGGGAAGTAGGCGGGCGGCGGAAGCAGGCCATCGGTCACCTCCTTGATGAACTGCTCCTTTGTTGCGGCCTTCAGCGCGTAGTTCGCCTGCTTCTGGTTGCCGAGCGTGTCGAAGGTCTCCTTGCTCATGTTCTTGCCGCACGCGCTGCCGGCGCCGTGCGCGGGGTACACGATCACATCATCGGGCAGGGTCATCACCTTGTTGTGCAGGCTGTCGTAAAGGAATCCTGCGAGATCTTCCTGCGTGATGGATCCGGCCTTCTGCGCCAGGTCGGGCCTGCCCACGTCGCCAATGAAGAGCGTGTCGCCCGTGTAGATGCTGTGCGGCTTACCGTTCTCATCGATGAGCAGGTAGCAGGTGCTCTCCATGGTGTGACCGGGCGTGTGCAGTACCTTGATGGTCACGTTTCCGAGCTTCAATTCCTCGCCATCCTTCGCGATGTGCGCCTCGAACGAGGGGTTCGCATTCGGGCCGTAAACGATCGGCGCGCCGGTCTTCTTAGACAGGTCGAGGTGGCCGCTCACGAAGTCCGCGTGGAAGTGCGTCTCCAGCACGTACTTGATCTTCGCGTTGCGCGCCTTGGCCCGTTCGATGTACGGACTGGTCTCACGGAGCGGGTCGATGATCGCCGCTTCACCGTTGCTTTCAATGTAGTAGGCGCCTTGAGCGAGGCAGCCGGTGTAGATCTGTTCGATGTTCATGGTTCAGAGAGTTGGTCGGGGCCGCGAATTCGCGGCCCTTACTGCTTAGCTAAGGTTGGAAAGTTCCCTTCCGATGATGTAGATGCCCATGATGAGCACGAACCATCCGAAGGCGGGTTTGAGTTTTTCGTTGGGGATGCGTTTGCTGAGGATGCTGCCTGCGATGATGCCACCGATCGCGATCGCTGAGAAGACAAGCAGGAAATTCCAGTCGATCACCTCACCACCTTTCAGATCACCGGTAAAGCCGATGAGCGATTTGGCGGCGATGATGATGAGCGAGGTGCCCACCGCCTGCTTCATCGGGAGCTTGGCCAGCAGCACCAGCGCGGGGATGATGAGGAAGCCGCCGCCCGCGCCTACGATGCCGGTCACCGTTCCCACCACGATGCCCTCGATCAGGATGAGCGGATAGTTGAAGGCCACCGCGCCGTCGCTGCCTGCCGCCACGGCCTTCGACTTGCGGATCATGCTGTAGGCCGCGGCCACCATGATCAGCGCGAAGAGCATGAGGATGCCGATGGGTTTGCTCAACGTGAATGAACCCGTGCTCACGATGGGGTCGGGAATGGCCGGCACGAGCCATGCACGGGTGGCGTACACCGCGAGTATGCTCGGTATGCCGAACACGATGGCCGTGCGCCAGTGGATGTTGCCCATGCGCATGTGGCTCAGGCTGCCCACCAGGCTCGTCAGGCCCACGATGAAGAGGGAATACGCCGTGGCCAGCACCGCGTCCACGCTGAACAGGTAGACGAGGATGGGCACGGTGAGGATGCTGCCTCCGCCGCCGATAAGGCCGAGGGATAGTCCCATGAGGATCGCGCCGATGTATCCGATGATCTCCAAGCTCACAGGTGCTCGCAGCAATTCTCCAGGTCCTTGATGATCCTCAAGAAGCCTGGCTGTTGTAGGTAATAGAAGCTGTACTTGCCCACTTTCTCCACGCCCAGGAGCCCCTTGTCGCGCATCAGGGTCAGGTGCTGGCTGAGGATGGCCTGTTCGATGCCGAGCACTTCGGTGAGGTCGCTCACGCACATGCGCTTCTTGCCGCCGAGCAGATCGAGAATGGCCAGGCGTTGTGGGTGGGCGGCCACTTTCAGGAGCTCGCTGGCCCGCACCAGTTTCTTCGCGCCTATGCGTTCATCGAGGGTCGTGATGGACATGCTCCCGTGCGTTGATGGAACAAATGTATAGCTATGCGACTATGTGACAGTGCGAAATATCACGCCGCAATGGCCTTGGTCGCCCTGTTGGTCGATCCAACTCCACTAAAGTGCCTTGAGGAGCGCGTCGCCGAAGACCTCCACTTGGTACCGCCGAATACCGGGAAGCGCGGCCAAGCTGGCCTTGTCGCCCGGAAGGGTGCGAGCGATATCCATCAAGAGCTGGTTCGCTGCGACGATGCCGGGTCGCAAGTCGTGCTGCTGCATCAAGCCATCCCGTGCGATCTTCAACCGCTTCAGTCGGTCCTCATAATCGTTGTCCCTGTCCCAACGCTTCGGACGTTCAAGCCGGGGCCACTGTTCCTTCGGCGTGTCCTGCCCCTGCTTGACCGCAGAAAGGATCCGTTTGCCGTGGGTTTCCAGCATCCGTTCGTTGACGCCTTTCCGCGCCGCGATGTCCTTCACATCGGTCGGTGGGTCGGTAGCGAGGGAGAGCAGGATTTCGTTCCCCAGGATCATGAACGGCGCCCGGTCCTGCTTCGCGGCAACGGAATCGCGCCAGGCATGCACTTCGCGCAGTATGGCCAGTTGGGATGGCTTCAACAGCTTGGCCCCTTTGATCCGCAGGAAGGCAGGTTCCTCGTTGGCCGTTGCATTGAACGGCGCATCGGTGAGCAGCGTGAACTCTTCCTCGGCCCAGGACCACCGTTCCTTCTCCTTCAGTTTCTTCTCAAGGATGTCGCGCAAGGCGATGAGGTGCGAGGTATCACCGGCCGCATAATCCAGCATGGGTTGCGGCAACGGGCGTTTGCTCCAATCCGCCTTCTGGAATTTCTTGTCGATCTGCAGACCTTGGTATTTGCCCAGCAAGGCGGCCAACCCGATCTCGGCTTCGTTCAGCAATTCGGCGGCTACGAGGGTGTCGAACACATTCTCGACCCGGATGCCATGGTGTTTGGCGAGGATCCGCAGATCGTAATCCGCGTCATGGATCACCACTTCCATTTTCGGGTCGGCCAGCAACTTTCCGAGGGGCGCGAGGTCCGGTACGGCCAGGGGATCGACCAGAAAGGTCTGTGAGCGCGTACTGATCTGGATCAGGCAGACGCTCTCCTTGTACCGATGGAAACTGGACGCTTCCGTGTCCAGGGCGATCACCTTCTCTTTCGCAAGCCGGGCCATACCGGCCACCAAGGCTTGGGGGGTCGTAATGAGTTCGTATGCGGCCACGGGGTCTTCGAGCAAGCCCCAACGGGCCATCAGCACGGTGCAAGGTACGGGGTCGCCTTCAGTATCCCGTTCCGGCCCAGAACGGAAGGTTCCGAAGTACGGCCCAGCCAACCGCCACGAAGGCCCAGGCCCAGACCACCGAATTGCGGGCAGATAGCGGTTTGGCCAACGGAAAGACCAGGGAATACCCGAACTGAAGACCCAGCAGGGGTATGCTGAGCACGAGAAGGGCGTTGTGGGCCGCGGCCTCACCGATCCGAAGGTGCATCAGGTCGTGCAAAGCCCGCTGGGAACCGCATCCCGGGCACAGCAGACCGGTAAAAAGCCGAAAGGGGCAGCTTAGGAAGCCGCCCCTTTCGGGATCATGTAGAAAAAGATGTACCAAGGAGATGAGCACGCCGAGACCGGCCAGCCACCATCCCCAGCGTTTCATCAGTAGCCGCCTTCCATGTTCTGCATGTCCATGCCGGCCTCCATAGCGCTCTTCATCATGAAGAAGTAAGCGATGCCACCGACTACGTTCAGTACCAAGCCGATGATGAAGCCCAAGCGTGTCCACTTCTTGGCATCGGCGCTGGCTTTCATGGCCCCGTTGACGTCACCACTGTCGAAGGCGCCATTCACTTTGGCGGCATTGATGATGCCCACGATCCCCAGCGGGAGGCAGCAGAAAAGCGTCACCAGAATGGACTCGACGAGCCAGTTCTTTGGGCGTGCAGAGGCGGTTTGGTTCATATCGGAAGGGGTTTGTTGTTGATTCGGTACATAGGTACGCATCGCCGTTGCAACTTCCAAGCAGATGGAAGTGCCTGTCCAGCAATGACTTCAATGGATGCTGGTACGGAAAGGTGGTCACTCCAAGGCGGCGGCCCCCAGGATCGCCCCGCCAACGCCCAAAGCGATCAAGGCGACATAGAGCACCACGATCCCGACGCCGACCCAGAACCCGAGCTTGGTCCATTTCCCAGCCTCCGCGCTGGCGCGGATCGCGCCGTCCACATCCCCGCCATCGAACTTGGAGTTCACATTGGCGGCGTTGATGATGCCGACGATCCCGAAGGGCAGGCAACAGAACAAGGTGACCAAAATGGATTCGACAAGCCAGTTCTTGGGACGAGGGGTGGGGTTGATCTGCTCCATGCTAGTGTCGTTTGGCTAAACGTAACGGTCTCCGCTATCCGCAGTGAGGTCGTTCACGAAGTGCTTGATCTGTTGCTCGTCCTGTTTGCGACAAACGAGCAGCGCATCCTTCGTACTGACCACAATGAAGTCTTCCAAGCCTTGCAGCACCATCAGACGGTCGTCCTGGGCATGCACCACATTGTTCGCACAGTCATAAAGCTTCACGGCTTTGCCGATGCTGGCATTGCCTGCTTCGTCCTTGGGTAAATGCCCGTAGAGACTGCCCCAGGTCCCCAGATCGCTCCAGCCGAATTCGCTCACCACCGTGTACACGTTGGTCGCGCGCTCCATGATGCCGTAATCGATGCTCACGTTCTCGCAGCTATCGTAGATCGATGTGATGAACGCATTCTCAGCAACCGTCCCGAAGGCCTTTTCACCTGTGGTGAATTGTGCCTCCATCTCAGGCAGATGCTCGCGGTAGGCCTTGCGGATGCTCTCCAAGCTCCAGATGAAGATCCCCGCATTCCACAGGAATTCACCGCTTTCCAAGAAACTCAACGCAGTGGCGTGGTCGGGCTTTTCGGTGAAGGTCTTCACCTTTTTCACGCGGGTATGGACCGTGGGACTGCCTTCGGAGAACTGGATATAACCATAGCCGGTATCGGGCCTGTTGGGCATGATGCCGAGGGTCACCAAGGAATCCGTAGTGGAGGCTTGTTCCAGGGCCAACCGGACCGTTCCTTGGAACGCCTCCTCCTTCATCACCAGGTGGTCGCTGGGCGCCACGATGATCAAGGCCTTGGGGTCGCGCGCAGCGATCACGTGGTTCGCATAGGCCACACAGGGTGCGGTGTTCCGGCGCGATGGTTCAGCGAGGATCTGGGAGTCCTTCAGGTCGGGTAGCTGCTGCTTGACGATCCCCGCATATTTCGAATTGGTGACCACGACGATGTTCTCAGGCGGGCAGATCGGCAGGAACCGGTCATACGTCTGTTGCAACAGGGTACGTCCCAAGCCAAGGAAGTCAAGGAACTGCTTGGGGTATGCGCTGCGGCTCATGGGCCAGAAACGGCTTCCGACGCCGCCGGCCATGATCACGCAATAGGTGTGTTGTTTCGACATGTCCAGGGAGGATCGCCTACGAGGCCTTCAGCACCACCATCGGGCCGTGTACCTGCACTTCGGCCAGAGGGTCGATGATGTAGTTGCGCCGGTCGTTGAGGCATTGGCACTTGTACCGCTTGCGCAATTGCGGCCCTTTCACGAAGACGCGCTCGTTGAACCGGAAAACGGAACGTTCAGGAAGTTCCTCCAGCAATTGGCGCGGCTCGCTATCGTAGTTCATGAGCACCCGCATCAAGGCATGGTCGGTGCAGCTGCTCGCGGGGGCGTCGTGCAAGTGGTGTTCCAACGCGTGCAGTACATCGCCGGGGAAAACGGAACGGCTCATGAACGGCCGCATCAGTTTGGCGTATTCGGCCTTCCATGCCGGCCCATGTGGTTGTGTCCAGCGTCGGGAGTTCACGAATGCGTTGTAGTGCGCGAATTCGTGGACCAAGGTCACCAGGAAGGCGTATTTGTTCAGGTCCGCGTTCACCGTCACGCGGTGGGGTTGTGTCCGGCTGGCGCTTCGGAAATCACCCAGCTTGGTCTGCCGAGGGCGGACCACGCGTACTTGGACCGGGTTCCTGCGCATCCACGACACGACAACCGGCCATGCTGCGGCGGGCAGGTGCCTGCGGAGCAATTCCGGGTCTGAGGCGTGAAGCGTGGGCACGTCAAGAAGGGGTGGAAGGGGAGAATGCGCTGGCGGGACCGCAATAATAGGGGCTGCGCCCTTCACCGCTACAAGCCCTCACCGAATTTCCCGGGGCCGGTGCCACACGGTTCCATTTGGGGCAGTCGCACTCCTTCTTCCGCCGGTACTTGGTTGGCTGAGAGGAGCATGCAGCCAGAAGCAGACAGGCGGATAGAACGCCCAAAAGGATCCCGGCGAAGCGGTCGGATGGGCTTTTCCAGATCATGGGCTGCGAAACTACAACGGTACACACGGGCCGCCTTGTACACTTGGGCCTATTTTCGTCCCGCTCTGGGACATGGGGGTCATCACGCATATCGGTCGGTATTTCCTGCTGCTGAAGGAGACCTTCAGCAGCCCGGAGCGCACTTCGGTCTATTGGCGCCGCATCTTGGAGGAGATGGACCTGTTGGGTGTCAAAAGCGTGGGTATTGTGGCCCTGCTCTCCCTATTCATGGGGGCGGTTATCACCATCCAGACCAAGACCAACATCGACAGCCCCCTGATCCAGACCTGGGTCGTGGGTTTCGCGACACGGCAGAGCACGATCCTGGAATTCAGTCCCACCATCATCGCCTTGATCCTGGCGGGCAAAGTGGGCTCCAACATTGCGGCGGAGATCGGCTCCATGCGCGTGAAGGAACAGATCGATGCCTTGGACATCATGGGGGTGAATTCTGCGGGCTACCTGATCCTGCCCAAGATCATCGCATCCATGTTGATCAACCCTTTCCTGGTGATGGTGAGCATGTTCCTGAGCATTTTCGGTGGCTATGTCGCTGGAACGGCAACGGGTATCATCAGCGCCTCGGATTACCTGCAAGGGATCCAGACTGGTTTCATCCCATACCACGTGACCTACGCGCTGATCAAGACCGTGGTGTTCGCCTTCATCATCGCCACGGTCTCGGCCTACCAGGGCTACTATACGCGGGGGGGCACGCGTGAGGTGGGCATCAGCAGTACCAAGGCCGTGGTCTACAGTGATGTGGTGATCCTGATCTCCAACTACGCCCTTACCCAGCTCCTGCTGATATGATCGAGGTCCAGGGCGTCAGCAAGCGGTTCGGTACCACACAGGTCCTTACGGACATCAGTGCGGTGTTCCACAAGGGAAAGGTGAACCAGATCATCGGCAAGAGCGGATCGGGTAAGAGCGTACTCGCCAAATGCATCGTGGGGTTGCATGAGCCCGATCAAGGGAAAGTGCTCTACGAAGGACGCTCCTTCCATGATATGGGGCGCGAGGAGAAGACCGGGATACGGCAGGAGATCGGCATGTTGTTCCAGGGCAGCGCGCTGTTCGACAGCATGACGGTGCTGCAGAACGTGATGTTCCCCTTGCAGATGTTCTCCAAGGCCAGCAAGAGCGAGATGGAGGACCGCGCACACACCTGTCTGGAGCGCGTGAACATCAAGGACAAGGACGGCCTGTATCCTGCTGAACTGAGCGGCGGTATGCAGAAACGGGTGGGCATCGCACGGGCCATCGCCATGAACCCGAAATACCTCTTCTGCGACGAACCCAACAGTGGTCTCGATCCCCAGACAAGCATTCTGATCGACGACCTGATCAAGGAGATCACCGAGGAGTTCCATACCACCACCATTGTGATCACGCACGATATGAACTCCGTGATGGAAACGGGTGAGAACATCATCTTCATCCACGAAGGCCGAAAGTGGTGGCAGGGTAGCCGGGAGCAGTTGCTCAACAGCGACAACAAGGAACTGAACGCCTTCATCTTCGCAAGCGGCCTCATGCGCCAGGTGAAGAAGGCCATGACCGGAAAGGCCTAGGGCCACCGGTCCAAGGCCCTATCGGAGCTCCCATTCCGCCAAAAGGAAGAACCCCCATGTGGTCCGATCCGACCGCATGGGGGTTCTTTCGTAATGGTCCGGATCAGTTCAAGGTCACCCGTTCCACGGTCGTGCTGGTCCCGTTGGAAACGCGTACGCTGTAAACGCCTTTCGCAACACCGCTGAGGTCCATGGCCGTGTTGCCGAAGAACCGGTCGGCCATCACACGCTCACCCAGCACATTGAGCACCTCAACAGTGAAGTTCTCGTTGCTCGTGGTGGTGATGCGCAATTCACCGCTCGTAGGGTTGGGGAACAGCGTAACACCCTCCAGATCCGAACGCTCAGCGATGCCGATCGTTGGGCTGGAGACCAGACGAACGGCCCAAGCGGTGCCGTTGCCGCCGTAGAAATTCTGGTTGTTGGGCGGGTCGAACGGGATCCAAAGCGCGCTGGCAAGACCAGGCTGGGGCACGGTGGTATCATCCAGGATGTAGACCGCGGCATCACCATCGGAATACAAGCTGGCCACAGCGTAGTACGCACCCGGGGTCAACTCATAGGCTTCGAAGAAGGGGATATTGACCACACCGGCGGTGATCTCGGACTGTGTGAGGAGATGGGGGTCGGATTCAGCAAGGGGTTCGTTCACGACGGAGGGTGTTGCGAGCACGTCCGCGGTATCGAGCAGGCTGACGATGATGGAGCTTCCGGGATCGCTGTTCGATCCGAGCCCCAGTTGGATCCCCGTGGCGATCATCGTGGAATTGATGAAGTACATGTTCATGAGCTTCACGTTCTCGCTGTTGTCCGCGAAAGAACCCGACCCGACCTGTTGCGTGGACTGTGTGCCGCTCGGGTGGCCACCGATGTTGTCCAAGGAGTAGACGAACTCGGTCACCTCGAAGGTGCGCACCCGGCTGTTGTTCGCGGGGTTCAGGTCCTGGTCGACCTGGTCACTGGTCCATGTGAAGGTCGCGGTGTATTTCCCGATCGGCAGCCCTACCGGAAGCAGCGCGTCCTCATCGGTCACCACCGAGTCCCCGGAGGCGATGGTTCCAACGATCGCTTCCGAGGTGAACACCTCGACATCGTCCTCATTCGTCACGGAGCAGGTCAATACCACATTCGTCTGCTCCTGGCCACCGTAGTTATAGAGCTCAGCCCCTACGTTCATGGTCGCAGGCAATTGGGAGGAAGGGATGCGGCCGTATTCCTCACCGGATCCGGTGGTGGAGGTATAGGCGTAGTTCATCACCATCTCGTAATCCGGGAGCGTGGAGATCTTGATGTCATCGATCTGCCAGAAATAATGCGACGAATTGGCGTCACCATTGTGATGGAAGCGGAAACGGACGTTCGATGGATCTTCTGCGATGGCTCCGGCGATGTTGAAGGTCCTGGTCTCCGTCGTGGTCGGTGGTGTGTTCGTTCCAGGGGCGCCTTGATTGAAGGGCAACCCCTCGTTGGCCAAGATCACGGTGGGCCACGTATCCCCGCCATCCGTACTGATCTCCAGGAAGAAGGGGGAGTCGCCGCAGCAGTAACGCGACCGCTGTTGGAATTCGAGTTCCACGAGCGGTGTAGCGCTCAGGTCGATGATCGGCGAAACGAAGCTTCCATCCCAGGCGATGAACAGGTCAGGATCCAGAGCTGTAGGGGTACTGCCGGACCATGTGCAGTTGGCTGAATCGGAGGCGAACTTGGCGAAGCCGTTGGCGAAGGTGGTCGACTGGATGCGCTCCGCGTTCTGGGTGTACGCGCCCCTTGGAGCATTGGAGTTCACGCGCCAGATATCCCCGCTCTCGCCATCGGCGGTCCAAGCCCCGGATGGGTTTGAGCCGGCGAAACCATTGGAGAAATCCTCGGACCAAACGACATCACCGCCACCCCGGGCGATGTCCTCAACAGGGCGCACTTCCGAGGTCGACGGGATGCTCTCGCATGGTTGCCCGATCATTTTGCGGACCGCCGTGCGATCCGCCTGCTGGGCGACCAGGGTGGTGGAGCACAGAACTGCCAAAAGACCGGATGTCGTGTATACAGATCGTTTCATGTGGGATCGTGTGGGTTGCCGAAAATTGCAGGTTAACGGATGCTCCTTGCCAAGGATGGTCCGTGACCAAAGTAAAGGAGAATGGGAATGCCGATGCCACCAAACGCGGATCCATCCTTGGTCCTGCGTGACCGGTGGGGCCAATGTTGATGGTCAGTGGACGACCTCCACACGTCCTACGCTGCGCTGGTCCGGGCTGGAGATCACGACCGTGTATACCCCCGACGCAACGCCGGCAAGGTCGATCGTGCTGCTGTTCCTTCCCGGGGGCAGCGACCCTAAATGGGACCCGAACACCCGTTTTCCGACCGCATCGAAAAGGGAAACCTGGAGATCGAGCGCTGAAGTGACGTTGAATTGCATCGTCATCTGCTCGTCGGCCGGTACGGGGAAGATGCCGATGGTTGATACCAGGGACGGCTTCGATATCCCTACATCAAGATCATCGAGATGCAGGCGTACCATGGGGACGTTGTAGATGTGGCTCAAGTCGAAGGTGAGGCCTTCCATCAAGATGCTCCCCCCGACCTGTGCCGGACCGCCCATGGCCACCTCGACGAGGCCTTCATTACCGGTTTTCAGGTGTTGGATACCGACGAAGTGGTCGCCTACGGCGAGTGCGGCTTGTTCGGTGAGGGCCAGATACAGAGGCACACCGAACCAACCATTCTCAAGATCCTGTTCCGTGATGACGTGTCGTGTCGAGGTATCCAGGAAGGCCAGGTTGGCATCCATCAACAGCGCCCGGATCTCCTCGCCCAACGTACATGAGCTGGACAACACCACACTGATCCCGCGTGCCGAGGAGCCCTCGTTCATGATCTCCATGCGGTTCGCCAGTACGAAGTTCTCCGTACTGCCCAGATGGCCTTCCACCGATCCATCGTCCACGGCCATGGCACCGTACCCTGCGTCCCAACCAGCCCCGGTAAAGCGGATCGTTGTACTGCCGGAATTGTCCGTCGTTTCATCATCCGGGACTTCCGGTGGAATGGAACAGTTCACGGTCAGCGTTCCGGTACCTGTCGGTTCGAACACCGATGCGAACTGGACGGTCGCGCGCGAGCCCGGCGACAACTCACCCGGCCCCGCTGCGGTCAATGCGCCTATCAGTTCACCGTTCCAGAGAAGTTGTGCCGCGAGTTCGTTGACCGTGGCCACTGCGGTGCCCCTGTTCGTGATCTCCATACCGAAGAGCAGGCTGTCGAATTGGGCCAATGGAAGACGGTGGTAGGAGAGGCTTTGGACCGTGCCATCGATCAGCTGGACCGAGGGGTCACCGATGAACACGCTGGTCACCGTTAGATCGTTCTCGAGTCGCTCGCGCAGGCATACATCGTCCAACGCGAAACCGGATGACCAACCACCTCCGTCGCTCCAACGGAACCGTATGCGCACATCCTGCTGGCCATCGAAGGCCGACAGGTTGATGAAAAGAGGTTGCCATTGGTTCGCTACGGTCGGTATGGTGGCGAGTGCGATCCACGACCCTCCGCCGATATTGCCTTCAATGGTCGCGGCTCCGGCCCCGAGGTCACCCTCGTTGAAAACGCGACATTCCAATGAGACCCCGGTACGAGCGGTGAGATCCATCGCAGGTGTGACCAAAGCGACGTTCGACATCCCGCAGTTGCAAGGTGAAGCTGCATCGTTGGCCATCACGAACCGGTTCCCGATGGGCTGGTCGGCAACCGGGAAATAGCCATCGGCGTTCGCGGCACGTGCATCGCCGATCGTCCAGGCGGCAGCACGCACGCCAAGCGGTGTGCCATCCGCCGTTTGTGTTTCGACCGAGTCACCGATGTCCCAACCGGCGAGTGCATCGGCTCCTTCGAAATCCGCGCTGAAGAAACAGTCCGCCGCACGAGGTTGTGCCATGCCATCCAAGGCCAGCATGACCAAAGGCCCGACCGGGATCAAGCGCAACAGGAAGCGTTCGCTCATGATCACGCTTCGGCTTCAGCGTAAGCTTCGATGGGAGGACAGATGCAGACCAGGTTCCGATCGCCGAACGCACTGTCGACACGGTTCACAGTGGGCCAGTACTTCCACTCACGGTTCACGGTCACCGGGAAAGCGGCTTTTTCACGACCGTAAGGATGCGACCACGTATCTCCACAGACCTCATCACTGGTATGCGGGGCCATCTTGAGCACGTTGTCCGCCTTGTCCGCTTTGCCGCTTTCGATCTCCCGGATCTCCTGGCGGATGCCGATCATCGCTTCGATGAAGCGGTCCAGTTCATGTTTGGCTTCGCTCTCCGTGGGTTCCACCATCAAGGTCTCCGCTACCGGGAAACTCACCGTCGGTGCATGGAAGCCGTAATCCATCAGGCGTTTCGCGATGTCGGTGACATCGATGCCGGCGGAGCGCTTGAATTCCCGGCAGTCCAGGATCATCTCGTGCGCCACCATGCCTTCACTGCCCACATAGAGGATGGGGTAGTGCTTCTCCAGTTTCGCCTTGATGTAGTTGGCGTTCAGGATCGCATAGCGCGTGCTATCCGTAAGCCCGACGCCGCCGAGCATCTTGATGTAGCCGTAGCTGATCAAGAGGATCAAGGAGCTTCCCCAGGGTGCACTGCTCACGGCCGACACGGCTTTTTCGCCGCCGGTCTTGATCAACGGATGGCCCGGGAGGAAAGGCTTCAGTTTGTCGTTCACACAGATCGGCCCCATGCCGGGTCCGCCACCGCCGTGCGGTATCGCGAAGGTCTTGTGCAGGTTCAAGTGGCAAACGTCGGCACCGATCTCGCCGGGACTGGTCAAACCCACTTGCGCATTCATGTTCGCACCGTCCATGTACACGAGCCCACCGTTCGCGTGGATCGTCGCCGTGATGTCCTTGATGGTTTCCTCATACACGCCGTGCGTGCTCGGATAGGTGATCATCAAGCAGCTCAGCGTGTCCTTGTACTGTTCTGCTTTCGCTTTCAGGTCGGCCACATCCACGTGTCCCTCCTCATCGGCTTTCACCACGACCACTTGCATACCCGCCATCACTGCGCTGGCAGGATTGGTGCCGTGTGCGGAGGAAGGGATCAGGGACACGGTGCGTTTGTGATCACCACGTGCTTCGTGGTACGCCCTGATCACCAGAAGACCTGCGTATTCGCCTTGCGCGCCACTGTTCGGCTGAAGGCTCACTGCGGTAAAGCCGGTCGCTTTCGCCAAGGCATCGCTGAGTTGGGCGAACACCTCCTGGTAACCTTGCGTTTGGTCCACAGGAGCGAAGGGATGCAACGATCCCCATTCAGGCCAGGTCAACGGCAACAACGTGCTGGCCGCGTTCAGTTTCATGGTACACGAACCCAATGGGATCATGCCGTGCATCAAGCTGAAATCCTTGTTCTCCAAACGCTTGATGTAGCGTTGCAGTTCCAGCTCGGTGTGGTGCGCGTTGAACACCGGGTGGGTCAGGAAGTCGCTCTTGCGTTGCAGGTCGGCGGGAACGGCCATGGATGCTCCATTGGTCGGTATCGACGTTGCTTTCCCGCCGCATGCCTCCGCAAGTGCTGCCAATACATCGTTCACATCCGTGGTACGCACGGTCTCGTCCAGGCTGATGCTGACCTGTTCTCCAGCGCAACGGAAGTTGATACCGCGCGCTTCAGCTGCTTTGCGGACCTTCTCCGCTGAAGTGCCGTTCGGAAGTGACAAGGTGATGGTATCGAAGAACGATGCGTTCACCAGACCATAGCCCAATGCCTTCGCCCCTTCGGCCACGTTCCGGGTGTGCCCATGCACATTTCCTGCGATGCGCTTCAAACCATCGGGGCCGTGGTATACAGCGTACATCCCCGCCATCACGGCGAGCAATGCTTGTGCAGTGCAGATGTTGCTCGTGGCCTTGTCGCGACGGATATGCTGCTCGCGGGTCTGCAAAGCCATCCGCAATCCGCGACGTCCGCGGCGGTCCTGGCTCACGCCGATGATGCGGCCAGGGAGCAGGCGCTTGTACTCTTCGGTGGTGCAGAAGAACGCGGCATGCGGTCCACCGTAGCCCATGGGTACACCGAAACGCTGGCTGTTGCCCACGCAGACATCAGCACCCCACTCGCCCGGAGGGGTCAAAAGCACGAGCGAAAGCAGATCGGCACAGACCGCAGTGCGAACACCGACGGCTTTCGCCTTGCTAACGATGGAACGGTGGTCGTGTACACTGCCATCCAATGCCGGGTATTGCAACGCCAGACCGAAGTAGCCATTGGCCGGGTCGAAGTCCTTCGCATCGCCCACCACCAGTTCCACGCCGATGGGCGCGCAGCGGGTCTTCAGAACATCGATGTTCTGCGGATAAAGGCCCTTGTCAGCGAAGAACTTGTTCGCGCTGGCCAACTCCTTCGGGCGCGCTGCATGGAGCATGTGCATCGCTTCGGCGATAGCAGTGGCCTCGTCGAGCAGCGACGCGTTGGCGATGGGCAGGCCCGTAAGCTCGCTGCACATCGTCTGGAAATTCAACAACGCTTCCAGCCGACCTTGCGAGATCTCGGCTTGGTAAGGTGTGTAGGCCGTGTACCATCCGGGGTTCTCGAACACGTTCCGCTGGATGGGCGGCGGGAGAATAGTTCCACTATACCCCATGCCGAGATAGCTGCGGAACACCTTGTTCTTCGCACCGAGCGCCCGCATGTTGTCCAAGTGCTCCCGCTCGCTCTGCGCTGGTCCGACATCCAATGCTTTCGCGGTGCGAATGCCCTTAGGCACCGTGCGCTGGATGAGTTCGTCCAACGATGCAACGCCGATCGCTTTCAGCATCGCGTTGGTCTCGCTCTCGTTTGGTCCGATGTGGCGCTCTTGGTAGGTGACCGATCGCATGGTGTTCGCAGGGTTCTGGAAAGGCGTGCAAATATACTGGTGGGCGTTGCTGGGATCGTACCGTGGATCGGCCATGGATCCGGCGAACGGCGCTGTCCGGCAAGGGCTATCTTTGGCCGCCTACCACGAATGCGTTCCACCCCCAACGCCCTGCTCTGTTCCTTGTTCGCTCTCGGGCTGGCGCTTTCAGCAGCGGCGCAGGACAAGATCCTGCTCATGAACGGGGAACTGATCCAGGCCAAGGTGCTGGGTCAGAGCACACTTGAAGTGCGCTACTTGGAGACCCGCAAGAACGGCTCTGTCAAGGAACGGGCGGAGCCTACCGAGAGCGTGTTCTCCGTTACGGACAGCTTGGGGCACGAACGCGTTTGGTACTTCTACGATACGGTCTTCGGCAACGACCTGACCATCGACCAGATGCGTTGGTTCCTGAAAGGGGAGCAGGACGCCCGGGCAGGCTACAAACCCTTGTGGCCCATGGTGGGATCGTTCGCCGTGGGTGCCGGACTTACCATCGGATTGAACTTGGAAACGAATGCGCTGTTCATCCCACCGGTCATGGCCGGTGTCATGTCCTTGCCCCGCGTCCACGTCACTCCCGGCTCAATTACCGATCCATTGATGGAGGGGGATGAGTACTATGCCACTGGGTACGCCCGTGTGGGTCGTTCCAAACGCGTGATCCGATCGATGATCGCCGCCTTCGCAGGGGTTGTCACAGGCCTGGCGGTCCGTCAGTTGATCATCAATCCGAACATGGACTACGAGTAGTCCGATGGAAACGGGCGCGTCACCGGCCTATCATCGTTCCAATGTTCCTTGGGTCCGCCGACTTGATGCGTTGTGGTTCTCCCATGTCTGGCTCGCACTTGGTGCATCCGCGCAGCGTTGGTGGCTGGGTGAAGTAGGACCATCAACGGACTGGGCAGGTATCGTGGGCTCGGCCGCTGCCGTGATCGCGGGATATGGCTATTTGCGTATCGTGCGCGCCTCGGAGCCCGATCCAATACCGTCCGATCATATCAGGTGGGTGCGTGGACACCGCGGTGCCATGATGGTGCTCGTCGGTCTTTCGGCTGCATCGGCTGCGATCCTGTTCTGGGGGCAGCATCTCGTCTTCGGCAAATGGAGTTGGCTCGTGCTCGCGCTTTGCGTTGTCTATCTGCTGCCGCTCCGGAATGCTACGGGCAGTTCGCTCGGTTTGCGTGAAGTGCCGGGTATCAAGGTGATCGTGGTGGCGCTGGCATGGACCTTCATCACCAGCGGCATTACCGACCGTGAACCGTGGGGATACCACATGGAAATGAACGCATGGATGGCCGTTCTCCAGTTCGGCTTCTTCCTCGCCATGGCCATCGCTTTCGATATCGGCGACCTGCGCTACGATCGGCCCGGATTGCGCACCGTGCCACAGCTGCTCGGCAGCCGTGGTGCAAAAGTGCTGGCCCTGTTGTTCCTGCTTCCATGGGTCGGCTTCCTGCTGATGATGCTATTGTTGTCCTATCACCCCATCGAACCCGGTTGGCGCAAACCGGGATGGGACATGGGGTTGCTCCTTCCGTTGATGGGAATTGCGATCATCGGCGTTGTGATCGCCAGGACGAACCCGCAGCGCCCACATTGGTATTTCGCTGTGCTTCTCGATGGACTTCTGCTCCTTGTCCCGCTTCTGGCGTGGCTTGGCGGCCGACTGTAACGCGGCCGTTACTTTTGGGAACACGGATGAA
The DNA here is from genome assembly GCA_002360495.1 of Flavobacteriales bacterium UBA3364. Lineage (GTDB taxonomy): Bacteria > Bacteroidota > Bacteroidia > Flavobacteriales_F > PHOS-HE28 > PHOS-HE28. The sequence goes on from DEQO01000087.1 coordinate 20,274, forward strand.
CACCTA
>DEQO01000103.1 GCA_002360495.1 Flavobacteriales bacterium UBA3364
CAACATCTACTTCGACTTCAATGAGCCGGTGATCACCGAGCCGAGCACGTTGACGGCCGAGTTCAGCACAGCGGTCCGTACAATGGAGTCGACCGGCATGCTTACCTTGGAGAACGGGTCGACCGGATTGCGCGTGGTGATGATCGGATCCGGCGCGGCAGGTGCAACGGTGAGGTTGCTATCCATGGATGGCAGGCTGGCAGCATCCGCTCGGGCGACAGGCAACACGGTGTTCTTCGATCATTCAAGCCTGGTGCGCGGGGTCTACGTCATCGATTGGCCGGTTGGAGATGGCCGTTCGGTCATTGCCCGCACCACTGTTGGACAATGAAGGCATAGCTGACGGACCATGATGAACATCAATTGCGAACGGTCGGTGCTGGGATCATTGATATTGCCTTTCGCTGTATTGCTTTGCTCGGAGGGGCGGTCGATGACCGTGAGCATCAGCGTCACACATCAGGACGTCTGTGGCTACGGTGGGCGCATAGTTGGGACCATCGGTGGCGGAACGCCTCCGTATTCGGTCCTGCTGAGCAATGGGACATCGCTGAATTCCGCTACCGGGACCTTCGTCGTGGAAAGCATTGCAGCCGGTGACTATACGGTTGATGTGGAGGATGCCCTCCTTGAAGCGGCGTCCGCGCCATTCACCATCACGGCATATGGTTCCTTCGATCCGTTCATGCCGGTGTTCGCTTTTCCCTTGCCGAATTGCGGTGAACCCTCGGGTTCCGGGTTGGTTTACAATTCCCAAGGGATCTATCCCGACCTCCCTTACAATGCGGCCGGTGTACCTCCACTTACGTTCAATGCGCCGTATACCACCTTGCCTTCGTGGGATATCTCCGGTTGCTGGGCCGCACAGTACCTGGTCTCTTTCAATGGCACGGCCGGGACCTATCCCGTGGTGCCATACACCGATGCGAACGGCTGTCCGGGTTCCGTGAACACCTTCATGGTGTATCCGACCATCCTGCCGCAATTGGATGTACTCGATGTGGTCGGATCGTGCCTTCAGAGCGCGACGGGTATCATCACCGTCGCTACGACCGGCGGCTCGCTCTATGAATGCAGGCTCTCTTTCCAGATCCTGAATGCCGATGGCTCCTTGACAGCGCCTGATGCGTGCGAACGGGCGATACTGTCGGAATTGCCCGGTGTGGTACGCATCGATCGGATACCTCCCGGTGATTGGATCCTGCGTGTGCAGGCCGAGCACATCATTGAACCTTGCGGCCCATGGCCGGGCATTGCCTGGGATCCCATCTGCGTAGCCGATGTGCCGTTCAACATCCCAGGGATCGGGCCTTGTGCGGCTCTTTCGGGTAACGTGTTCGTGGATGCGAACGCGAATTGCACCGAGCAGTTCGCGGAGTACAAGGTGCCGGAGGCCATCATTGAACTGACACCCGGGCCGTTTTTCGCGGCGACCGATCGCAATGGTGCCTATTACACGACCGTCCCTACAGGTAGTTACACCATTGACCTCATCCATCCGACCGTTGAAGCCGGTTGTGGGGCGACAGCAACCCCGGTCGCGATCGGCGGTAGTGGCGTTACGCGCAATATCCCCACCATGTCACTCGTGCCCATGGATGTGCGCGTGGCACTTTCCAGCGGAAGGGCCAGACCGGGTTTCCCGATGAACTATGCGGCGTACATCCGCAACCAAAGTCCATTGGAAAGTGGCGTCATCACCGTTTCAATGGTCATCGACCCTGAGTTGCAATTCACGTCCGCCGTACCAGCACCCACGACCATCACAGGTAACACGCTCACCTGGGAACTGCCGTCCTTGTCCGGTTTCCAGGACCGGACCATTTCGATCGATGTCCAGGTGCCCGCATCGGTCGATCTGTTGGGTACGGTCCTGGTGAGCACGTCATCCGTAATTACCGCGAACACCGATGGTGACCTGGCCAACAACACGGCCACGGCATTTTCTACGATCACGGGAAGTTTCGATCCCAACGACAAAGTGGCCCACACCAATACCGGGAACACGGCCTTATGGTCGATCGGCCAGGACGAGTGGATCGACTACACGATCCGTTTCCAGAACACGGGCACCGACACCGCTTTCCATGTGGTCCTGCGCGATACGCTGGCCGCCGAATTGGACCCGTCCACATTGGAAATGGGTGCGGCGTCCCATTCCTTCACCTGGCGGATGGAAGGGCAAGGCATCCTCAAGTTCTTCTTCGTCAACATCCAACTGCCGGACAGCAATGTGAACGCACCGCGCAGCCAGGGTTTCGTCGGATTCCGGATCAAGCCAAGGCAACCCGTGCTCCCGGGTACGGTCCTCAGCAACACGGCCAACATCTATTTCGACTTCAACGAACCTGTGATCACCGGACCGAGCGTGTTGACGGCGGAGTTCAGTACCGGCTTGGACGAGCTCCGGACGGACGGTCTTTCAGTTTTCCCTGTTCCAACAACGGGAACGCTGAACATACGGACAGGTCCCGGGCCGGTACGGATGACGATCCGCTCCATTGATGGCCGTTCGATGGAGCAGCGATCGTGGACCTCGGATGCGGGACAATTGGATGTCAGCGATTACGCGTCGGGGCTTTACCACCTCGTGGTGACCTATCGGGACGGCACCGAGCGGGCTGCACTCTTCGTGCGGTGATCCGCGCGTATATTTCCTCCTCATTCAAAGCCAATGAAGAAGCCCGTTTTCATCTGGACCTTGGTCGCATTGGCCTGCGGGGCCAACGCCCAGAACGAGATAGCCATCGATCTGGTGACCGACCAGTACGGATCCGAATCGTTCTGGCAGATCGACGGACAGGGAGGCAGCTTTTACGAGACGGGCAGTGGATACGCCGATCAGGATGCGCCCGGCAGCTATCCTCAACCCACCGAGTTCGTCGACCTTCCGGATGGCACCTTCAGTTTCTGTTTGGGCGATGCGTACGATGATGGTTTCTGTTGCGAATTCGGCCAGGGTTCCATCACCATTACGCATGTAGCCAGCGGAACCGTGCTTTTCCATTCCGAAGAGGCCTTCGGGGCGACCCTTTGCACCACGTTCACCGTACCCTTCGCCAGCGTGCAGGGCACCCTCTACCTCGATGCCGATCACGATTGCGCGCCGGGAACAGGGGAGGTGCGCGTTCCCGGGCAGGTGATCAAGGTGATGCCTGGGGATCATACCGGCTTCACCGATGCTGAAGGTAATTACGCCATCATGGTGCCTTACGGCTCATATACCGTGGGCGTGGCTTCGAACGGCTTCGTCCCCATTTGCCCGGAACAACCCATTGCCGTGTCTACCTCCGATGTGGAGCCGATCGCACAGGCTTTGCTCGGCGATAGCAGCATCGCGAAGCTCGATCTGGTGGCAACCATGGCGAGCGGCCCAGCGCGGCCCGGTTTCCAGGTACACCACGCCTTGAACATCTCCAATGCGTCCGCGTATCCAACAGGACCCGTCAGCATCACCGCGACCTTGGATCCGCTGCTTACCTACCTCGAAGCCGACCCGCAACCGCAGGATGTTTCAGGCAATGTCCTCACTTGGGAATTGCCTGCTCTGGGCGTGTTCCAATGGCATCCGATCAATGTGTACTCCCAATTGCCACCGGATCCCGAGTTGTTGGGGGATGAGGTGAGCGTCAGCGTCTCTGCACACCAGACCGAATTCGAGCCCGTCCTCACGAACAACCAGTGCAGCCTCAATACAACGATCACCGGAAGTTTCGACCCCAACGACAAGCTCGTTCGTCCTGCTGAGCTCTACGCCTTGGATACCGATACGATCCTGGATTACACCATTCGCTTCCAGAACACCGGAACGGATACCGCCTTCACGGTGGTGGTGACCGATACACTAAGCGAACT
>DEQO01000195.1 GCA_002360495.1 Flavobacteriales bacterium UBA3364
TCACTTGTTCTGCTCCGGTGCAACGGGCGCAGGCTGTTCGCCCTTATGGTCCGGGACCTTCCCACCGGCGCAACAACCGTGTGCCGACGTTCCGGAAGCACAACTCTTGCCGGCGGAGGAACAGGACGGGATCTCCGGATCGAACTTGCCGTTATCCTTCAGTTGCAGAAGCAACTTATGCTGTTCATCGTTGAGGTGCGTGATGGCCTTCTCATCATACGTCTTCATGGTCGTTGCCACCTTCTCCTGGGCAGTCCGGCAGGCGGCTCGCTGGGAAGCCACCTTCTTCTCCCCTTCCAGGAAGATCTTGTGCAATGCGGCAGCTTGCGACTCGTTCAGGGAGAGTGCGCTAACGTAGGCATCGGTACGGAGCTTGGCGAAGTACTCGGCATCCGTGGTGGCCGGCTTCGTGGTGGCCGTCTGTGCAGGCTTCCCGATCTGGCCGGGTTTGGTGGCGTTGTGTGTTTGGGCAATGGCGCTGGACACCAGCAGGCTGGTAACAGAAAGGAGTATCAGGGATCTCATGGGTGGTCGGGTTTTGGTTCTTCGTTCAGGGAAAGGTAACGGTCATCGCGTCGTGAGGGGACCTCAGCTCCACTCGCAAAGTGCGTTCCAAAGTTGGACCGATCAGGAACCCTTGGTACTCCGCACCATCTGCTCGATGGCATCCCACATGCCGGGCTCGACCATGTCGAGCATGTTGAACTGACCGCCCCCCTTGATCCACTCACCGCCATCGATGGTGACGACCTCTCCGTTCACGTAGCCGCTGTAAGGCGAGACCAAGTATGCCACCAGATCGGCCAACTCACGGTGCTCGCCCAATCGCCCGAGCGGTACCCGCTTCGTCATGTCGAACTTCTCCAACATTTCACCGGGCATCAAGCGGCTCCAGGCACCCTTGGTGGGAAACGGCCCGGGTGCAACGGCATTGCTACGGATACCGTATTTGCCCCACTCCGCAGCGAGCGATCGGGTCAGCGCCAGCACTCCGGCTTTCGCGCATGCACTGGGTACTACATAACCGGAACCGGTCCAGGCGTAGGTGGTCACGATGTTGAGGATGGCCTTGTCCCGTTCGCCCTTGGTGATCCAGTCCTTCCCGAAAGCGAGCGTACAATTCACCGAGCCCATGAGCACGATGTCGATGATCGTCTGGAACGCCTTGCTGCTCAACCGTTCGGTGGGACTGATGAAATTGCCGGCTGCGTTGTTGATCAGGCCGTCCACCTTCCCGAAGCGCGCGTTCGCGGACTTCACGACTTGTTCGACCTCGGCGTAGTTGCGCACATCGCACGCCAATGGAAGTACGGTCCCCCCGGTCGCCTTCTCAAGTTCCCGCGCCGTGCCTTCCAGCACGTCCAGCTTGCGGCTGGTGATGCACACGTTCGCACCCAGTTCGAGCAACGTCCCGGTCATACTGCGACCGAGACCTGTGCCACCGCCGGTGACAACGATCGTCCTTCCCTTCAGCGCATCGGGGCGCATCATGCTTTCCATGGTCCTTTGTTTCGTTGTGGGATCGTTCCGGGCGTAGTTCGAAAGATCAGGGGGCGTTCTCCTTGGGTGGAGCGGTCCCTGGGGCATTGCTCCTGGGTGGTACCACTGGGACCGGAACGCTGTCAAGGGGTACTACCGTGTCCGCAGCGCATGCCGTCCGTGCAAGTCCTTCCACCTCATCGCCGTAGTTGGCGGTGAAATGCCGTTCGAGGGCCTTGCGGAAGTTCGCGCAAGCCTCCTCCTTCCGACCCGCTTCGAGATCGATGATCCCCAGACTGCGATAGGCGTAAGCATTGCCCTTGTTCTTGCGCACAGCCAGGTCCAGGTCCTTCACGGCCCGCTCGGTGTTACCCAACTTATACCTGCTCCACCCCCTGTTGCTGAAGGCATAGCCGTAATTCGGGTCCTGCTTGATCGCCTTGTCATACTCTTCCACGGCTTTCTCGTGCTCACTGAAAAGTGCGTACCGGTAATAGCCGAGACTGTTATGGGAGACCGCATCGCGCGGTGCCAGTTCAACGGCCTTCTCAAGATCGACGCGGGCTTTGGTGGAATCGCCGAGCATGGCATGGCACGATCCGCGTTCCCGAACCATCCGGGCGGAAGTGGGATAGGACCGAACGGCATCATCGAAGACGGTCAGCGCCTTGTTCCAATCCTTCAACCGTTCATGGGTCGTTCCGACCCGGAATGCCAACTCCTCAGCCGCTGCGGCATCGTCCGGCTTTCCATCGCCAACGTACAGCAGTGCACTGTCGGGTCGGCCGAGCCCAAGATGGGCTCCGATCAACTGTGACCGCAATTCCGGGTCATCACCCAAGGTCACCTGTGCCCTCTTCGCATCGCGGAGGGCTTTTTCATATTCCCCGATGCGGCAATTGGCATCGGCCCGAAGCACAAGGAAACGCGCCGGTGGGTCCTTCTTGATCAGCACACGTTCGCAATACCCGATGGCCTTGTACGGTTTGCCGGCGGCAAGGGTCTTCCGCACACGCAGTTCCTCCTTCTCGAACTGGGCATGCAGCATGTTCGCCAGCACACCGAGGGCGAGCACGACAACAATTCTTCGCATGGGACGAAGATATCCCCCCACACCACGCCCGGCGCAAGGAATAACTTCGTGCTGCCGCCGTTCCCATCAACGCCATGCGCACCGAATATCCGGCCAAGGTCCTGCTCGCCTGGGGTGAAGCCATCACGGGGAACACCGCGTTGCGCGACTGGCTGATCAAGCACGGCTATCCCGAACTGGGCATCTTCACCTTCGCGCTGCGCAACAAGCAGGATGCACGGAAATGGCTCATGGAGAACGGCCATCCCCATTTGATGGCCATCATCACCGGCATCGAAGGGGACAAGGTGGCGCTGGACTGGCTCGACCACAACGGCATGACAGTGTTGAAGCAGGTGGCCCTGACCGGCGATGGTGAGGAGGACGCGTTCCGCTGGTTGATGGAACACGGGCACCGCGAACTTGCCATCATCGGGAACAAGATGCACCAGGTAAAGCGCAAGATGGACGAGGACTACGGCGATTACCACCGCATGGCGCAGGACTGACCTACGGGCCCGATATGGGTGTGGCGATCGCTCAACTGTTGTCCTCTTCCTCCTCCTCGTTGCTCGAGAGCATACTGCTGAATAGATCGCCGAAACGGGTGGTGCCCGCCAATAGCGAGCGACCGATACGGCTGTGTTTCGCAAGGCCGTGCAGGACGAACTCGCTCCAGAGCACTTGTTCCTCGGCGTCCAGATACGCGTGTTGCTGCTTCACCAGATCGTGCAAGCCTTTCACTGCGCGCAGGGCCTTGGCATGGTCGGCATCGGTCGCTTCGAAGAGCAGGTCCGTGCCATTTGAATCGAAGTGGGCGACAATGGCCTGGTAGGGATCGGATCTCTGCGTCGGTGCATCCGGTCTCGGCTTCTTCTTCGACTTCGCTGGATCCGGGAACAGGCCCGAGAAGATGTTGCGAATGGCCAGGCTCATCAGGTGATGCGCCACCTTCTCCGGCCCCTCCTGCTCGCCTTCGTACACCAGTTCGATCTTTCCGGTGATGGCCGGGACGACGGCTTGCAGATCGCCGATGCGGGCGACAGTGCGTGCTTCCCCATTACGCAGCGCACGACGTTCCGCTGCACTGATCACGCTTTCCAAGACGCTGATCGTGAGCCGTGCGCTCACACCGCTCTTGCGGTCCACGAACTCACTGTCGCGCGCTTCCCATGCGATGCGCTCGATCAATACGCGCAAGAGATCGGGGACTCGAACGCGAGCGGCTTGTTCTTTGGGTGAACGGACCTCCTGCGCGGTGATACGCATACCCAGTTCGATGTTCGGTGGGTAGTGCGTAAGGATCTGGCTCTGGATACGGTCCTTCAACGGTGTGATGATCGCACCGCGGTTCGTGTAGTCCTCCGGGTTGGCCGTGAAGACGAACTGGATATCCAACGGCAGGCGCAATTTGAACCCCCGGATCTGTACGTCCCCTTCCTGGAGGATGTTGAACAAGGCCACCTGGATGCGCGGCTGCAGATCGGGGAGCTCGTTGATGACGAAGATGCCGCGATGGCTTCTCGGTACCAGTCCGAAGTGGATCACGCGTTCGTCGCTATAGTCCAGTTTCAAATTGGCCGCCTTGATGGGGTCGCTGTCACCGATCAGGTCGGCAACGGTGGTATCCGGGGTGGCGAGTTTCTCCGTGTAGCGATCGGTGCGGTGCACCCACGCGATCGGGGTGGCATCGCCTTTCGCGGCGATCAGGTCCTTTGCATACCGCGAAATGGGGGCCAGTGGATCATCGTTGATCTCACTACCTGCGATGATCGGCATCCACTCGTCCAGCAGATCCACCAACGCGCGGGCCATGCGTGTTTTCGCCTGACCGCGCAGGCCGAGCAGATTGATGCTGTGGCCTGCGAGGATCGCGCGTTCCAAAGCGGGTATCACCGTGTCCTCGTAGCCGTGGATGCCTGTGAAGAGCGGTTGCTTCGCTTGGATGCGGGCGATGAGGTTCGCGCGGAGCTCTTCCTTGATACTGCGGCTTTGGTAGCCGGCGCTTCTCAATTCTCCGAGGGTGAGGGCTTTCATGGTAAGGGTAAGGAACGATCCCGCCCGCAAGTGGTGAGGGAACAGTATGGAATATCTAGGAGGCTTTGCGGCTCGATGCGTGATCGCGGAACACCATGTCCGCGAGCCCTTGAAGTCCGGTGTAAAAAGCGCGACCCTGGTTCACCTCGGTGAATTTCACGATGAAGCGTTGCAGGTAGCTGTCCTGTGCGATCATGAACGTGGTGATCGGTATCCCCGCCTTGCGCGCGCGGGCACCGGCATCCAGTGTGCGGGCCACGATGAAGTCGTCCAGCCCGAAGCTGTTCATGTAGTATTCACCATCGCGTTTCACACAGCTCGGTTTGCCATCGGTGATCATCACGATACGGCGGTTCTTCAGCTTGCGGCGACGCAGGATGTCCATCGCCAGCTCCAAACCGGCAACGGTGTTGGTGTGGAAAGGTCCCACTTGCAAATACGGCAGGTCCTTCAAACCCACCTGCCAGGCGTCGTTGCCGAAGACGACGATATCGAGGGTATCCTTCGGATAGCGGCGACGGATCAGCTCCGCCAGGGCCATGGCCACCTTCTTCGCGGGTGTGATGCGATCCTCGCCGTAGAGGATCATGCTGTG
>DEQO01000178.1 GCA_002360495.1 Flavobacteriales bacterium UBA3364
CGCTGGTCTGGATGTGGTACTTGAGCATCTGGCTGCGCTCATCGGCGCCGTAGCGGTGCTTGAGCGCCTTGGCCCAGAGGCGGCGCGCCACGCGGCCCATCACGGCATACTCGGGGTCCATGCCGTTGCTGAAGAAGAAGCTGAGGTTGGGCGCGAAGGCGTTGATGTCCATGCCCCGGCTCAGGTAGTACTCCACGTAGGTGAAGCCGTTGGCCAGGGTGAAGGCGAGCTGGCTGATGGGGTTGGCGCCGGCCTCCGCGATGTGGTAGCCGCTGATGCTGACGCTGTAGAAGTTGCGGACCTTCCGGTCGATGAAGTACTGCTGCACGTCGCCCATCAGGCGCAGCGCGAACTCGGTGCTGAAGATGCAGGTGTTCTGCGCCTGATCCTCTTTCAGGATGTCGGCTTGCACGGTGCCGCGAACTTGCGTGAGCGTATCGGCCTTGATCTTGGCGTAGACGTCGGCGGGTAGCACTTGATCACCGGTAATGCCAAGCAAGAGCAAACCAAGACCGTCATTGCCTTTGGGGATCTCACCGTGGTACTTAGGCCTTTTTACTGATTCCTGATTCCTGATTTCGGCATTCGCGCCAGCCTTGCGCGCGGCCGGATCAGGAATCAGCGAATCAGGAATCCGATCCCACCGCTCACGGATCTTCTCTTCCACAACGGATTCAAGCCCGTGGGATCGGATATACTTCTCGCAGTTCTGATCGATCGCGGCGTTCATGAAGAAGCCGAGCAGCATGGGCGCGGGACCGTTGATGGTCATGCTCACGCTGGTGTTGGGCGCGGTGAGGTCGAAGCCGCTGTAGAGCTTCTTGGCATCGTCGAGGCAGCAGATGCTCACGCCGCTGTTGCCCACCTTGCCGTAGATGTCCGGACGACGGCCGGGGTCGTTGCCGTAGAGCGTCACACTGTCGAAGGCGGTGCTGAGGCGCTTGGCCGGCATGCCCTGGCTCACGTAGTGGAAGCGCTTGTTCGTGCGCTCCGGACCGCCCTCGCCGGCGAACATCCGCGCGGGGTCCTCGCCGGTGCGCTTGAAGGGATAGATGCCCGCGGTGAAGGGATAGAAGCCGGGCGTGTTCTCCTGCATGGCCCAGCGCACCTTGTCGCCCCAGCTCTTGAACTTCGGCAGCGCCACCTTCGGGATCTTCAAGTGCGAGAGGCTCTCGGTGTGGTTCGGCACCTTGATCTCCTTGCCGCGCACCTGGTAGGTGTAGAACTCGCCGCTGTACTTCTCCTCCTCGCTCTTCCAGCCGGTGAGCATGGCCCAGAGATGCGGGTCGAGATCTTTCTTGATCGATTCGAACTTGGTGATCAGTGAAGCGATATCGGTATTCCCCTCGACTGCGCTCGGGGTGACATTCGAAAGAAGATCCGGCCCCCCGAACGTCAACACCGCGCTGTACAGGCCGTAGAGCTTGTCCGCGATCTCCGCCTGCTTGCGCACGTGGGCGTCGTAGCGGCGGTTGTTCTCGCTGATCTCGCTCAGGTAGCGGCTCTTCGCAGGCGGAATGATCCACACCTTCTCGCTCATCTCATCGTGCGCGTGGAAGGTGCTCTTGAAGTCGACGCCGGTCTTCTCGGCGATCTTCTTCATCAACCGCGCGTACAGTGAGTTGGTGCCGGGGTCGTTGAACTGGCTGGCGATGGTGCCCACCACGGGCAGGTCATCATCGTTGGCGTCCCACAGGTTGTGGTTGCGCTTGTATTGCTTCTTCACATCGCGCAGGGCATCGAGGGCACCGCGCTTGTCGAACTTGTTGATGGCCACCACATCGGCGAAGTCGAGCATGTCGATCTTCTCCAGCTGGGTGGCCGCGCCGAACTCCGGCGTCATGATGTAGAGGCTCACATCGCTGTGGTCCAGGATCTCGGTATCGCTCTGGCCGATCCCGCTCGTCTCCAGGATGATCAGGTCGAAGCCCGCGGCCTTCAGGATCTCCACGGCCTCCTTCACGTGCTTGCTCAGCGCGAGGTTGCTCTGGCGCGTGGCGAGGCTGCGCATGTACACGCGCTCCCCGCGGATGCTGTTCATGCGGATGCGGTCGCCCAGCAGCGCGCCGCCGGTCTTGCGCTTGCTCGGGTCCACGCTGATCACGCCGATGGATTTGGTCGGCTGGTCCAAGATGAAACGGCGGATCAGCTCATCCACCATGCTGCTCTTGCCCGCGCCGCCGGTGCCCGTAATGCCGAGGATCGGGGCCTTGTTCGCCTCGGCCTTCTTGTGGATGTCGTCGGCGATCTTGTCGTACACCTGCGGGTGGTTCTCCGCGGTGCTGATGAGTTTGGCGATGGCTGGCCAGTTCTGCGGGCTCAGCTTCTTCGCCTCACCGTTCACCTTGTCGCTCAGGTCGAAGTCGGCGCGCTCCAGCAGGTCGTTGATCATGCCCTGCAGGCCCATCGCACGGCCATCATCGGGGTGGTAGATGCGCGTGATGCCGTAGGCGTGCAGCTCTTCGATCTCGCTGGGCAGGATGGTGCCGCCGCCGCCGCCGAAGATCCGGATGTGACCCGCGCCCTTCTCCTTCAGCAGGTCGTACATGTACTTGAAGTACTCGTTGTGCCCGCCCTGGTAACTCGTCATGGCAATGGCGTGCGCGTCCTCCTGGATCGCGGTGTTCACCACATCCTCCACGCTGCGGTCGTGCCCCAGGTGGATCACCTCGGCGCCGGTGGCCTGGATGATCCGCCGCATGATGTTGATCGCGGCATCGTGCCCATCGAAGAGGGACGCGGCCGTTACAACACGGATCTTGTTCTTGGGGACGTAGGGGGCGGCTTGGACGAAAGTCGACATGAAGGGGTGGCCGGACATCGGGTCGCGGCTTGCCGCGAAGGTACCCGAGATGCGCTTACGGTCAGGTTTCCGCTGATGCTCAGGCCATTTGCCATTCTACATTCTTCATTTTGCATTCTTCATTCCCTGCATTCGAGCTACGGGTACATTCCTGAATGGATGCGTTCAGGCGCAAGCCGCATCCCCCCAATCATCCCCTCCGTACATTCGGTCATCATGCGCACCGCCCTCCTCACACTGGCCTTGCTGCCTCTGCTGGCATGCGCCCAAGCGTGGTGCCCACCGGGTGCCACGTGGACCTACGAATACAACCTGGTCCTCGGTGGATATTACGGCGTGCAGCGCGTGGAGTACGTGGGGGATACGCTCGTTGGTGGCTACACCGCGCAGCGCCTGGATCAGACCGACGTGGTGGCGCCCTTCGGGTCGACCAACTTCCAGGCGTATCCGTCCTTTTCGTTGTTCACGCGGTACGACAACGAGGTGGTGTACATCTGGGACAACACCAGCGCGTACGACACGCTGTTCTGGTTCGGCGCTTCGCCAGGCGATCGGTGGAACGTGGCCGGCTGGCCCGATGGCGGGAACATCGCGGTCACGGTGCTCGACACAAGCACACAGGTCATCGATGGGGTGCCGTTGCGTCGCTTGGTGGTGGAGCCCTTCCCCGGACTGCCCATCGACACCGTGTATGAGCGCATCGGTGGGCTCCAGCTGCACATCAACGCCTTCATCTGGTTCGTCACCGATGCACCCTATGAGGGGCTGATGTGCTACCGCGACCAGGACATCGACTTCGCCGCTTCCGGCATCACCGAATGTGGCTACACCTTGTCGGTCCCTGACGAGCGGAGGGCCCGGGACGTCT
>DEQO01000127.1:0-9378 GCA_002360495.1 Flavobacteriales bacterium UBA3364
GGAGGGACCTGCGCGTCACCGCCGTTCGGAATTGGCCAGGTGCCTTCTCCGTTCGGTTGAACCTGTGGACTTCCAGGGGCCGGACGTCGAACACCGTGGAACTGACCATTTACGAGCGGAATGGGAAGCCGGTGATCGAGGTGGATGACATCATTGTCGCCTGAGCCGGGTCCGAACCCTGGAAGCTGTCCCGAAGTGGCTTATAACCGCGAACCGGAGGAGCATTACAGCCAGCCGAGGCGCGAAACCCGCGCATAGCTGGACGCTCTGTAAGGGCTGATCAACGAAAGATGGCCAAAAGGCCACGGCACATCGTTGAGATGGCTTCTAGCGTCCAAGCTCGCAGATCGCCCCCCAGGCCATCATCCCCGCACCGGTCGAGAGCGCATCCTCATCGATGTCCATCTCGGCACGGTGAAGACCGCTCTGTGTCCCGGGTTTGGAGGGGTTGCCTGTTCCCACCCGGAAGAAACAGCCCGGCATCACGTGGGTGTAATACGCGAAATCCTCGGCGCCCATGCGGATGTCCATATCCACGATGTTATCGGCCCCGACAAAGTCGACCGCGGCCGATCGTATGCGTGCGGTGAGATCGGGGTCGTTCTTCACGACAGGTGAACCTTTCACGATGGTGAAGTCCACATCACCACCGAGACCTTCGCAGATGCCCTTCGCCAGATCCGGAAGCATACCATGAAGCTCTGCCCGCCAGGTTTCATCGAAGGTGCGCAGCGTGCCTTCGATCCGCACCACATCGGGGATGATGTTGGTGGCACCATTGGCGATCACCTTGCCCAGCGAGAGCACCATGGGCTGGCCCGGTCTGTTCCTCCGGCTGACCACGTGTTGCAATGCAAGGATGAGCTGAGCGGCGATCGGCACCGGATCGATGCACAGATGCGGTGAACCAGCGTGGCCGCCACGACCCTTCACCGTGATATAGAGCTCATCCGCAGCGGCCATGAACGGACCCGAACGGAATCCGAGCTTGCCTGTAGGTAGCTCCGGGGTCACATGCTGACCGAGGATACCCGATGGCTTCGGGTCATTGAGCACACCTTCCTTCACCAGCAACGAAGCGCCACCGGGTTCCTTCTCCTCACCGGGTTGGAACACGAGCATCACCGTACCGGACCATTCGGATCCCAAGCGATGCAATGCGATCCCCGCGCCCAGCACCATGGCCGTATGCGCATCGTGGCCGCAAGCGTGCATAACGCCGTGGTTCAGCGAGCAGTACGCGTCCTTCCCCACTTCGGTGATGGGCAACGCATCCAGATCCGCGCGCAACGCGATGCACTTGTCCGAAGCGCCCATTGCGCCCCTGACCAGGGCGATCGCACCGGTACCCGGATCATCCGGTGTGAGCTTCCCCACACCGCTACGCACCTCGATCCCTTCCGCCCTCAAGCGTTCGATGACGAAAGCGACCGTATTCCGTTCCTGGAAGGACAGCTCGGGGTTGCGGTGCAGGTGACGGCGCCATGAAACCATGTCCGCATGAAGGCCACCGATGATGTGCTTGATGCGTTCGATCACTTGCCGAAGATGAGCTTGATGGCGACGAGCAACGTGACGCCACCGAAGACCTTGCGCACGGTATCCATGGGCAAGGACAGCGACCACTTGCTACCGAAGTAGGAACCGGCAACGAATGCAACGGCGATCACCGCGACGACCTTGGGGTCGATCACACCCGCCTTGTAGTAATTGCGCACGGCCAGGAAGACAACGGGCAACATCAACACGGCCAGGCTCGTGCCTTGTGCCTGGTGCTGGGAATACCCCAGGAGCCAGACCATTGCCGGGACCATGACTATCCCGCCGCCCACGCCCACGAACCCACTGAGGACTCCTGCCATGATGCCGACAAGGAGAAGCAGAAGGACCGTGTTCGTATCCATCGTCATCAGATGTCCAGGCTCAGCGAGAAGTGGAAGACCTGCGGCAAGACCACTCCGTCATCGACACCCCATGCCCAATCGGCCCGCACGAAGTAACCCAACAGACGGGTGCGCAGTCCGAAACCATAGGCCGCCACGATGGGTTCACGCTTGCTCACCAAGGTTATCGTGAGCGGATTACGCTGGATGACCACCCGGTTGAACGAGTTGTCCTCCGAATAGGGATCGCTACCGGTCCATGCCGCACCTACATCGGTGAAGCCGATCACCTGGAAGTTGTGCAGGAAATCGGAACGGATCGGCCGGTTCACGAGGTAACGGAAAAGCGGCAGGCGGAGCTCCGAATTGAAGACGCCGAAGCTGCTTCCATTGCGGGCATTGTAGAAGAAGCCACGCATTGGCACCGACATCGACTGGTAGAAGTAGTTCTGCGAAAAGTCGATCGGAATGGAGTTGTCCACCTTCGCGAAGAGCCAGTTGTCCACACCACCCAGGAAGTAGGCGATCTTCCGGCTGCCGAAGGAACCGCTGCCTGCCAGGCGTGTCACCCAGATCATTTCGCGGTGGACCCGCAACGAATGACGCAGGTCCATGCCCACGACCTCCATGTCGCTCTTGTCCTTCGGTTGCTGGTAGTACTCGGCGAAGAACTTCAACTTCCAACCCGTCCACAGGTTCAGTCCACGCGGCATGGAACTGTCGTAGACATACTCCAATTTACCACCGCCCATGTGGTCGTATTCGTTCGGTGTGCGCAGGCTCAGCGGGTCGATGCTCTGGAGCACATAGCGATCATTGCGGTACATGACCGAAGCGCGCAGGCTCGCGAGCTCACTGAAGGGCCAGCTCACCTGGTAACGCACATTGTGGGTGTGGACCTTCACGACCCCGAAGTCGCTGAAGCCCTGATAGGCCTGGCGTTGGAAGGAGATACGCTTGTCCATCCGGCGCTTCAGGTTCTCGTAAGCGAGCAGGTAGTCGTTGTTGTTCAGGTCCAGGGCAAGGCGGAAACCGCCAACGATCTTGTGGTCCTCGAAGAGATCACTGATCCCCATGCGCGTCAGCGCGCTCAAACCCGGGTTCAACGCGTTCGGGCCTGTGAAGGGTTGGTAGAACTGCGAAGAGAAGCTGTTGTCGACCTGGGTCACAACGCCATCAATGGCGAAGTTGAGGTTGTAGTTGCGTTGATCGGGGAAGGTGAAGGGTTTCGCGACAGCCGTATCGGCCACTGCGGTAGGGGTGGTCGGGGTTCCGGTCTTCGTGGTGGGTTTCTCCGGTTTCTCCGGTTTCGCCGCAACGCCGACCTCGTCCAGGAAGACATAGTTCCGTACATCGATCGCACCCTCACCCTTCGGTCGTGGGAACTGCGGATCGATCTTCACCACAGGGCTCATGTCATTGGACAAGGACGTGGGGTTCGCCGCGTCGCGGGCCTGCGGATCATCGCCTTCCCCACCACCTGTGCCGGCACTCCGATCATCGAAGGTGCGTGCAGCGTAGAAGTGGTAACGACCGTCCCGGTACTGCAACTGGGTATATCGCCCGTACCTGGCGTTCACGTCCTGTTCCAGGATCGATCGGCGCAGGTCCGTCTTCCGTTCCTGGACCGTGAAGTAGCGGTAATGGACAACGGTATCGATCCGGCTCACCGCGCTGTCGTACCGCACCAGGAAACGGTTCCTGATCCCATCGGCTTCGCTCAGGTAGGCGTAGTTCGAACTATCGTATTGTGTAGGTTGCACCTCGTTCACACCCGGCGTGCTCGTCAGGCGGGTCAACAAGCGCGACCGGTTCTCCACATCCAGCAGGAAGATGTCCTTGCTACCGTTCACCAGGGCCACATCGGCATTGGTCCGCAACGTATCGTCCGGCCGGTCGCTGCTGAAGATGATGCGCCGTCCACCATCCACGAAATGCGGGTCCAGATCATCGTACTGGTCATCGGTCAGCTGCTCCTGCCGGTTGCCGATCACATAGTAATAGTAGAGATCGGTGCGCCCGTCACGCACGGCACTGAAAACGATGTTGCGGCCATCGTCACTGTACGCCATGCTGAGGATCTTCTTCAGCATGAGCACCGGCTTCTCGGTCGTCTTCCCATCGTCCAGTGTGTACGTGCGCAGGAAGAGTTCGCCACGTCGTTCCAACGCATAGCTCAAGGCCTGGCTCGTTGGATGCCACGCGAGTACCGGGAAGCTGCGGTCCACGATACGGTCCAGTTTCTTCTCGCCCTTCACGATCCTGCGAAGCTTCTTCGTTGCGATCTCGTACACCCAGACCTTGTACTGACCCAGCTCGTTGCTCACCCAAGCGAGGTAACGTCCGTTCGGGCTTTGCTTGAATTCGCTGTAGGTGCGCGTCTTCCTTGTCTTGATGGGCAGCGCCTCGAAGGGAATGTCCTTCCGCGTGCGATCCTCCTCCGTGAACCTGCCGCGGTTGTAAGCCAGGCACTCCTGTGTCAACGTCTTCAGCGAGACACCGAGAACGAAGAGGAATCCACTTTCCGGGTTCCGGCTCACCCGCGTCATATATAGGATGTTGGGGATCACGCCCGGACCATAGACGTCGGCGACGTACTTCCAGATCATGTGGCCGGCGTACTTCGGATCGTCACCTTCCAGCCGGTTGAACTTGTCATAACGACCGCTCATGACCCCATCACGGATCCGGTTGTTCAACGTTGCATCCCAGGGTTGACTATGGTAGGACATGATGCCGTCCGTATACCATGTTGGCAGGCTCATGAACGTGGAGCTCTTGAGCATGTCGCGCCAGTTGCCACCGAACATCATCTGGTCGATGATCACGTGTGCTATGCCCGAACGGATCTGCCGGTCCAACAAGGTATGGTCACCCTCGAAATACACGAAGATCTTCGTACCCACGATGCGCGTGAGCCCACCGATGTTCTGCTCTCCATCGACCCCTGCGATGCCGATGTTGCTCTGCCGGAAATCGGTGAGCGAATTGTACACAATGAACTGCAGGCGCTCATCGATCGCGAAATCGAACTCCTTCTCGAGGTCCTTCAGGTGCATGGTCGCGGCCTGGGCGGTGTACTTCGCCAGATCGCGGCCTTCCTTGTAGAAGAAGACCTCCATGTCCTTGAACCGGTATTGCTGCCACAGGAATTCCTGGTACTGCACCCGGTTCTTTCCGTATTCCTGCCGGGACCCGGAATAGAACTGGGCGCTGCTCGTCACTGCGACGATCAGTGCGAGCAGGGAGCCCGGTAGGCGCAATGTGCGAAGGCGGAGCGATGCGGGCACTCGATGGTTTGCTACTTTGGGTCGCCCGAACGCGGCCCTATGGTGCGAATTTCGGGCTTTTCCTGCCATGCTACGCATTGCCAAGTTCACCTTCAACCCGTTCCAGGAGAACACCTACGTACTGCATGATGGAAAGCAGGCCATCGTGATCGATCCCGGCTGCTGGAACGGCCAGGAGGAGCGCGAATTGGAGACCTACCTCACCGACAACGCGTTGACCCCGGTGCGTCTTGTGCTCACCCACGGCCACATCGATCATATACTAGGCTGTGCTTGGATGCACAAGAAGTACGGACTACTTCCCCAGATCCACCTGAAGGACTTGCCGACATTGAAGTCCGGCGAACGGGCGGCCAACATGTACGGCATCCCTTACAACGTCTCCCCTGATCCGGAGGTCTACCTGACCGAAGGGGGAACGGTCCAATTGGGCGATCACCGGTTGGAAATCCTCTGGGTTCCTGGCCATGCTCCCGGGCATATCGCACTGCATTGTGCGGCGCAGCACTTCGTGATCTCCGGCGATGTCCTGTTCTTGAACAGCATTGGCCGCACGGACCTTCCAGGTGGCGACACGGACACCTTATTGCGCAGCATCCGGGACCAGCTCTTTCCGCTGGGCGATGATGTTACGGTGTACTCCGGGCATGGGCCTGAGACCACGATCGGCAGGGAGAAACGGAACAATCCGTTCCTGCGCACCCGGACCTGAAACAGGCCTACTTCTGCGGCTCGTAGCCGTCCTGCCGGTAGGTCTTCATCTGCCCCTTGTGTTTGATGGGCGGCGGACAATCGAATCCTTTTCGCGGACGCAGGAACAGGAAACGCACGCTGAAGATCAACGGGCGGTAATCGCTGCTGAACCACTGCAAGGCACCGAAACGACCGTCGTCCTCGGGGACGAAGCTGAACACGGGTGTTTCCACCGCAGGGATGATCAACAGCTTACCGGTCACTTTGAACCCGTAGCCCAACTTGAAATGCACCTGCCCCCAGAGATCCGTAGTCGAAGCCGACTCCGATCCATTCAACACTCGATAGCCCGGTGTATAAGGCAACTGACTTCCGTTGTAGCTCTGGCCGTCCGCAGTGTAATCCTCCGAGGCTGATTGCAGAAGGTCAGCGTTCACGCCGAGGGTGAACTGTACGAATTGGTACTGCCAAGTAGGGATGAACTTATTGGCATTGAAGTGCAGCGTCAGCCTATTATCGGTAAAGCTGCCATCGCCGAACATCGGGAGGACGGTGTCCGAAAGGGTGTAGGTCCCGGAAAAGGACTCAGCACCACGAAGGCCTTTATAGGCGATACCCAAATCCAAGTAGTCCACGATCACAGGGTCCCTGGTGTACCAGGACAGGCCCACTTCGAAGTATGGGCCGATCCTTCCCTTCGGATCGTATGTGGCTGTGAAGCTGGTGTCTCCTCCTCGGAACACCTCCTCTTCTTCACTCCTGAAGCGTGACAACGTGTAGGTGATCCCTGGAGCGAAATAGAACCCGATCCGCCGTGCCTGGCCGTTCAACGGTATGATCTCCGGGCGTTTGCGCTCCATCAAGCCCTGCGTCAACCCGGGAAGGGCGGTACCAAGGAACAGGAGGAGTATTAGCGCGCGGATCATGGCTCGAAAGTCGGGGTAGGTCCATAGGTTGAACGTCTTCAATGTCCCGAAAGTGTCAACGGCAACGTGTGCGTTGCAAGGTGCCGGACGTACATTTCCGCACTACCAAGCGAGACCGGCCGATGAACATCCTGAAGAACAGCTTCCTTGGGAGAGCGCTTGCCAAGGACCGACGCTTGGGCCTCTTCTTCGTCGCCTTCGCCTCCATTCAACTGCTCGCGCAACTAGTGACCGCGGACGTGACACCGTTCTTCCTGTACGGCATGTATTCGGATGTACTGCATCCTGAACCGACCTACGTGAGGGTGGCCTGTCATGTCGATGGGGAACCACTGGTACAGGAAGACATGCCGCGCTATGCCGGTGAACTGTTCTTCAGCACGCTGTACCGTTTCGAGCAACTCGATGCGAATGGGAACGAGGAGCTCTTCAAGCCCTTCCTTGACAAACGCTTCGGCTGGCTGTCCGAGAGCACCAGGAGCGATCTCGCGGCAAGGATGTCGTATGAGCCGGAACAACGTCCAGCACTGGAAGGCTGGGTACATCGTTACCTGGTCCGTGTCCTTGGGGAACCGATCGGCACGGTGACGATCGATCGCGAGCTCTATCGCTACGAAGAACAACGGCCGGTGATGATCACCCGCACGAATTTGATGACCGTTTCCCGATGAATGCGGTGTTCAGCGCTGAACAACGGAAGGTCCTCCTGCGGATCTACTTCGGCTGGATCCTGCTGGCCCTTCTTTGGCGCTGGATGGATGTTTCCATGCTCTCGCAATTGGAAGCGCCGGTGCTCGGGAACGTTTACAAGGACCTCACCTTCTGGCTCTTCCAACTGCTCGGCATCCAGGACGGTTTGACCGCGCACAGCGGTATCGCGCTGGTCTTCGACATCATCCTGACGGCAAGCGTTGTCCTCGCGCTCGCGCGACCGAACGGCGTGTGGTACCCGAGGATCTACTGCACAGCCATCCTTTTATACTTCGTTACGCACACGACGTACGCGAACCATCACTACCGGCCCATCATCGGGTTGTTGTTCGCGGGCATTCCGTTCGCTTTCCGATCGCTCGATCGCTTCGGTTGGTCGTTCCAAGCCTTGCGCTACTATGTGCTGTTCCTCTACACCAGCGCCGGGCTGTACAAGGTGTTCCGCGGTTCCTGGCTGAACATGGACCAGATGACGAACATCATCGAGAACACGCAACTGGAATTGCTGTTGACGCACGGCGATGGCTGGCACGCACAGCTCTTCACCTGGCTGCTGGTACACGAATGGGCGGGCTGGGCCTTGTTCTTCGCGTGTACCGTGATGGAGACGCTCTTCATCATCGGCTTCTTCACGCGGCGGTGGGATGTGGCGCTCTTCTGTGCAGCGATCACACTACACATCGGCTTCTACTTCACCATGGGCTTCTTCGCCTTCGAGCTGATCGTGCTGGACCTGACGTTGCTGCCGTGGGGGAGGATACTCCAGTCGTTCGGAGCAACGACGAAAGTTGCAGGGGCATCTCCGAGCGACCCTACGCAGGTATAGAAGATCATTTGCCTAGTTGCCTGCAATCCAGGTCTGGATGTCCACACCTCCGAAGTCTAAAGGCACGCTCCTCTAGTCGCTTTCGATCGCGCTGACCAAGTTCAGTTCTTCGAAATACGCCGAACAAAGTGGCTTCTCGTTGTCTGGACAAAGCCTCAGCGTTCGGTATCAGGATGTCGGTATCTCGCCGTAACGCTAGGCCACGAAGAATGTACTGGTCGTCGAACTCGAAGAAGTGCATTCCAAATCGAACAACACAGGAATGCCAACTACTATCTGGCAAATGAACGGGACTTACGTTGAACATTCCCCTTGGATCTTGCACATGAATGTTCCCACTCCATTTTTCGGAATAGAAAAGTGAATAAGGATCCGACCAAACAAAGTCCGAGCTATCAATGCCACCCAGCCTGCATCTCGCAGCATCCAGAACGGTCTTTCCCTGGATATCGACGAATCTCACGCACAACCCCTTCGTGCAAAGCGTGTCCTTGAAAAGGGATGTAGTCAGGGAGCGCGGCCAAGCTGATTCCAGTACCAGCATTGAATCAGAAACAACTCCATACCGCCCAAAAGCCCACCGGCTCCTTCGATAGAAGTTCTCGCTCTCGTTGCCAGCATTGACAATGAACATGGAATCGGCAAACAAACAGAGTCTGTGTCCGTGTTCGTCTTCGTAGGAGGAAATAAGATCAACGCGGCTCCCGCAACCGACCAAAAGGAGAATGGCGAAGAAGCTGACCTGTCTCATGGTCGACGGACCATCAAGATGTCAACAACTCTAACGCCCGCCGCTCCACCTCTCCACTATCCCACTCCTGCTCGATCTCCGGCATCGCCAACACCTCCTCCATGATACGATCGTGCCGCAGGCCTTCCTTCCAGGCATCCTTGTACTCGATGTCGCTGAATTTCACCTGGCTATAAAGCGGCAGCCACTTGTCAGGGTGTTTCGCTTGCAGGTGTCCTTCGATCTTCTTGCGCAGCAGGAACTTCGGGTCGGCGACGAGGTCGCGCATCTCCACGAAGTTGCGCAGGGATAGGTCGGC
>DEQO01000127.1:9531-11004 GCA_002360495.1 Flavobacteriales bacterium UBA3364
AAGGCACGATGGCATGCGCGGCATCACCGATCAAGGCCACCTTGCCATTGACCTGCCACGGGGTGCAGCGGATGATGACCAATGAGCTCTGCGGATTGCGCAAGTATTGCTCAACGATGTCAGGAACGATCGGCAAGGCATCGGCGAAATGTTCTTTGAAGAACGCCTGCACCTGCTCCGGAGTACGGACCGTGTCGAAGCCCGGTGCGTTCTCCGAATGGGTGTTCGGCATGAAGAGCGTACCCGTGAAACCGCCGTCCTGATTGGCCAGGCCCATCATCATGAACCAGCGGCGCGGCCAGATGTGCAGGCATTGCGGATCCATCTTCGGCGTGCCATCGGCATGGGCGGGAAAGGCGACCTCCTTGTAGTCGTGCTCGATGTATTCCTGGCTGTAGGAGAAGCGACCTTGCATCATCTTCTGGCGCACGGCGCTGAACGCACCATCGCTACCGAAGACCACATCGGCCTTCACATCGATCGACGTGCCTCCCTCGGGCTGGAAACGACATGTGGCATGTTCCAGATCGACATCCACGCACTTGTGGTCGAAGTGGAGTTTGACGTTGGGCAACTGCTCTGCTTCGGTGAGCAAACGACGGTTCAATTCGCCACGCGAAACGGAATGGATCGCCCGGTTGTCGATGCTGTACGGCACACGGTTCAGCTTGCCATCGCGGTCGTGCATCATGCGGGCATGGACCGGCACGGTGATCTGCTTCACAGCTTCCTCCAGGCCGGCAGCGCGCAGGGCGGTCCATCCGCGATGGCTTACGACCAGGTTGATGCTTCGCCCCGCATACACATCGGTCTTGCGCGGGTCGCTGCGGCGCTCGTAGACGTTCACCGAATGACCGCGCTTCGCCAGGAACACGGCGAGCAAGCTTCCTACAAGCCCCCCGCCGACGATGGTGATGTTGCTCATGATATCGATGATCTCAGGATCTCCGCAAAGCGGTGGACATCTTCGAACGAGTTGTACAAAGGCACTGGCGCCATACGCAACACATCGGGCTCACGCCAGTCACAAACGACCCCTTGCTCCGTAAGCCGTTTGAAGATACCGCGACCGTCCCCGTCCACAAGGATGGAAAGCTGCGCCCCGCTCTGTGCATGATCGTTCGGCGTGATGATGTTGAAGACATCGCCATTGGCCACTGAGATGCCTTCGATCGACCAACGCAAATAGCCGGTGAGTGCTTTGCTCTTTGTACGGAGACGCTCGATGCCTGCCCGATCGAATTGTTCCAGGGCCACCCGATGCACCGCCATTGCGAGAACGGGGGCGTTGCTCAACTGCCAGGCTTCGGCCGTGGCCATGGGTTTGAACGTTCGCTCCATCTTGAACCTCTCCTTCTTGTCGTGGCCCCACCAACCCGCGAAGCGTGGCAGTTCCTTCCCGAAATGGCGTTGATGAACGAAAGCCCCGGCGACGCCACCCGGGCCACTGTTGAGGTACTTGTAACTGCACCA
>DEQO01000171.1 GCA_002360495.1 Flavobacteriales bacterium UBA3364
TCACCGTCGCCGTCCAGGTCGGCGAAGCGCGGTGGGCAGGTGCCACCGCTCAGAGGCGTCATCCGTCGTTCGGGATAGCCCGCGGCCGAGCCGTCCCGCTTCACCCAGGCCACATCGTCGTCCTCATCCCCGCACCAGAGCAGGTCCGTGATCCCATCCCCGTCCATGTCGGCAACGGCGATGGAACGCAACCCCCATGCCTTTGATGGCGTGTAGAAGACGCCCCCTCCCACGATCCCATGCAGCGTGTGGCTCGCGATCAGGTTCCACCAATTGTTGGGGTTCTGGTCATTGATCACGTAGTGGACGATGTCCGTGATGCCGTCATAGGAAGTGGTGTTCACCAGCGAGGGCGTGCCGTTCTGGAAGCCGGACCAGATCCTTTGCTGTCCAGTGCCCTCGCTTGCCACGTGGACGGATACGTCCTGCAGGCTACCCGAGTTCCCCCGGTTGAAGGCCACCGCACTGACATCGCCGCCGAGCGATGAGAGCTGCACCGGCTGGGAGGCCAGGAACCCCGGCCCCGTGTTGCTTCGCATCCACACCTCATCCCCGCCCGCCACCACGTCCCATCGGAACGTGGCTGTGAAGCTGAAGATGTCCAGGCCGAAGGCCGGCGGACCCGTGTTGAAGAGCGTCTGACCCGTGCCGAACTGCTGGCTGCCGTTGTCCTGGAACAAACCCACCCGCCCGTTGTAGTTCAAGGTGAACAGCTCCACCTCGTTATCAGCATCGCCTTGGCCCACCTCCAGCGCAGTAATGCCCGTGGTGAAGATGTCGTCGATCAGAACAGCCCTGGGAGCAAAGGTCCCGCCCCCGAGGTTGGCGCACCAGCTAACCCAGCCGTTGCCGAAGTCCGCGACCACGATGTCCAGAAGCCCGTCAAGGTCCACGTCCGCCAGTTCCAGGTCGTACACGCCTTCCGCGGCCATCACGAACTGCGGAGCCCCGAACTCACCGTCCCCGGGATTCCAGTAGAGCAGCACATGGTGGCCTCTCAAGGTGCCCACCACCACGTCGTTGTCACCATCCCCGTCCAGGTCATCCGCCTTCACGCATTGCGCCCCATTGGCCATGGACCACGACAGCGTGTCCGGCGGCAGCAACTGCGCGTTGGTGAACAACGGAAAAAGGAAAAGGGCGCTCCAGGCCAAATTTCGTGCGCTACGCATGCTGTCCATGATGGGGATCAAAGTTCGGAAATAACGAACCGCTCCGTGATGTTCACTGCCCGGGGCCGCCGCTCCTCCAGGGTCGCAGGGTACAGCGGTGACGACATCTTCTGTTCGATGTCGCGATCCACCAGACTTGAAGTAGAGAAGGCGGCCCGTTCGGGCCGCCTTCTCTACTGCTCTGGAATCGTGACCTTTTACTTCTTCGGATCGAAGCCGTCAAGCCCCCGCACTTTCGCCCACGCTTCACTCGTAGTTCGGGTAGACATCCTCGTCCTTCTCCCTGCTGACCACTCGACCTGTTCGATCATTGATGACCACCGTCACGCCCTTGATCACGGTGCAGCCGTTCGTGCGCGCGCAGGGTCCTTTCTCGGTGTGGCTGGTCCTTAACTGCATCACCTCCCAGTTCCCGTCATCCATGAAACGAACCGAAGGGTGCTCTATTTCATTCAGGTTGCGCTGACTGCCGAGGCGAGCCTTGCGAAGCACCGTTGCAGTATCCAGCCTCGGGCGAAGTTTGTCTGCGAGTAAGGTGTCCGTCTTGGATCCGTCGCTCTGGGCAAATGCAGCAAACGCAAGGACCAACGCGAGCGCCGTATTCAACGACCGCCTGCAAGCCCTCTGCTGCATGGATCAGAAGTGCCCAAAGCGATCCAGCTCCATCACCTTCACCCACGCTTTCACGAAGTCCTTCACGAACTTCTCCTTGTTGTCGCTCTGGGCGTACACCTCGGCGATGGCGCGCAGCTGCGAGTTGCTGCCGAAGATGAGATCGACGCGCGTGCCGGTCCACTTCACAGCGTTGGTCTTGCGGTCGCGGCCCTCGTAGGTGCCGGTGTGGCCGTTGCTGAGCGCGGTCCACGCGGTGCCCATGTCGAGCAGGTTGGTGAAGAAGTCGTTGGTGAGCTGCCCCACCTTGGTGGTGAACACGCCATGCTTGCTGCCGCCGGTGTTCGCGCCCAGCACGCGCAGGCCGCCCACGAGCACCGTCATCTCCGGCGCGCTCAGCGTGAGGAGTTGCGCGCGGTCAACGAGCATCTCCTCAGCAGGCACGCTGTAGAGTTTCTTCTGGTAGTTGCGGAAGCCATCGGCTTGCGGCTCCATCCAAGCGAAGCTCTCAACATCGGTCTGCTCGGCAGAGGCATCGCCACGACCCGAGTTGAAGGGCACCGCGATGTTGTGATCCGCATCCTTCGCTGCTTTCTCCACCGCAACGCAACCGCCGAGCACGATCAGGTCGGCCATCGAGACCTTCTTGCCACCAGCGTTGAACTCGGCCTGGATCTTCTCCAGCGCGCCGAGCACCTTGTCCAGTTGCGCGGGATCGTTCACCTCCCAGAACTTCTGCGGCGCAAGACGCACACGTGCGCCGTTGGCGCCACCGCGCTTATCACTTCCGCGGAACGTCGAGGCCGAGGCCCACGCGGCGGAGACGAGTTCGCTTACGCTGAGCCCGCTCGCGAGGATCTTGCCCTTCAGTGCAGTCACATCGGCATCGGAGAGCTTGGTACCTGCTGGGATGGGGTCCTGCCAGAGCAACTCCTCCTTGGGCACTTCGCTTCCGAGGTAGAGGCTCTTCGGGCCCATGTCGCGGTGCGTGAGCTTGAACCACGCACGTGCGAAGGCATCGGCGAACGCCTGCGAATCCTGGTGGAAACGGCGGCTGATCTTCTCGTAGGCCGGATCGAAGCGCAGCGAGAGGTCCGCCGTGGTCATCATCGGCGGATGCTTCTTGTTCTTGTCGTGCGCATCGGGGATCATGTGCTCCGGCTTGCAATTCTTCGCCACCCATTGGTGCGCGCCGGCGGGACTCTTGGTCAGTTCCCACTCGTAGCCGAAGAGCATGTCGAAGTAGCCGTTGTCCCACTTCGTGGGGTTCGGTTTCCAAGCGCCTTCGAGGCCGCTGGTGATGGCATCGCCACCCTTGCCGCTGCCGTGCCTGCTGATCCAGCCGAAGCCTTGCGCCTCGATTGGAGCGGCTTCGGGCTCAACACCGACAAGAGCCGCATCACCTGCGCCGTGCATCTTGCCGA
>DEQO01000187.1 GCA_002360495.1 Flavobacteriales bacterium UBA3364
GTACCCGCACCACGCAATTCCCAATTGAACGGATGCGTTGCGGCGCCCACGATGAGGGTGCTGGGGTCGAGGTTGGCAGGCAGGGTATCGGTGATCACGACGTTGAATGCTGTGTCGGTACCGGTGTTCTGGAAGCGGATGGTGTAGTCGATGTAGCTGTCCTCATCCAGGAAGTACTGATCTTCGCTGGAGCCGCTGCTGGTCCATCCGCGCTTGTCATTGGGGTCGTAGCTCCCGGTGATGGTCACATCCAGTAGCGCGGTGTTGTTCGCGGTATTCGTTTCGCTGGCGGCATTGCTCACGGTGGCTGTGTAATTCAATACTGTTCCCAGCAACGTGATATCGGCGGGCACGCTCGCAGTAAAGGTGTACGTGATGGATGCGTAGGGTGCCATGGCCGGTGATATGCTCCAATTGGATGTGGATGGAGCAAGCAGCAGTGCGTCGTAGGAAAGCGCGACGTCCACTTGTCCGCTCGGGAAGGCCGAATTGTTCACGACGGTGATCCATACCTGTGTGCCGAATCCGGGGCGTGCATTGGTGCTTGTCAGGCTCACGCTCAGGTCGTGCGGCACGGTGCTCAGGTTCGCAAAGTCGATGGTGGTGAGCGGCGCTCCTGCATCGAGCGTGAAGTCGGCGGAGCCTGTGGGCGGGCATAGCCATACCTCGTCGGGAGTGACCGGCTGTTGTATCGAATAGGTATCGAATGCGAGGTTGCGTTGATAGAACCCGTTGCCATCGGTCATGGCGAACTGACCACCAGGTTCGATCGAGAGTACGCGGTAGGGTTGGCCGAGATCGAAGCCGTTGAGTGCACAGTCCTCGTCCGCATCGTGGTAGACACGGCCTTGCACACTGCCGCAAGGTCCTGGCAACGAACCGATCGTGAAATCGGTCCCGGTGGTGCAATACGCGATCCCGGGTATACCATCGATACCGCCTTGGTTCCACCAGTAGTACACCGTGTGTGTACCGGGTGGTATCCCTCCCAGCAGGTACGGCCCCGTGCTGCTGCCGAAGTTGTAGATGGAGTCGAATGTGGGGCTTTGCACCCAATAGGCGATATCGGCGCCGAACTCACCCGGCATCGTCACCGAACCCGAGGGTAATGTACCGCAAGCCGGTGATGTGCTGAGGATGTCGGGAAAACCAATACCCGAGTTGGCGATGGTGGTTTGGATGGTCCCTGCGCAGCCGTCCGCATCGGTCACCGTGACCAAATTCGTGCCCGGGCATAGACCTGGGAGGGTCACGCTATTGCCATTCACTTCGGCGAAGGGATTGTCGAACGAATAGGGCGGTGTGCCCCCCATGGTGGCCAGTGAAGCAACAGCCCAACCGGTGCATCCGCCATCACAGGCGGATCTTAGTTCCTGCGCAGGCACGAACATGTTCAGGCCGCCCAGCATATTGACGGTCACAAAGCCCACGGCGGTCTGGCCCATGCCGTCGGTTACTTCCACGCTGTATTCCCCTGGACACAGGCTCGTGGCGTCCGGTGTGCCTTGACCTGCGGGTGGAGCAGGGCTCCATACATAGCTATAGGGGGGCACTCCACCGACGGCATTGGCCAAGGCTACCCCATTGCATTGAAAACACGTGGCGTCAAGGGCGGTGACGAAAACCTCCACGGCATGCGTGGCACATGCGAGGCATAAGGCGATGCATAGTGTAGTGGTCCTGATCATGAAAATGTCGTTCTGGTTGAAGGACGTTCAGTGCGAGGAACGGTTGTGTGAAGATGGCGGATCGGATCGGCATTGACCACCGAGGCGGATGTGTGATACCAACATGGGCTAGGTGGGTTACCTTATCCGCATCGCTTCCGACCTCCCTTCCGCCGCCCGCGGGATCAGCTCCAACACTTTGTATGTGCGCTTGGGCGAGGAGATCGAGCGGAATGCTCCCCGTCAGCGAGGCCTATGATCGAAGCTGGCATCGTCCCATTCCACGTGCAAGACATTGGACGGGATCCGGTTTTTGACAGAAGCGAGAAAGTTTCCGTCGTTCTTGCCGCAGCTCGTTGGATAGGCGCTGGCCACGACCATAATGCACGGTGAGGAGGCGACACGAATTACCAGCATCAGGAGGGCCAGTGACCCGTTGGTGTACCAGGGTCAGAGCTTGACGAAGCGCGCAACAAGCGGCTTTTCAGCATTCCAAATGGTCAATGTATAGGTGCCAGGTTCCAGCTCACCCACGTCAAGATCTCTCGCGAACGTGTTCAGCGTTTGGACAAGCCTTCCATCGGCCGAGCGGATATCCACCGCGATGCGGCCGGGAGCCAGCCCACCAAGGAAGAGCTTGTCGCTGGTCGGGTTCGGCGAAACGGTCACGGATCGCTGGCTATCCCGGGCGGTCATATTGATCGACGTGCTCATATCCACCACATGCTCCACGGTGTTCGTGATGATCGGCGGGTTGAAGTCGAAGTAGATGCCTGCGGTGTTCTCCAGTACATCACCCACGACGATGTCGCCCACGGGCTTGATGCGGTAGCTGACGAACCCTTGGCTGCCGAGCAGGTCCGTGGTACTGTCGGGCAGGTCGATCTCGTTGAAGGTGAAGACCA
Organism: Flavobacteriales bacterium UBA3364; assembly: GCA_002360495.1. Classification (GTDB taxonomy): domain Bacteria; phylum Bacteroidota; class Bacteroidia; order Flavobacteriales_F; family PHOS-HE28; genus PHOS-HE28. The sequence continues at coordinate 2,573 of DEQO01000187.1, forward strand.
GCTCACGTCCCTCACCGAAGGAAGGTGTGAAGGCGTGCGAAGCGCCGAGGATCTGGAGCGAAGTGATGTCGAGGTCGGCATCGATCACGTCGCGGATCACCACGGTCTCTGCAGCAGCAGTGCCGGTGTTCTGGAAGCGGACGGTGTAGTCGATGTAGCTGTCCTCATCCAGGAAGTACTGGTCTTCGCTGGAGCCGCTGCTGGTCCATCCGCGCTTGTCGTTGGGGTCGTAGCTCCCTGTAATGGTTATCGCTGTGGACGCGTTGTTGTTCGTCGGATCGGTTTCGATGTTCGTGTTCGTTACGGTCACGCTATAGTTCAGCACGTGACCAAGCAGGGTGATGTCGGCAGGCACCAGCGCCTCGAAGAAATAGGTCCCTTGTCCGTATGGGGGGATGGAGGGGATCGTCCATTGCGCATTGGCCGGGGAAGGGTTCAACAGGAGCGGGTCGTAGTCCATGCTGATGGTCACCGCGCCGCTGGGATAGGCCGAGGTGTTCGTCAGCAGCACGTAGACCGAGGTAGGGAATCCAGGGCGTGCATTGGTGCTCGGATGAATGCTGACCGCCAGATCGTGCTGGACAAGGCTGCTATCCGCAAGGTCCACCACTGCGTTCGGGACCGCGACGGTAAGCGCGAACGGTACCGGGTGTTGGGCGGGGCAAAGCTGTGCTTCTTGGACAAGTGGTTGTGTCAAGGTATAGTTGCCCTGTGGCAATGCAGCGATGAACTCGCCATTGATGTTCGAGATGGTGTAGACGGGCCCGGGTCCTATAGTGAGCACCCGGTAAGGCAGGCGGTATTCGTTCGCGTCGATCGTACAATCCTGGTCCGCATCATTGTAGATGGTCCCGCTGACCTGCCCGCATGGCTCGGTGATGTTCGGCACGACCACCTCCGTGTCGAACGTGCAATACACATGGTCGGCACCGAATTCGCCCGCAGGGTCGTACAGGTAGATCGTATAGGTGCCTGAAGGAAGACCGGTGATCACGTACGGACCGTCGGTGAATTCATAGATGCTATCGAATGATGCATTGTACACGCGGTACCATGCGGGGCCGAAGTAGTTGTCCCAAAGCGCTACCTGACCGTTGCTGTTCGAGCCGCATTCGGGAAGGACGTAGTTCACGTCCGGATGACCGCCATCGCTATTGCTGATGTCCGCTGTGATGGTCACCGAGCAACCGTTGATGTCGGAAATGGTGATCATGGACCCGGGCCCGGAAGCACAGATGCCCATGAGCGTCGCGTAGCTACCTGAATATTGCGGCGCAGGGTTCGTGTAGAAGTAGGTACCTGCTCCCCCCCAGGGTGTTCTCGTCGATCGTGATGATCCCGGAACAGCTGTTCATGCAGTCGTTGCGGTCCGTCCAGAAATAGGGGTAATTGAGCGCGCTGTACTGTTCGACCATTCCACTGGCTTGTGCGGTATTCCCCAGGCCGTCGGTGACCTCCACCGTGTAGACACCTTGCATCAGCCCGGTGATCTGCGGGGTGCCTTGCCCGAAAGGCGGGGTAGGGCTCCACACGTAGGCATAGGGCGGAATACCACCGGACACGGTCGCAGTTGCGGTGCCGGAAGCGCTACCGCAGCCCGCCGTTGTGGTCGATACCGAAACGTTGACGCCGAGGGCGATCAGTGGGCAGCAGATGAGGACCAGGCTAAGCGCGCGCAGTGGAGAAATGCTCATGTGACCGGGTTAATGGATGAAAGACGGGGCGGTCAGGAAGGGTTGCGTGGGAATGCGAATGTGAATATCGGTGATCTCTGCCGACAAGGGTTGCTACCTTCGTCCAGTGAACGTTCTGGTCCGCTCAAGTGCGGACAGCGGGACAAACATCGCACGCGACCTCACATACGCCGCCATTGACATCGGCTCCAACGCCGTTCGTTTGCTGGTGGGCGAGGTGATCGAGCGCGACGACCATCCCATCATCAAGAAGCAGACGCTGGTGCGTGTACCCATCCGTCTGGGTGAGGATGTGTTCGACTTCGGCAGCATCGGCAACGCCAAGCGCGACTACCTGATCAAGAGCTTGAAGGCCTTCAGGCTCCTTACCGAAGTGTACGGCGTTCCGTACCTGCGCTGTTGTGCGACCAGCGCAATGCGCGAAGCGACCAACCGGGACGAGGTCATCGCCAGGGTGGAAATGGAGAGCGGGGTACACATCGAAGTGATCAACGGTCGGCTCGAGGCGGATCTGATCGTGAGCACCTTCTGGACGCAGGACCTTTTGAAGGACCTCAGTTACCTCTACATCGATGTGGGTGGCGGAAGCACGGAACTCACCTGGCTCGAACGGGGCCGTCGCGTGAAGAGCGCGAGCTTCAAGATCGGCACGGTGCGTACCTTGAAGAACAAGGTGCCTTTGGGCGCGTGGGTGGAGATGCAGGCTTTCCTGGAGGACCTGCGTGCGCAGCATGGGCAGCTCGTGGCGATCGGCACGGGTGGCAATATCAACAGGATCTTCAAGGAGAACGGCAACACATTCGGTGAGCCGCTTGCGCGAGCGGACATACAGGTCCAACGCGACCGTATCGAGTCCTACTCCTTCGAGGACCGCGTGAAGCTGCTTCGCTTGCGTCCGGACCGCGCGGACGTGATCATCCCTGCGGCCGACATCTTCCTGCGTGTGATGGACTTCGCCGACATCGATGAGGTCTTCGTACCGAAGGTCGGTCTGGCGGACGGCATCATCTACGACCTGTACATGAAACAGTACGGGCACGTGAAGTATCCGAAGGCGGAACCGGTGACGAGCTGAAGAAGCGTCAAGAGCCAAGTATCAAGTACCACGGGAACAAGGTCCCTGGGGCGTGGGTTCCACGATAGGCTGAGCTACTTCCCAACACATGACCGCAAGGCTTTTCCGTTCGAACCAGGCTCTCCCACACGGCTTTTCCGGGATGAGCGGCTGTCGCGCGTGCCGACCGGCGCTGTTGGAAGGCTACGTACTTCGATCTTCGCGATGCAATGAGCAACAAGGCGATCAAGGCCAAGGCGGAGGAGCTCTTGTCCTTCGGCATCCCGAAGCAGCAGGTGTTCGACAACCTGATGCTGGAGTTCCCCGAAGCGAAGCCGAAGAAGGTGGCCGAGGTGGTGCGCTACATGCCCTCGCAGTGGTCCAAGGAGCGGTATCGCAGCGTGCATCTGTCCTTGCTCGCGCTCATTGCAGCTTCGGCCTTGCTACGTATCCTGGAGCCTTTGCTGAACGACGGGATCCGGATGGACATGCCGACCGCCTATCTGTCTCTGGTGCCCATCGCATCGCTGCTGATGGGCTACAGTATCTACCGCTGGCAGGGTGAGGTGTTCGGATGGGTGGGCTGGGGTAACGTGTTCGGGTTCACAGGGCTCGTCAGTGCACTGGGTGCGTTGGCAAAGGGCCAGGGCGACGTCAAGGTGATCCTGGCCAGTGCTTTTACCGCAGGGATCGGCGCGCTGGCGCTGTACCTGGCCAACAAGGTCTTCGCCAAGCCACAGATGCTGAAAGACCCGCAGGGCCTCGCACCGACCCGCTTCATTTTCGCGGATGAGGTGCTAGGGTGAGCAGGAGGACGACATCCGATTGTTTCCCCTGGCCACGCTTTTCCTTGGCGTCGCGGTGTATCGTTGGCGTGGCGAGGTCTACCAATGGCTGGGTATGGTGAACCTCTTCGGCGGTCTGCACTTCCTCTCGGACCTTGCCGAGCTGTTCGGCGGTCCGGTGGATACCGGTCGAACGATCGCGGATGGGTTGAGCCTGGCGATCTGCGTCCTGGCCTGGTACCTCGGACACTACCTGTTCCCCAAGTACAGCATGGACAAGGACCCGCTGGGGCGGATGAAGGACAGGGCCGTGTTCCCGCCGGAACCCGGTGTTTCCATGTTCTAGTGGTCTACTGCTTTACCAGCGCACCACTTGCGATCACGTGCATATCTGCCGAGACCATCTTGTAGTGATAGAGGCCGGGTCGGACCGGCGCCAGGTCGATCGTCCGACCGGACTCCCCTGAAGGCACAGAAAGCACTTCCCTGCCCATGACGTCGAATATATGCAGTTCCACCGCATGTGGGAAGGCAGGTAGTATGAGGCGATCGTGGCAGGGATTCGGGAATGGCGCGTTCGTCGCGTTGTCGGGCGTTGCCACCACGGTGGTGGTACATCCATCGATCAATGACCGGCCATCGAGCCCCCAAGAAGGGTTGTTCGGGAGACAGAGATAATCCAGGATGGTCGGGACGACATCGGCCTGCGTGGGCGTGAGGGAGAGGTCCGTGGTGACCATGGGCACGGCGTTGGCCATCCATGTCGCATCAACGGCGTTGGCCCCGCTATGGAACTGGGCATCTTCCTGGAAGGTCACCGTATTCGTAAAGGTTCCGCCGACACCTTCCTGCATGGGCCATTCACCGATGAGGAAGGCGATGTCGGGGTGCTCGGCGGTCAGCATTTTGCCGCTCCAGGACGAGACCGTGTTGATGTCGAGTGCCTTCCGCCAGATGCGCACATCGCAGAGGGTGCCGGTAAGTGGGATACCGTAGGTGGTCGTTCCATCCTGCCCGAAGCACATCGGGTACGGGGTGTTCACGTCACCGATCAGCGACATGTCCACCGAAGCCATCAGCAGACCATCCTGGAATATGCGCGCCTCACCGTCACGGTCACAGGTCACCGCCAAGTGGTGCCATTGATCGTCGTTGATGGGTCGGCCATTCAGGTCGATACGGTCCGTCCCGTCGCCGAGGTTGAATTTCCAGGTGTGCCCCGTGCCCGTGGTGCTCAGAACGAAACCCGCATTGTTGCCACTATCCCAGTCCTTGTTGCCCACGAAGACGGGATCACCGCTCCAGCTGGACGGCATCTTCACATTGCATTCGATGGAGAGATCGTCCGTACTGCCGAACTGGTAGAAGAGGTCGTTGGTGGTGCGCACGTAGTTGTTCGCGCCGAAGGATATGCTCGTTGGGATCTGCAGGATGTCGTAGGTCGCCGACCGTTGTTCCATAGCGACTCCTGGACCGTTGGCGATGATGAAGATCCGCTGCTCATCGAACGAATTCCCACCATGTCCGCTGGCGTTGCCGCCATGATCGGTGGTCACCATCACGAGCCATTGTTCATCGGATGGCCTAGCCGCCACGGCCTCCAATATGGGTCCGATCTGTTGGTCCACGGTCTCGATCGCTAAGAGGTACTCGGGATGGTCGGGCAGAAAGCCGTGTGCGTGACCTGTATGGTCCACGTCATCGAACTGGAGGAAGATCACATCGGGATCCCCGCTCTCCAAAAGCTCCACGGCGGCGTCGGCCACAAGTTGGTCGGTGGCGAGGTTCAATACCTCATCCGCACCGGTGGTGATCTCCGTATTGATCGGCGACCAATGCACAATGCTGTGCAGGTCCAAGGACGCATCCAGCAGTGAAAGGCGTTGGAAGAAATGGGGCCACGCCACGAATTGCGCGTTGGTGAAGCTGTTGTCCACGACCTTGTGCTTCTGCTCCCATACCCCAGTGAGCATGGTGCTCCAACCTGTGCCGCTCCACGTGGGAGGATGTGTATTGGCCTCGAAGGTGCTGAAGCCGGTGGCAGCGAGTCCTTGCAAGTTGGGCGCGTTCGCGGCCAGAAGCGCATCGCCCCGGCAACCATCGATGCCGATGACGAGGACC
>DEQO01000164.1 GCA_002360495.1 Flavobacteriales bacterium UBA3364
GCTCTTCCGATCTGCTGTCCCACACCAGCTCCATCCACACCTGCACAACGGCGCCGTAGTTGGATGCGTACACACCGTCCACACCGGGATTGACCTCCACCCACGCCATGGTCACAGGGCTGGTGTTCGTGAACACCGCACCGAGCAGGCCGGGCGTACGCACCACGAGGCTGATCACCGTGGTCTGTGTAATGGCGAACCACTGGTTCACCTGCCAGTTTCCGCGCAGGGCGTTGTACAGGTTGTTCCGGCTGTCCACGGTATCACTGCCGATGCGCACCTGCAGGCCGCTGGTATCGGGCGCACCCGTGACCCACGTGAACTGCACGATCGTGCTGCCCACGGCGATCGAGAACGTGAGCCCGTCCGTGGGATCGTCAACCACATCCAGCGTGTAACTGGCGGCCACGGGCGCGGTGGTGCGGAAGCCGCCGCATTGCAGCTCGTACCACACCGGGTTGCGCACCGGGTTGATCGCCTTGGTATCGGTGAGGACGCTTAGTGCCATGGTCTACGGGAGGGGCAACCAGGCGACCTCGTCGCGGCTGAAGTGTTCTTCCTGGTCGGTGCGGATCTTGATCGTGCAGCGAACGCCGTACGCATTGTCCAGCAGGGGCAACTTGATCGGCTGGATGCGCAGGGTGCTCAGTTCCACCAGCGCGGGCGCGTTCACGCCGGGCGGCAGATCGGCGTTGCAACGGTCGCGTTCGTCACTACGGAACTTGCCGACGATGCTGTGCGCGATGCGACGGGCCTCCAGGTAGGTGGCCTGCTTCGCGGCGTTGTTCCCTTGCGGTACGTGCTTGCCCACGAGGAAAGCGATGTGGGGGAAAAGGCTGATGTAATCGGCGCCATTGTCACGGAACTCCTCCACGTACTCCTCCAGGATCAGCGTCCAATGCACAGCGGCCAGCTTCGATCCGCTCTGCACCATTTCCTCCCACTCCAGTTCGTAGAAGCGGGGCGGCTTCACCGTGTCGGTATGCAGGATGTCCGGATGGCGTTTGGCGGCATCCAGGAAGAGGGCGGTGATCTGCTCGCGGTGCGTCATCCGTTCGCGTTCTTGGTCTCCTCGGCCAGTTGTTTCGCGCGGGCGGCCTGTTGTTCGTCGGAAAAGAGGCTGTGCTCCATGTACCCGAGGATGAGCAGCAGGGGCTTGTCCTCCACGCGATCGCCCTCGCCATAGTTCACGAAGGCGCCGCTCTTGGCCGCGTCGTGGGCCAGCGAGAAAAGGCCTTGTGGGCTGGGGTCGGCGTTGTTGTTCGGGTTGAACACGCGCCAGTAGTGCTTCACCACCGCGCTGTGGATGGCCTCGTAGTTCAACACCGCGGCCAGTTTCACTTCGGGGGGCAGGTCGGCCAGCCTCACGCCATACTCCTCGATCGGCTCATTGGTCCAGGTGGCATGGGCGGGCTGGTACATCGCGCCCATCAGGTTGTTCAGGATGGTGTTCGCCGTGGCGGGATCCTTCTCCTTCCTGAAGTTGGTGAGCAGGGTGGTACAGAACAGCCATTGGTTCAGCGTCATCCGCTCGAAGCTGTTGCTGGGCCCCGTCCACGTGATGCCGGCGTGCTCGATGCTGGGCAGCAGGCTGTCGGTGAAATTCGCCGGCGTGAATGCCCAATCGAGTTCCGGCAGCATCCGCATTTCCGTCTTGGGAACAGGCCGCCACGGGGTGTTGAAGTCGGTGGCGTCAACTTCCTTGATGAAATGGTCCGCCGGTGGCATGCGGTGCATCAGTTTCGCCGGAATGCCGGCGAGCTCCTTCAGCAGGGTGAACTTGATCTTCACCGGATCCTTCTTGCTCAGCAAGGCCCGGGTGATGGCCAGCAAATGCTCACGTGTAGCCTCCAGCCAAGAGCTGGGCAAGGCGAACTCGTACTTCACCGGTGTGCCGTCATCGGCGGGCAGATCGTATATGGCGACGGGATACATCAGCTCTTGTCCTGTCGGTTCCACAGTTCTCCGATCCCCTTCGATCGCCACAGCACGAGAAGTATCGCGATCAGCGCCACGATGGCGAGGATCCGTAGCGAGGAGGTTTCGATGGTGTCAAGCACATGCATCCACCACGGCTTGGGCGGCGGTGGTGTCACGAGCGGTGGGCACGGCGCTTTCTGCGTGATCGTTTCCTCCTTGGTGCGCACACTGATCACCGGTACACCATCCGGACCGGGGCTCACCTTCACGATGATCAGGCCATGGCGTTGTTCGAACGGTTCGAACGCGCACACCTCTTCGCGGATCTTCTCGATCGCAGCAGGGACGCCCGCTCCGTGACGCGGAGTCATTCCCGCGAAGGCGGGAATCTCGGGTGGCACTGCTGCGATCGTCGCTTCTGCCAGCGAGTCCTTCAACCGTTCGTTCTCGAAGCTCACCGCCGCCGCGAAGTCCGCGCAAGCCTTCAGTAAGCTGTCAACGATGGGATCGGGGTAGTGCAGCTTCACCGCCATGCTATCGCCCGGAATGCGGATCGTCACCGAAGCGCTGTCGCGCGAGAGTACATCAGGGCAGAGCCATACCGCCTTCGCGATGTACTTCTCCGCCTTGTTGCAGGCCCGCTCACTCACCTTACGGGGCGAGGAGCAGGCCGCTAACAAGAGCACGGCGGCCACCATAGAGGGGATATGTGTGCGGCTGCGGCTCATTTCAATGCGAAGCGCGGATCGAGCGCATACTCGACCAGCTCCCTGGCTACTTCGAAGGCTTTGGTTGCGTCGGCACGCAGGGCGAACACCCGATCGATCAGGCGGTGGATGAAGCCGCGTTCGCGCCGGGGGAAACAGTTGCCCATTTGCTCCAGCAGATCACGGTCGCATGTGGTTCGCGACGTGGCGAACTCATCGTGCAGGAAGTCCAAGAGGATCGCGCGCACGGTGCGGAGATACTGGGCGATGGTCTTTTGTCGTGGCTTGCTCATTTCTGGAAGAGGTTGACCTTGCCGGTGAGGAAGAGCTCACGCTCGCACTTGCGGCGCCGTGTAAGGCCTTTGAGCTCCTGCAGGAGCCCGTTCACGCGGCCCTTGTTCCACTTCAGGAAGAAATCAGCGGCCTCCAGCATCTTGCCAGCGTTCACCAGCTTCACGATGGTGCCGTTCGCGGCGATCGCACCGGTGTTGTACTCGAGGCTGACCAGGGCATCGAACTGCCATTGGGTAAGGCCGGCGGTGATCCGTGCATCCACGGTGTTCTCGCGCGGCCGCAGGTCCTTCTGCAGGAGACCTTCGGCCTGCGATTCGCTCATGAACGGATACAGCTCCAGTGCGCGCGCTTCGTTGCTGGGCACGGCCGTTCCCAACCGCTTCTTCGTGACGGGATCCACCACAACGTGGCCATAACCCACGGTCCACCACCCGGCCGGGCATGCCTTGGGTTGGAGGCCTGCCTTCTTCAGGTTGCCATCGTGCAACTGCTCGAAATGGCGTATCACCTGCAGACCGAGGGGCGAGGTATGTAGCGTGGCGGTCAAGCTCATAGGGGGTAACCGAGTTGTGCGCGCATATCCCTGAGCTGGTCCTGGAGCATTTTCACGGCATCATTGGTAGCCGCTTGGGTTCTCGCCGCTTCGGATTGCTGTTGCTCCATGCGCTCCATGATCTCCAAGCGCTCGCGGTCACGTTCCTCCAAGCGTTGTATCGTGGCGGACATGGACTCGCCGCTCTTGATCATGTCTTTGATCTGCTGCTCCAGCTCATCCTTCTCCACCTTGAGCGCACGGTTCTCCCGCAGGGCATGATCAAGCTGCTTGTTGGCCTGGCGCAAGAGTTGGCGCGTGCGATCAAGCTCGGGCTGCACCCAGAGCTTGATCCACAGCTTGATGCGTTCCAGGAGCTTCACGGGATCTTCATCTTGGAGTTTCTGCGCCCACTTTGGAGCTGCTCGCGCAGGATGCGGTTGTCCTCCTTCAGGTCCAGCACGATATCGGTGAGCGCTTCCAACTTCTCGTTGGTGGCCTCGGGATCGTTGGCCTCCAGCATGCGGTTCAACTTGTCGTTGAACTGGAAGGGGATCTCTTTCACGCGGGCATCAGTAAGCGACGCATCACGGCGCATCTGCAGCACGATCGTGGTAAGGGCCTTGAACTGGCGCAATAGCGGCACGAACGCGGTGTCGATCGCGAGCTGGCGCTCGTCGGCGATGTACTGCCGCATCAGTATGTCGTTGGCGGCGATCGCAGCGTTCACCACGCTATCGATCTGCTCCACATTGTTGGTCTGGAGCGTTACGGTCTGCGCATCAAGGTCCTTGTTGGTCACCAGACCTTCGACCTTGCTCTGGATGTAGCCGGCCTGCCAGAACATCACGGCGATGGTGATCCCGAACGGAATGGCCAGCGCAAGGATGATCGCAACGATCACCCCCTTCACCCCCTTGGACGCTTGCGCCCAGGCCTTGTTCAGGTATGGAACGGGGTTGATCATTTCGGGCGGGGGCCATGCTCACGCATGCGTTCATCGTTCAACTCCCGGCCTTTCTGCCAGAACCAATACCGCTTGTGGTAGCGATCGCGTACCGCGGGCTTGCCGTCGCGCGAATGCGGGCGCGTGCTAACGTCCCACTTGGGCTGGCTGAAGACCTGCGTGTTCGTCTTCGGTGTACAACCGGACACGAGCCAGATCAAGAAGATCAGCACCGCGGTGAACGCAGCAGTGAACCACACCTGCTGGCGGCGCTGGTAATCGATATGGTTCTTCGGGTGGCGCATCAACTGCGGAACACGGACCCGGTAGTGCCAAGGGCAGGTCCGCTGCTGCCCGGCGTTACGATCTCCCTGATCTGTCCCAGGAAGTCCTCGGACTTCGCTTTGCAGTTACGCGCAAGTGCTGTGAGCTGGTCGGCGGTGGCCTGCTTTTCCACGCGGCTCACCTGGCTGCTGCCGGTGCTTCCTTCCAGCACGTACACGCCGGTGTGGGCGTCCACCTTCAGGCGAAGCGGAACGGCTTCCTCTGCGATCGCGCCGTAGATCATCGCGGGCCGCGCGAGGTCCAGCATGATCAGATCGTTGGCATCCAATACGCCGGTGCCTTGCACCTTCAGCAACAACGCGGCCAGGCGCGTGGCGCCCATGGTCTCCTTCAGGATCCCGTTCTGGATGCCGCGCATCGCAGGACGCAGCTGGTGCAGCAGCCAAGCGTTCCCGAGGATGCGCGCATGGCGGTCCACGGTGGTCATCGTGGTCACCAGGCTCTCATCGATTTCCACGCGCAAGGGCGCATTGGCCCAATCCGTGTAGGTGGCCTTGTTTTCCACCAGGAAGGAGATCAGGACATCCAGCCACACGTGTCCAGCTTCGAAAGCACCGGCACGGGTCTGGTTGCTCAGCCACATCGGGGCGCTCTCCTGGCCTTCGGTCTTGGCCATCATGAGCCCACCACTGGTGAAGAGTGCGCTCAGGTTCGGGATTGCTTCGTAGGCAGCGAGGTTCGCCAAGGCCTTCAGCGTCTTTGCATGCAGGTTGGCCAGTGGCCCGGGCATGGGCGTGGGCGATGGCGCGATGCTGGCTTGGTAGGCAGTGTCCAAAGCATTGAACAGGGTGGGGCCCATCACCACGTTGCGCAGGACCTTGATCTCCACCAGTTCCACCCACGGTGACATGCGCTCCCAATCCACACTGCCCAAGGCTGGGTAGTGTAGTTTGAAGAGGTCGATGTCCTTGAACAGGGGCATGTGTCAGCGTTCTTCTCCGGCGTTGGCTTTGGCGTCGACCTGGTTGGTGCGGTCGAGTGTGGCAGCGTGATAACTGGCGAACCAGAAGCGGTACTTGGGGTCCCAGCCGTTCACGTCGCGGGCCAGCTCCAATGGTTCAAGGATCTTGGCCTGGTCGCGGCGGCAGTTGAGGATGTGGTTGGTGCGCAGCACACGGCCCTGGCTGCCACTTCCGGGGCTGCTGCCGCTCTTGCTGGGGCTGATGCCGTAGATGGCGGGATCCAGGCCCATATCGCGGCAGGTGATGAAGTCGGTCTCCTGCCAGTCTTCGATGTAGGCGCCTTCGGGAAGCGTGAAGCGCTTCTCGTTGATCTTCACCATGCTGTGCTGCTCCTTGTTCTCAACGTTGGGCAGCATGCTGGTCGTTATCGCGCCACCAACACCTTCCTTGCGGAGCCACTTGTCCAGGCGCAACGCGTAATCGTCCATCTGCACCTGCTTCTCGTCGCGGGTGAACTTTTTCCAGACCGCTTCGCCGTACAGCACCGCCCAGAAGCGTTCATCCACCTCGATGTGGTAGCGGATGTTCATCAACTGCTGCAGGAGCAGGTTCTTCAGCTGCGGGATCCGCTTGGCGATGTCCACAGTGCCATTGGCCATCAGGCCCGCCCATGGCGTTTTGCCGTAGTAGCGCTGGCCATGCACCAGGTAGCGAAGCGGGAGGATGGCCCGCGAATCGCTCATGTCGATGAACTGCTGGGCAATGCCGGCATAGTTGTCCAGCGTGCGCAGGGAGAAAGCATCGTTCTCTGCGGCGCCGCCCTTCCAATCGGCGATGTAGCACTTGGTGGTCTCGGCCCTCTTGTCCATCACGCCCAGGCGCACATCGCCGGCGTCCTGGCATCCAACGCCCCAGAGCTTGTTACCGCCCTTGTTCTTCTTCAGCTCGACGAAGAGGTTCGCGTACGTGTACCAATCGGTGGCGGCCTCGGGCAGGTACTGCTCCTCGAAGCGGCAGCCTTTCATCCAGGACTCCACCTGTGCATCGTACTTGGCGATGTACTTCTCGGCGCCGGTATTGGGGTCTACCTCGATGTAGCCGTACCGGCAACCACCGCTGAGCAGGAGGTCCACCTTCTTGTCCAACACGCCCGACATCAGCGGGTAGTTGAAGATGTCGTCGTTCACACGCTGGGGCTGGTCGTTGCTCAAGCCCCAGAAAGCGCAAAGGCCGCCATCGGGCATCTTCTCCTGCACCGGAGTAGGTCCGGTATAGGCCTCGTTGCGCGTGGTCAGGATCGCGGTCGGCGTCGTGATCAGCGTGTAATTGGCCGTCTCGATATGGTTCACCTGCTCGCTCATAGCACCAGGCGACCGTTCACGCGTTCAAGGAGGGGGATCCGGATGGCCACCGGCGAATGGCTGCCGTCCGTGGGCTTCATAGCGAACTGCCGATTCCGTATCAGGTCGTGGCTCGCACCGCAGGGCACGGCGCTGGCGAAGCGCATATGCTTGCTGGGCTTCTTGCGCTTCAGGTCCAGTGTGGTCCAGTCAAGGCTGCACGGGATCGGGAATCCAGCGGCATCCTTGGCGTAGATGATGGCGAAAGCCTCCTTCCTGGACAGCGGCTGTTCGTACATGCCACGAAAGTCCCCGGCCACACCTTGCGATAAAACGACACCCCCCTCCGGCTTACAGCTGTGCGGCGCACAGTGCGATCAGGTCGATACCTACCGCATGGCAGAAAGCGGTGACCAGAGCACCCGTCCACACGGTGGTAATTACCCTCCGCGTGAACGCGGATACGGGCAGCAAGCCCAGCACCAGGGCACCATCCGAACCCTTGTGCGGAAGCAGGTTGAACCAGGCGATCGCCGTGTTGGTCCATACGATGGGTAACAGATCGTGAGCACCGAAGCACCAGCACGCGGTGGCCACCAGAACGTTGGCCACCACGCCAGCCACGAGGATGCAACCTTGCTCAAAGGGCGTCCGGGCCTTCAGTTCCCAAGGCAACGGTGCCTCTCGGAACGGCCAGGTGGTGGGCCGGTTCATGCCGGCCAGTTCCACATAGCTCCCGAGCGGTAGCCAGCCTATGCCGTACACGGTCTTCCCGATCCGCTTGCGGAACAGGGCGCGGTCGTTGGCATCATAGAACAGGAAGATCCGGTCCACGCGCACCCCGAACCAACGTGCCGCTGCAACGTGGCCAAGCTCATGCACCAGCATGGCCACCACGTAAGCGAGCGCATACGGAATGTAAGGTTGCAGGTCAGGCACGGCACGAAAGTCCCCGTGCCCGCTCTGCGATAAAACGACAGGCCTTAGATCAGGCCCTCGTCAGCAAAGGAGAAATACCCGTTGCGTGAAAGGATCAGGTGGTCGAGTACAGCAATCTCGTGCAACTCGCCGATCTTCACGAGGCGTTCGGTCAGTTCGAGATCCCTCCGGCTCGGGCAGTGGCTACCGCTCGGGTGGTTGTGCGCGAATACGAGGCCCGTACTCAGTGATTTCAGCGCCGCCGCGAAGATCAGGCGCGGATCAACCAGTGCCCCACAGACCCCGCCCTTGCCCACGCAGAATATGCCTTTGGGTCGGCGGCTTTGGTCCAGCAGGATCATCCGGAACGCCTCGTAGGTATCCATGTGCTCGTCGAAATACCGCTTGAACAACGACCAACCGGCCTGGCTCGTGGTGATCGGCTCGTGATGCGGTTCGGTTGCTCCTTGGAAGGTCAAATAGACTTCTGCCAGCCCGAAGGCGGCTGCGTTTTCCTCCGACATTCTGGCTGGTGTGGTTTTTCTTCATGGCTAGGAGCAGGGGGTTCTAACGAAGGATCTGGCGGGGAATTATCCCGTCGCAGTTTGAGCTAAGGAATGGCCGCCCCTTCTTTGGTCCTTTCTCCGCAGGGGGAAGAAAGGACCGATTTTGGACCGCTCTCCCGCACGATTACCGCGCGTTCGCCGATTATGATCGGCGAGAACGCTATACGCCTGAAATTCAAAAGGAAAGCGGGGTTGTGGGGCTGCGAAGCCCCGCAAAAGACAGGTTTGAGCGCGAGACGCCCTGTCGCGTGCTGGTAATTACCGGCCCGACAAAAAGGGGATATATGGGGGTGGCGCACCCTACTGAAAGCCGCGCCCATAGGGCGCTTCCGCACCCTACAGGTCAAGCGAAGGGCAACAATTGCCTTGGTTATCGGGTGGGAACGACCCTACTGCGGAATGGAGAAGGACGGCATGTCCGAACGCTGGTCCATGATCTGGAAGCGTCCCCAGAGCAGTGTGTCCACGGCATCACCGTAGTGCGGAGCGTGGACCTGTTCTTCAAGCGAGCGGCCCTCAGGGCGCTTGTCCTTAGCCATGCCACGCGGTCCCTCGCGGATTTGTGTCAGCCGCATAGCAGTGAGCATGTCACTGCAGTTGTCGGGGTTCCACTTCACAGGCGCGGGATCTTGGGTGAGCAGGTGGACGGTGAGCTCGTAACGCAGGGGTGGGTCAGGTGTTTGCCCGATGTAAACCGGGTTAACATCCCAGCCGTGATCGGTGAAGGTGGATACCACGATGTCGTAGTAATTGAAGCGAGTACTGCCGTGCTTGTCCTTCGCGGTGTCGTCGAAGAAGTAGTTGATGGACTTGGCCGTGTGATGCATGTAGTAGTTGACCACCTTCATTAGAACATCACCCAACACTTCGGGGTGAGTGCCATGGAATCCATTGTCGATGCGGTACTGGTCTACGAACTGTTGTCCGATGGCCACACAGTTGAAGTTACCACCGTAGTCAAGGGCAATGTCGATGGGTAGTGTGGAGATGATCTCGGCATCACGGCGCGAGTCCTGGGCAGACATACGCTCCCTATCATAACCCTTGGCTTCCGTCCAGCTGGTGACCTTCGGGATGTAGCAGTGCCGGCGGTCGTCCAGGTTATGATACCATGCACCTTCAACGGTATCAATGGACTCGTTGAGCAGCGAGGAGCGGAACAGGTACGGGTTCATCGTACGCTCCTTGCGCAGGAAGTTCTCCCAACCATAGACCTCGATGTTGTCCAGGATGCTGGCCTCGTGGTAGTAGACCGCGTTCTTCCTCAGTTCGTTCAGGTCCTTCTCCAGCTGGTTGATCTCCTGCGTGTACCGTTCGACGGTGGACTCGGACAGGCCGCCAGCGCGGATGGTCATGAAGAGTTTCTGTTGGCGATACGCGGCCTGGAGGATCATTGTGATCACCTCCGCATCCATCTGCTTCTTGTAGGCCTCGAACCACTTACCCGCCTTGGTCGTCGCGGCATCGCTGACGATCAGTAAGCTGTGGTGCTCGGACATCCCACCGAAGTGCTCCAGGTTACCCCGCATTGCCGGCAGCGTGTTGGAATAGAAGTGTTCGCTGTCGATCATCTTCCCTTCCTCCACGATCAGGTCATCGAATGATTGACCGTTACCAATGGTGCTGTTGTACTGGGAGAGGAAGGACCTGGCCGACCCACAGTTCCAGTGCATTGTGTGTGACCAGTCACGAGGACGGCGATAAGGTTGGTCCCAGCGTTTGTCCCCGCGCTTGCCCATCACGAAATGCTTGCCCTCCACATACCCGATCCCCTCGAGCCCGTTGATGAGCTGGGGCCAGAGGTCCGTGAACATCTTCTTCCAGGTGGGCGCTACGAACCCACCATGAGAGCGGCGCATTGCATAGGCGTTGTGCTGTGCGCGCACAGCAACAATGCCTTCCGTCTTACCGACACCCCTGGCGAGCTTGGCCACCTCGGTATTGGCCCGGACGACCATTGACCGGCGTTGTGGCCAGTTGTAGTGTTTCCTGCGCCATTCGCCTTGCGGATCAGGGAGCATCGGGTTCCTCTGTGAATTCCGCGTCCGTCGCTGGTGGCGGTGGGTTGATCTTCTTCTCCCTGGAGGCCTTCCACTGCTGGATCTTCTCGTGGATGTTGGGGTCCTCTGGGATGTTGGCCTCCTTGAGATCGAACACACCGATGATCGGGATCGGGGCGGTGGACGCTTCTTCGCGCTCCTTCACGTATCGATCCCAGCGGTCGATGTACTTGTCCAGTGCGATGGAGAACTTCTGCGCTTCCGCCTTCTGGCCGGCACGCAAAGCGGAGTGGTATTCCTCGAACAGCGAATCGATCATCAAGCCCGTCACGTACGGGCCGGTGTGAGGTGTGACCTTCAAGAACAACCGTTCGGCATCGATGACATCGTTGCGCGCGGTGAGCTCGCTGTACTTGCGACCCTGCGAGGTATAGAAGGCGTGCATCATCGGCCACACCTTCCGCCTCGAGTAATGGGCGGTGAGCCACCGATGCGCGCGGACCATCCGTTCCAACCGATCCGCAAGGCGTTCGTCAAGGACCGGCCTCTTCTCTGGAGGAGCGCTCATCCATCGATCGAGCAGATCGATATCATCCGGTGTGTCGAAGTACTTGTCGATCATAGTTCAACACGCGCCAGGAGGTTCTTCAGCATCAGCTGAGCAGGACCGCTGCCCTGGTTGCTCAGCGTCTTGATCTTCTTGAAGAGCTCGGCCTTTGCGAGCAGCCGGCCACGCTTCACAGCGTTGCCAAGCGCGTTGTCCGGATCATCAAGTGCAAGGCGCAGTTGTTCCGGACGAAGGCCAAGGATGAGCGCCAACTCTTCCGTATCGAAAGGCATGGATGCCCATTCCTCCGCTTCCGCGAGTTCCTCGGTGGTCATGCGTTGAAGAGCTTGGCATCGATGCGTACCTGGTCGATCCAGGTGCGGTTGAAGTCGGCGACCGACGCCCACGTGTCGATGGCATAGCTCTCGATGCGGCGGTTCGTGGTGAGGTTCGCGCTTGAGTAAAGAGTGACCTGGTGATTCGCGTTGCGCAGCACGATGACCTTCGCATGGATCTTGGTGAGCCGGATGTCGACGCGCTTGTTGCCGCTCAGGTCCAGCAGGAGTTGGAATGCCTCCGGGCATTGCAAGCGGACCCTGTGGTCGAACAGGGCATTCAGTTGGGTGATGCGTTTGTCGCGCACCATGTCCATGAGCGCTTGCACTGGTTTTGTGCTGATGCCCCAGCTGGTGAGCCAGCACTCGGCCGGACCGATGCGGCTCAACAGAAAGGCCAACATCTCGTGGAGGGACCAATGCCCCAGGCTCACGGCCGGGATGTGCCGGTCCGGGACCAGTGCGGGGATCACCTGTTCGAGATCCGCGCCATGAATGCCCACAACGAAGTGCGGCGCACCGTTAGCGGAGATACTCGCGACCGGGCTGGGCGCACCCTGTCGTTCCGCATCGTCGTGGACAGGGATCTCACTGATCTTCACCAGGCCCATCGATGATGCGGTTGAGTTCCTTCATCTCATTCTCCTTTGCTGCCCAATCCTCCGGGGTATAAGGGCGCGGGTTCTTTGCCTTCGGTGATCGTTGGCTGAACCATACGCGCAACGCATTGCGTCGCAACTTGGCGCTGGCAATGTCCAGGACGACCGGCGCCGGCGCCACGTTCTCTTGCAGCACGTGACCGGTCTCGCGCCAATACTCGATGCGCCTCCAGCCGGCGGCGTTCCGCTCGTCGAGTTCGACCAGCTTTTCCGCAAGCGTCTGCAGTTCCGAGCCATCGGGGGTTTTGAGAATGATGCCCTTCAGGTGCATCATTTCCCGGTGGACCCTTGCGAGATCTCGTTGGAGTTCGCGCAGCTCGGGTGGAAGTGATCCAGGAGTTGGATCGGTGGCGGATTCCGCAACAAGGGTGCGGTCGAACGCCTTGCGGTCGGCCTGGGAGAATTCGGCGACGGCAGCAATGGCCTTGCTCTCGTGCGCAACGAGGCTGGCCGTCGCCCGTTCGTTCAGCTTGCTGAGCCGGTCGATAAGGCGCTGCCTGGTCACCGGTGATTCCGGCAACGAGAAGATGAAGAGGTCCGACTTGGTGGGAGAGCCGTGCTGCTTGAGCAGCTCGACACCGAGGGAGAATGTTCCCCGGGCCGCCAGCCAGTCGTGTATCGCAGCGATCGCCACGCCACGAAAGTCCCCGGGCACGGCTTGCGATAAAACGACACCCCCCGTCTACACGGAGGGAAACCCTATGCTGCAGAGGCCAAAAGCCACACGAACCGATCGGAGAGGTACTTCTCCTTGTAGCCCAATTCGAGCAGCATGGTCCGCAGCTCGCGCGCCGGGATCAAGCCAGGTGAATGGCTTTGAACGATGTGGAACAACTCGTCCGTGGACATCATGTGTTCCGCAACATCATCCTCCGATCTGGAGGGGCGGAACTGCTTCGCAAGCAAGCCGTTCAGTTCCTCTCTGCGCTTCAGCCTCTCTACCTCGCGTAACAACTCTCGTTTGTTGGCCATGGCCTTGGGCGGTAGCGCCGGTTTGAGGGTTGCGGACATCGTCACAAGACAACGTTCCCATTGAAGGGACCCCTCGCCCCGAACGCTACCGCGTACGATGCCAGGAGTTGTCTTGTCAATACGACGTCCGCGGCGGAAAGGTAGGAAACGAAAAAGCCCCGCACGTGGCGGGGCTTCATTCGGTGTTGGTGGATCCTACTTGGCGGCAGCAGCCTTGCCGGCGGCTTTCTCCTGTGTAGGGGCGGCGGCAGCGGCAGTCTGGGCGGCGGCAGCGTCTTCCGCAATGCGGGTGGCGCTGAAGCGGATCCAAGGCGATGTCGGGTCCTTCGCCATTTGCTCAGCCGTCGCGCGCTGGAGCTTCTTCATGTTGTAGGTCGTCCCGTGCCAGTGCTGGTTGTTACCAAGGCCTGGGTGGAGGTCGAACTCAGCATGCTTGACGGTGAGGTCCAGGACCTCACGAGGGTCTTTCTGCGTTGTGCTCATGTCTATGATGTTACAGGTTGGGTAGCACGAGTCACCGCTCCGGTGTAGATCAGCGGCTTCTCCATCACGGCCTCGAAGCGCACTTTCATGCCCTTGCGGCCTTCTCCGCCGGCGATGCCGGTGGTGTACTCGAAGCCCTTCTTACGGGCTACGGAACACGCCGTACCGATCTGGTAGTAGCGTGGTGTGCTGCAGTTCAGGTCCTGCTGGAGCAGGATGCCATCGAACTGTTTGCCCATGAAGCTGAGCAAGCCGGGGTTGAGGCCGGATGCAAAGCCCTCCATCACGGCGTTCGTGGACTCGCTGTCCAATTCGCCGGTCTGGGTGAAGGTGATCTGACCGGTACGATCGGTCAGTTCCAACCGGATGAACCCGAGGTCGGGATCCGTGAAGGTGTGGCTGTCCGTGATGATCACGTCCTCGCCCTGCACCGTTTCCACGGCCGGGGGAGTAGCGATCACCAGGAAGTGCGACTTGGGCGCGAAGAAGATCTCAGGAACGACACCTGGGGTGTTGTTCCCTACGGGCTTATTGAAGTCGGTCGAAAGCATGGCGTTCGTGGGGGTTTCAGGCGTTGTTGATCGTGATGGCCGAGCTCTTGATCTTCACCAGGTGCGCGATCACAGCGGGGTTCGTTGCGATCTGCTGCGCGGTGTAGTTGATGCCCTTCACGTTCGCACCGTGGTTCACGCGACCGGTCACCCCGTCGTGTTCGAACACCGGTTTGCTCGGATCGGCGGCGGCATGCTCCACGATGGAGCGGCCGTTGAGCTTGCGCACCATCTCCTGCAGCTCGGGGACCATTTCGGCGGTCTCCTTCGCTTCGGCGAGCTCGGTCTCGAGCCCGGTGATGCGGCCCTCCAGTTCTGCTTTCGCAGCAACCAGAGTGTCGTTCTCGCTGCGGAGGCTGGCGACCACCTCATCGGTGGTCGCCGCCTTGGCCGCTTCGAGTTCGGTCTCCAACTGACCGATGCGCTCGGTCAGTTGGGCCTTGTTCATTTTCTCCAGTTCCATGGGAAGGATGTGTTCAGCGATGCGTGTTCAGCCGCCGCTTAGGAAGCCGGCGTCAGTTCCACGTCGTTGGTGTACACACGGCTGTGATCCCAGAAGCCGTAGCCGATGCGCTGGTTCGTCCAGGCCTTGATCTTGCGATCCTCGGTCTCGAACTGCCACAGCGGGCCCTTGCCCACGTTCACCGGCTTGATGGCGTTCCCTGCTGGTGTGCAGAAGATCTTCGTGCTGTTGCCCATGGCGACCTGGGGCACCAGCTCGATGTTCTTGTAACGGAACACCTTGCGCAGGTTCTCCGTCGCGTTGTAGTTCTGGTTGTAGGTGGCCATCATGCCGACCTCGAAGAGGCTGCAAGCAGCTTCACTTACGGCCAGCTTCATCGGACGACGACGGTCCTTGAAGTTGATCCCCTCAACGAACTCCTCGATGTACTGCATGTAAGCCGTACCCGTGTTGGGTGCTGCACCTACTGCGATCGGCGTGATCGTGGTCGCCGTGATGGCATCGTTGATCACGGTGTACACACCGTTGATACTGGTGCCAACGGCACCGGCAGTACCAGGGGTCGGCGTCACACGCACACCGTTGAAGGCGAGCTGCAGTTCCACGTCCTCAGCGAATTGCTGCGACACGTGGTTGTTCATGATGTACTTGATCAGCTCCTGGCCGGTCTGCGACACATTGTTCTCGTGCATGAAACCGACGAAGCCTTCCTCAACGGAGAAGGAGCTGAACTCCAAGTCGGCCTTGATCGCATACGTAGGGATCGGGCTCGGCACGAACGAGAATTCCCCGTTCGGTGTCCAACCCAGCTGTGCCGGCTGCACGATGGCCGTGCTGCGCGATACCGCCTTTTCCCATACGGTCAGGTCCGTGTATTCGACCTTGAAGAGCTGGTCGAACGTGGCAGTAGCATAGATCTGCTGCATCAGGTCCTTCTGGCTCTTGCTGTTGTCGCGGTACTGGGCACCGTAGGCACTGTTGAGCAGTGTGGTCGTGATGGCCGTGCTCATGAAAATGCCCGTGCGCAAACGCACGCCGAAGGCAGCGAGCAGGAGGGTGGTGCCAACGATGGCACTGGCACCCGTGGCGATGTCGCCAAGGATGTCCATGGTCTGACCAGTGTCAGCGTCAAGTGGCCCGGCGAACGCGCTCAAGGAGCAGATCGCCATGGTCATGCAGAAAAGGATCGAACGTTTCATGGTTGGTCTCTGGTTGAGAGGGGTTTCTGTTTGCGCGGCTTACTTGGTGAGCTCGGCGTTGCGGAAAGCCTCCTCCTCCGGAGTGAGCTTCTCGCCGTTACCGTGGTCGTTCACGTCGCCCTTGGTGTCCACCGCGCCAGCAGGCTTGCCATCAACTGCAGGGTCGGCCTCGAGCTTGGTGATCTTCTTGTTCGCCTCAGCGAGCTCCTTGGTGCTGGCCTCCAGCGCGGCGACCATCAGTTCCAGCGGGCTGGAACCTTCTTTCGCCTCGAGGCCCGTCTTCTTGAAGGCGGCATCGATCGCACCCTGCAACTCGGTGGTCGCCTTGGTAGCGGCGGTCAGGTCCTCGGCGGCCTTGCTGGCTTTTCCCTCGGCATTCGTGGCCTTCTTCTCGGCAGCGGTCACTTTGGCATTGGCCTCGGTCACCTTGCCTTCTGCGGCGGTGATGCTCGCAGCTGCATCGCCCAAGCGTTTCTGCTCGGCGGTATCCACGAACGCCACGTTCGTGATGTTCTTTTCAGCGAGCTCGGCATTCGCCTCGGCGATGTCCTCGCTCTTCACTTCCGCCTTGTCGGCGAACAGCGCGGCGGCCATGGCCACCAGTTTCGTCTTGATGCTCATGATTGATTGGGGGTTCTCGGGTTGTTCTTCATCTTGCTTTGGAGCGAGGGTGCGGGCCAATGCGATCGCATCGGCGAGCGTTCCGAAACCATCGGCCAGGCCTGCGTCGATGGCATCCTGTCCCTGGTACATGCGACCCTGGAGGATCGCCGGGTCCTTCTTGTTCAAGCGGGCACCGCGGCCCTCCTGTACTGTTTCGATGAAGAGCTGCGCGGTGGGGCTCATGCCCTCCTCGATCAGCTTGCTGTTCTCCTTCTCGCGGAGAGCACGCCAGTCCTCGTTCTTCTTCTCGCTCTCGGGCGCGTAGTACTCGCGGTACTTGATCCCTTCCTTTTCGAAGTAGGGGATGATGTCGAACCACGCCGTCATCACGCCGATGCTCCCCACCTCGCTGGTCTTGCCGTCCAGGAGGATCTGCGTGCAATTGCAGGAGCCCCAATAGGCCGCGCTCGCGGCGATGTGGTCCACCTGGCCGATCAGCGGTTTCTCGGCGGCGAACGCCTTCGTCGCTTCACCGTATGCTTCAGTGCCCCATACCTGGCCACCGCCGCTGAACGAGCGTTGGACAGCGGCCACCACGCGATCATCGCGCAGCAGCTGGGTGTAAACGGCGGCAAGCCGCTGTGTGCTGCAGACCTCCCAGTATGCTTCTTCGAATTGATCGGCCTCCTTCACGATCAGGCCGCGGACAGGGACCACGGCGATCGCGCCGGGCTTCACCTTGTCGTGTGCTCCTTCGTCCAGGCTGTGGACCATGGAGCCGTCGGTGTTGACGTAGTAATGCGCGCAACCGTACTTCTTCACGAACTCCGTGAACCAGTCCGCACTGCGCTCTTCTTCGCTCGGCAGGCCCATCGGAAGGCCATCCACGCCGGCGCGCGCCAACACCTGTTGCAGGTAGTTGCCACCCATACGCATGTCGAGTGCGTAGCGTGGCGAACCGAGGATCGCTGCGATGTGCCTTGGCATTGGGATGCAAAGCACCCCGCACCGGCCCTGCGATAAAACGACACCCCTTGCGCATCAGGAGCGCCGGAATGTCGCGCCCGGCAAGACTTTCCGTTGTGCGCTGCGATAATTCCCGATCGAACAGGGTCCTATTATCGCAGCACAACGAAGCCTCAGGCCTCGTAGATGCAGGGCTCCGGAAAACGCTCCGCGATCCAGCGCACGAACTCGCTGCTCCGCTCCAGGTCAGGGCCGGTGCTGATGAACGGCACGCGCGGCTCACCGGCCCACACGTACACCTTGGGATCGCGCTGGTACGTTGTGATCACCGGGTTCGTGTTCCCGTACATCGTGCGCCACTGATATACCGATCCACTGCCGCCGAACAACTCGGCCATGGCCAGCACCCTGCTCTTGATCATCGGCAAGGGATGGTGGCTGTCGAAGTCGAGTGGTTGCGCGATGCCCAACTTTCGCAACTGGTGCAGAGCCTTTATCATAAGCTCGTAGTAGAAGGCCTCGAACCGGGGACCATCGGAAATGCGCTGCTCGATGGTACCCCGGATGTATGTCGCCAGTGGAATGGCGTGATCCTCCAGGAAGAGGAAGTCGTCGTTCATCAGCGTGAAGCGATCAGGCACGGCCGGATCGCTGCACGCTTGTAGGAGCTTGTGCAGCTGGCAGCCAACAGGAGTGGGGTAGACGTCCGGGACCGCGATGTGCGTGACATTGCGCAGCCACGACGGACGCTCACCGACGACGATGACCTGATCGTGCTGCACATGCCGGCATATGCTTCGCAGGCTGTAACGCAGCTCGTTGTTCTCCCACTTGCTGTCGGTACCGAGCAGGTAGAGGAAGGTCATGCCACTGCCTTCTGCAGGTATTCGGGGAAGCGTCGCTCGGCGAGCAGGCGGATCAGTCGTGCGTCCTTACACTGGTGGAAGAGCACGGCATCCACGGAGATCATGGCGAGCAGTCGCGTGTCGGTATCGGTCGGTTTCCAGATCTGGTGGATGGTCTCCGCTTCCGCAGCGAGCGGAAATACCTCCGGCGCCGCATAGGTGTCAAAGGCCTGGCCACGACCCGGACCGAAGGTGCGTGAGTCCGGCGCCTTATTCGATGTGGCAAGCAACGGCGAGAGCTCGCGCCAGTTCGGTGGGTAAACACCCACGCCGGCCATGTGCTTGGGTTGGCAATCGAACTCGAGGTGACCCATGAAGGGCATGCCGCAGAAGAGATACTCGGTTTCGATGGTGCGCATCCAGCCGGGTTTCAGCGGCACGGTATCGGACTCGAGCCAAAGGATCGCAGCGCCAGGATAAGCGGCTGATGCATACTCCATGGAGCGGACGAAGAGGTGCGAAGCCGATCCCGGATAGCCGCGTTCATGGAGGTCCGGCAAGGTGTGGAAGTCGATCTGGAACAGTTCGGGGAAGGGAAGCAGTTCGGCGCGGAGCTGGTTCTTCTGCTCTTCCGTGATGCGCTGCGTACAGGAGATCACCAGCGTGTAGCGTGACAGGTCACCGCCCGGACGGGAGCACAAATACGCCGCCCATCGCAACCACTCGATCGCATGCGGCATGTCCACATGGCTCAACCCGAGCACCGCGACCATGGGCCGTGCCTCCACCTTGGTGATCCACCAGCTGGTGCAGTCCGGTGTGGTCTCCACCTTCAGTCCTTCGGCGCGTGCGAATTCGCGAACGGCCTTGCGCACGCCGCACTCCAGGAACTTCGAACTCAGGTCGTAGTAGTCATGGCCGCCCAGTATCCCGCCGGCCTTGACCTTCGGCCACCACGCGCGGATGTCGGCCATCACGGCTTCATAGCGGTGGTTCGCATCGATGTACACGAAGTCCAGCTGCCCATCGGCGAATTCGTCTACCGCGCACGAGCTGTACGTGCGATGGATCTTCGCGCGATCGCCGTACTGCGCAACGCGTGCTCGCGTGTCCTCCAGCGCTTCCTCCATGTCCACGGCGTTGCATCCATCGCGGTACACCTTCACGGGTTGATTTTCCCATGGATCCACAAGGTGCAGCACACCCGGCCACGATGCCAGGATGGCTTCGGAGTATTCGCCGAATAGCACGCCGACCTCCACACCTTCACCGGTGAGGCCGCGTTCGATCAAGTGCTGGGGAAAGTCAAGCCTGTTCTTCATTGGGGATGGCAGAATATGTCGAACTGTGGTCCGTTCTCGATGCCGTCGATGCGGTAGCCGCGATCGCGCAACCAGGTGTAGATCTCGTCGGCCGTTGCGCCCTGGCGTTCCAGTGCGCCGATGTTGATCTCCAACACCATCACCGGCCGGCAACGGGAAATGGTCTGTGCTGCACCGCGGAGGATGCCCAGCTCCATCCCTTCGGCGTCGACCTTGATCAGCGCGCAGCGCTCCAGGTCGAAGCTGTCCAGCGTTACGATGGGGATGCCTTCGCCGGGCACCAGGTGGCTGGCACCGACGTTCGGGTCCAAGGCGATGCCCATCATGGCGGGGAATTCGCCCAGTCCCTGGTTGATGCACTGCACGTGACCGTGACCGATCATGTTGCGGATCAGACATTGGTAGGGGAGGGCGTTCGGTTCGAAGGCCAGCACCCTGCCGCCATCAACGCCGCGTGTGGCTTTGGCATACGCCTCGGTGTGATCACCGATGTACGCGCCCACATCCACCACCACGTCTCCGGGGCTGATGTAGGAGCACACCTTGTCCATGAACACGCGATCGAAGTCCAGGCGGCATTGGTCCTCCACCCATTTGCTGATGTGCGTGTCGCCTTCGATCACCCAGATGCCCCGGTTGGTGCAGCGGATGTGCGGATCATGCGAACCCGTGAGCATGCCCTGGATCTCGGGCAAATGGTCCGCCACCGGTGCGTGGCTCCAGAACTGCCGCGTGTTGTAAATGCCCTTGGGCCAGTGCGCGGTGGTGACCACGCCGGCGGCATCGCGATTGCGATCGATGAAGTGGTAGTGGCGCTGCTCCTTCTCGAAGGCATAGCGCCCGAGCGCGTTGAACTCGCTGAATTTGCGGCCCACCGCATGGCAGTTGCGCAGGTACGCTTCCGCATCGGTATGGCGTTGACCGATCAGGTACGCGCGCAAGCCGACGTAGGTGACGCGATGCAGGATGAAGGGGAAGGCCTGCATGAACTCCTGATCGCAACGCATGCCGAGCGCGTGCTCGGTCGCTGCTTTCCACACGATCGCATCGGTGATGTCCGTGTAGTATGCCCACAACCACGTGGGCTTGCCATCGGTGAGGTAATCGGCGATGTGCGTCGGCTCCTTGATGAAAACGTCGCTGTCGATATGGCAGATCAGTTCCGCATCGGTGAACGTGTCCGCGTGCATCTTCACCCACTGCTGCCACATGTATCCGGCCCCCGGCCAGTCCGCGATGTAGACCATGCGCACCTGTGGGAACTGCCACAGCATGGCATCGAAGACCGGCCGGTCCTGCTCAGGTGCAACGGCGATGATGTGCCGGTAACCCTTCATGTTGCGGATGAGGACCTGCACGCTCCAGCGGAACCATTGTGCATCCTTGGCGTAGGTGACGTAGAGGATATCGGTGATCATGGCCAGCCCAGTGCTTTGCGTGTGGTGTAGAGGTCCAGGTCGTGTTGCTTGTCCTTCCGGTTGCGCTCGTACAGATCGTCGTCGGGAACGGCGCCCCTCCATTGCGGATGCTCGTCGCGGCACAACACCAGGTTGAAGCGGATCATCTTGCAGGCGCCCATGGCGCGCTCGGTGTACTCGTCATCGCAGCGATAGCTCCGGTATCCGGGATGGTAGATGTGGCCCATCCGCTCGTAGTACAAGCGGTGCATGATGCTCATCGTGCACAGGCGGTGCTGGCGGCCATCGTAATACCACAGGCATCCGTCGCCAGTGGGGAACCAGGTGGCCATGTCCTCCCGGATGATGGCATCGAACCGGTCCTGCTCGGGGAACATGTCGTCGCTCGCGGCCATCACGATATCCCACTCGCCGGCCGCGAAGAGGTCCCTGTTCATTGCACCGATCTTGGTGGTCCGCGGCGCGCGGCACACCTCAAGGGCGATGCGTTGGTCCTTCAGCTGGCGCTCCAGCTCCGGCGTCATCGTGCGATCATCATCGTCCGCACTGATCACGATCTGGGTGTTCAGTGGGTCGGCGCACAGATCCGAGAAGCGCCGCACCACCTGCAACAGGTACTGCGGCCGCTCGCGGCTGGGGATCTTGATCAGGAGGCGGGCGCTATTGCTCACGATCAACGCAGGTAGAAGATCACGTTGCCCACCACGGGATCGGCCGTTGCATCACCGCCGGACATCAGCACGCGGATGAACACGGGCGCCTTGGCGCCGGCAGCGAGCGGGATCCACGACGTCGCGATCGTGTTCGCCGTTACCATCGAGCAGGACACCTCCGATGTACCGATATCGAGGAAGTCACCGGGCGTGGCACTGCTGGCGGTGTAATAGCGCAGGATCACCTTGGGCGTGTTGGGGGACGCGGACCCCACGCACACCTGCGCCACCATCATGATCTCGCTGAAATCCGTCAGGTCCATCTTCGTGCAGGCCGTCCCGTTGGTGGTGGGGAACAGGCCGAGTGCCGATGGCTGGTTCGTCAGCGTACCACCACCGGAGATCGTCACCGGTACTTCGATACCAAGGTTGGCGCGGGCAGTGGTCGGGCTGGCCACATCGCTCAGGTTGTTAGCAGCGCGCAATACACCGGCATCGAACGTCCACTTGCTGGTACCATCGCTGATGAAGCGACGGAAGCCGTAGGCGGCGGAAATGGTCGCGGTGGTGGTCCCGTTGATCGTATCGCTGCCAGCACGCGTCACCACGAGCGTATTCGTGGTGGTCACGCTACCGCTGAAGTCCGCAACGACCAATTCAAATCCGGCGGTGACTGCATTGGCAGCGGGCAGCGTAACCGTGCGGCTCGCGCTCATCGTACCGATCTGCGCCACCACCTTGTCTGTTGCGACCGCTGTGGTGTTCGCATTGGAGAAGGTGGTCACCTTGTCGATGCCCAGGTTCGCCCGGGCGACAGCCGCACTCGTAACGTCGCTCAGGTTGTTCGCAGCACGCAGCACGCCTGCGTCGAAGGTCCACTTGCTGGTACCGTCGCTTACGAATCGGCGCCAGCCATGGGCGGCGGAGATCGTCACACTGGTGGCACCGTTGATCGTATCGCTGCCAGCACGATCCACCACGATGGTGTTCGTTGTGGTGACCGTCCCGCTCTCGTCCGCCACGATGATCTCGTGCCCTGCTTGCACCGCGTTCGCTGCTGGCAACGTCACTGTGCGGCTGGCGCTCAGCGTACCGATCTGCGCCAGGTAGCGTTCTACTCCAGTGCATGCGTACGCCGCGTTGCTGAACGTGCTGCGCTGGTCGATGCGCAGGCCCACGTGCTGGCCAAGGTCCGCGAACAGCGTGCTGTTGTAAGCTGCGCCCGTTCCCACTTTCACGCGATACCGAGCAATGTTATCGGTGCCGGTGATCACGCCATCCTGCACAATGATCAGTTGCCCAGCGAGCAGTGTCGGATTGGCCGAGACCATATCCGTGTGCGTGGGAAAGGCCAGTTGGATGGTGCCGTCAAGGATGGCCATTGATCAAGGTGTTGGGTCCATGAATGAGGTGTCGTTGCCACCAGGCATATCATCGCGGATACCGGTGAAGGACACGATGCCGGCAGCCGTGAGTACCTGCGCTTGTTGGGTGGGGGAGAGCAATGCCCAAATAGCTGCGCCCGTTTCTGGTTCGAGCAGTTCAGCGAGCGTTTCGCAATCGCATAGGCTGGCTTCGGCAGCGGCCAGTTGGGGACCGCTCAGTAACCCTTCGATGGTAGCCCAACTCGCTTCCGAGATCTGCGTGGCCAGCGTCGGGCAGCTACCTGGCGCTCCCACTGCAGGCGGGTCCGCTTCATAGAACGGGCACATCCTCCGCCGCGTCACCTCCACCACCAGGGCATAGGAATTCCTGCTGCCCGATGCGCCCGGGACGGTGCCGTGTTCCAGCTTCACAACGCGCACCATCGCGGGCTCCTCCTTGGTGCCCATCACCTTGATCGTGCCGTTCATGTCGTGGTGCAGCACCACGCAGCGGATCGCTTTCATCCGCCACAGCCCATCGAGGAGCAGGGGGCGGTCCTTCGGCAGCAGCAAGGCACAGCTGGCACGGCTCACTTGCGATCCGCCCAACACCTCCCATGCCTCAGCGAAGGCCTGCGTCCACTGCGTGCCCTTGATCTCCCGCCAATAGCCGGTCTCGGTAAGGGTGATCTCCGCGAGCGTGCCGTTCACCTCGTTCGGGAAGGTGTCGATGTCTTCCACCGGCACCACCGTCAGCTTGCAGCCACCCGCCGTGTTCGGCTCCTGGATCGTATCGATCGTGGTGGGCAGCGTGAGCATGGCCACGAAAGTCCCCGGTCACGGCTTGCGATAAAACGACACCCCCGCCTACGCGGGAAAGGCCCGGTTCAATCGTCGGCGCTTCCCTCCTGGGCTGGGTCGGTATCCGGGTGCTCCAGACCCTTTTCACGCATCATGCGAACGCGGTAGGCTGGCGTCAGCGCCACCAATGGCTTGCGCGGTGGACCACGCTTCCGGGCCTTGGCCAGGTGCGGATACGTTCGCCAGAAGTGCCGGTAGTAGCACTTGTTGCTGCTGGTCAATGGATAGTCCTCCTCGGTGATGTGGTACTCTGCTCGGAACATGTGGATCGCATCGACCAGGGTAACCCCCAATGTCAGGTGCAATTGGTCCACCGTGCTGTGGAACTCGCGCCGGTACAGTTCCTCCACCATCTCCAGCACCTTGTTGTGGGTCACCGGATCCATGTTGCGCAGATCCGGACCGGCCAGGGTCAGCTGGAGGCGGGGCCGGATATCCTTCAGATCATCGGCAGGGGGGGGGATCGCCTCCACGCGGAAGGCGCACAGCTCGGCGATGTGCCGGCTCAGCTCGAACGACCAAGGTGAAGTAGCGGCCGTAGCCGGATTCAACTTGCGAGCCAGGTACTTACGGATGTGCTTACGGACGAGAAGCTCGGCGACGACAAACGGCTCAGCCATGGTAAGTGACTGCGCCTCCCGGGTCAAATATGCACCTTCCGCGCTGAAGTTCAGGCCTTTCGGTGCCCGTTTATTCAACGGTTACGTGTGTACCGGATAGGGGGTCAGGATCGGGAGCCTACCGCAGATGCCGCCTGCCGGGCCGGAACAAGGCACAGGCCCGCACGGCTCCTGCAATGGCCATACGTCAGACACGTTACAAAAGTTTCAAGGCCGCGAAAACGGGATTTACCGCCTCATTGCCAAGGATGTACGGATTGTAACATTCGACGAAAAGGAGTCGCTTTTGTTACACGTCCAACAAATACATCTGGGTCTCCTTTCTGTAACATCTTGTTACACTTTGTAACATTTTCAAGGGGTACCGTACGGTAATAAAGGCCCGGGGCAGTAAGCGAATGTCGGGAAATTACCCGGACCGTAACACTGTAACAGGGTGCCATGGACTTCGCACCCGCCTCATGACCCACGCACGACCGCACCCTTGGGGTCCAAACGCCAAAAATTCGCGCCGAACTTCGACGACGACCACGACCCCAGCTACAGGTTCCGGCCGAAAGGGAAGGTCAAGGCTTCCGGGTGAGTTCCACCTGGTGCCGTTCCCCGCTCTCGGTGCTTCCGCAGCAACGGCAGGTTTGGGTTCCGATGCCGGCCCAGTCCACCACCGTATAGAGGTAGGTGCTCGTGGCCAGGCTGGCATAGCTCTGTGGGCGACTGCGTGTGCCGCGCTGCTTGTGCAGGGCGTTGAAGCAGAAGTTGCAGATCACGGGGCGTTGAAGGTGGCCATCGAAGGTGATGGTGCTTTCTTCCAGGGAGTAGGTGCGGTTGAACATGGCCGCACGTCCGCTCCCGTCCGAACGCGATCGCCAAGGGTCGTGGAAGTAGCAGACCGTAGGGAGCATCTGCCGCGAAAGCCCTTGACGAGCTGGAAGCCACCACCGGTGTCGCGTTCACGGGTGCAGTGCTTTGCCCTGTTCCGCCGCACCGCTCCGGAAGCAGCGACATGGATGGTCACCGCCCAGCCCCAAAATTCCGCGCCGAACTTCGACGCCCACGCCTACCCCCAAGGAGTCATCGCGTCCATTTGTGTCCATCGAACACCAAGGAGGCATTTCGAGTGACCAAGGATCGGAGGACCCATCGCACCCCGGTCACCCCCGCGAAGGCGGGGGAGTGGGTGCGGGCGAATGGGTCTGGAGAGCCGCCGCGGAACCAGGATCCGGTGAGGATAGACGAAGAATGATCCAGCGCGCAGGCCTCCAGCGGTGCGATCAGTCTTCGGCGAACGAGTTGGCCGGGAGGACAAGCTCGCCGAGCCGCGTCCGTGCCGCGACTTTGGAGCGGGCGCCTGCCGTGCTAGGACGCAGGACGAAGCTCAGCGGCAGGTCACAGCAACATTCCACACGTATTCCTCTGCGGTCATCATAACCATCTGCGCCATCTGCGTCCTGTGTTCTCCCCCCGCCGTAACGCACGAAAGCCCCGGATCGCTCCGGGGCCTCGTGTTCCGTTGATCAGGCCTTTGCTGCCTTCAGCTTCGCGGCCTCTGCCTTGGAGATCTTGCGGAGCTTCTTACCGCCCTCTTCGATCACCTCACCTACCGGGGTGCCTGCGGGTTCGCTGGCCATGGCCGGCGCTGCAGGTTGTTCGGTGGGGGCGTCCACGATCACGAAGACCTTGTGGGTGCGGCCCTCCTTCGGCTCTTTGCGGGGGCTTACGATGAAGTTGAGCCAGGTCCCGCTGTCGTTGGTGCGCAGAAATTTCTCCGCGTCCTCCATCCGGATGCTCACGCTCACGCCGTCGTACTGGGTCGCTTTGCCGCTGCCGATGTATTGCTTCTGCGTTGCCATTTTGCGTTGGTGTGGAGGGGTTGGTTTGTTTGCTCCACGCAATGGGCAATAGCACCGGCAAGGTCGAACGGATGCTGCACCGTGGTTTAACTCGATCGACACGCAGCCGCGAGCACGTGGTAACATTCAGCACCACGCGCACAGCACGCCAGGGACGATGAGCTTAAGACGCGAAACCACCGGGCCACCGCAGGTGGAGGCATGGCATCCGGAGGCCGCCGGTGCTCCATTCGCTGTGGATCATAACAATACACCAACACCGTTTCCACGCTGAACGCGTCCGATGGCAACTCAGGCAAGTACATCCGGGCAGTGGCAACCGATCCCAGTCGGCGATGAATGTGTGGATCCCGTTCGGATGGTGGGCGTGGACCTGTGCACCAGCTGCGGTTCCTGCCCCAACAGAAAGCCCCTCCATGGCGATGGAAGGGCTCCTGGCCACACCGTCCCCGCCTTCGCGGGGATGACCACGCACACAACCGCGGTCACGTCCCAGCCAGGTCTGCTCACCGGTATTCGGCAGTGAGGGGGGCGGAGAGGGTGCAGCTCCGCACTCCAGGCAGGTGGCCAGCGCTGGCTGCGACAGGTCGATCGGAACAACGAGGACCCCGCGATCCGGGTGCTTGTGCGTGAAGGCGGGGCAAAAGGATGCCCCAACTTCTGTCGAGCGCTCCCACGCGAAAGCGTGACAGCATCCAGAAGCCAGGGCTCCTAAGTCCGGAGCACGAGGGCTACGGAGTTGACGGCCAGAGCCAAGCTAAGGGATCGCTCCCGACGGGATGAACCCGACCTTCACTTGGGCCAGACCAACACGGTGAATGAACGCGATGTAAAAGTACATCACCGGCTCACAGGACCTCCCGGATATGAAGGCTACCACATCGGACCACCGTCTCTGCAGACGGTGGTTCCGTCACGCGATCTCCAGGAAGATCGTCTCCAGCGTATCGTGATCACGGTTCGCCACCGCGTTCTCGAAGAACTCGCCGTACAGGCCGCCCTCCTCTGCCCAACGCGCGTGGCGAAGCAGCCACCACAACTCCTTGCCGGTCTCTTCCGCATAGTACCGGAAGTCGCGCACATCGAAGCCATCGCAGAAGCTGTTGCGGAACTCGTTCAGCATCACCGCCTGCTGGTGCCGGCGTTGCGTGGTGCTCTTCACCTGGGCTTGCGCAACGGTGAAGTGGATCTCGGTGCCGTTCCTGCTCATGCGGTCATGGCGAATTCAGCACGGCGCTCCAATGCTTCCTTCAATACCTGCACGATCACCGCATCATCGGGGAAGAAGTGGTCGCGCTTGGTGCGGTGCTCTCCGTAGATGGGTGTGAAGGTGGCGCCGGCATCGTCCAGCTCTTGCATGGCCACCGCCACACCACCGAGGCCGGTATCGATCCACAGCCCGATGTACGCGTGCTTCGTACCAACGATCCCGAGCAACAGGGTGTCGTAGCCCGTCCATCCATCGCTCTCCAGTTGCTGGAAACAACGTTCGTCATCGAACCGGACGCGCACGACCAGGTTGAACGGCGGATGCTCCATGTGTTTGGCCATCTCCTGGGCGAACAGGACAGGGGACATAGGACCGCTGACACCGCCATCGGGTTTGCGTTGGAGCAGCTGGTGGAAACTGTACTTCATCAGAAGGGGTTTTACAAGGACAGCACCATGCGTGCCCTCGCAGCGCGTTGGGGCACGCATGGTGCACCAGCTCTCTTCAGATGCGATCGTTGTCCGCGAAGCTGTAGTACCCGCCCTGCGTCACGATCAAGTGGTCCGCCACCTCGATGTTCACCAACCAGCCGGCCACGCTCAGCTTCTTGGTAAGGTCCATGTCCACACGGCTCGGCTCCGGGGTGCCGCCGGGGTGATTGTGGGCAAGGATCATGAACGACGCCCTGCGTTCCAACGCCAGGCGGAAGATCACGCGCGGATCGGCAATGCTGCTATCGGTACCACCCACGCTCACGCGCACCAGGTCGATCACGCGCCTGCCTTGGTCAAGCAGTAGAACGTGCAGCTCCTCGTGGATCAGATCGCACAGCACGGGCCGCACCACGTCGTAGGCGATCGAACTGTCCGTTACCTGGCACCGATCATCCGGTGGCAAGGCCGAACGCCGGCGCCCGAGTTCACAGATCGCGATGATGGCCGTCGCTCGGGTCTTGCACATGCCCGGCATCGATGCCAGCTCCCAAGGTGTATGCTGGCACAGCTGGTGCAGGGTTCCACTGCCGGCATCCAGCAACGTGCCGGCGGTATCGATCTCTTTGGCAGTGGAGCCGCGCTTTCGCAACAGGATCGCCAGCAACTCAGCATCAGACAACGTGCGGGCACCATGGCTCCACACCTTCTCAACGAGCGACGTAAATAACCTCATGAACGTGGTGGTTCGTTCTACGAGTGAAGGTTACGAGGGCACCAATGCGAAGGTTCCCACGCCAATGGATATTTCGTCCTTGACACGGAGGCCACGATCAACGATCGATCACCCCAGCTGCCCGTTATCCGCGAAGCTGTAGTATCCGGACTGCGACACGATCAGGTGGTCCTGCACCGTGATGTCCATGAAGCGTCCACCCTCGACCAGCTTCTTTGTCAGCGTGATGTCCTCTGCGCTCGGGCGCAGCTGTCCACTGGGGTGGTTGTGTGCCAGGATGATGCTGCTCGCCCTTCGCTCCAGCGCCAGGCGGAAGATGATCTTGGGATCCGCCACCGTTCCGTGCATCCCGCCCGAGCTGATGCGCTCGCGAGTGATCAGCCGATTGCCGCGATCCAGCAGCAGCACATAGAACTCTTCGTGCTGCAGGTCGGCCAATACCGTCTTCAGGACCTCGTACCCGGTATGGCTGTCATGGATCAACGGCCTCTCATTTGGATACATCCCCGCACGCCGGCGCCCGAGCTCCATGGCCACGGTGATCATCGCCGCTTTGCTCCGCCCCATACCCGGCATTGCTGCCAGCTCCCACGGGGTGTACTTCGCCAGCGAAAGCAAGCTGTTATCGCAGCGCAGCGCCACGTTGTGCGCCACATCCAAGGCCGTCATCTGCGCATCACCACTGCGGATCAGCAGGGCCAGTATTTCCACATCCGATAAGCTGGCCACCCCGTGGCTGAACACCCGATCCAGGAGCGCAT
>DEQO01000034.1 GCA_002360495.1 Flavobacteriales bacterium UBA3364
TCGCTTCAAGCCTATGGCCCCTGCTCCCGTAGCGGCCGGTCGGGACGATGCTGAATCATTGGAAAAGTACGAGGATGTTGATGCCTACACGACCGTGGCCAATACGGTGAACTACCGGACCACCACGAAAGAGTTCGCGATCGAAGTGCCCTTCAGCGTCCCGAGCGATGGCGTGGCGCACACCGTAGGCGTGAAGAACCACAGTATTGCGGCCACCTACAAACATTACGCAACGCCGAAACTGGACAAGGACGCTTTCCTATACGCACGCACCACGGGCTGGGAAGATCTTGACCTGCTCTCCGGCGAAGCCAACGTGTTCTTCGAAGGCACCTTCGTGGGCCAGAGCATTTTGCAGTTGGATGTTCCCAAGGATACCATGGACATCTCCCTCGGCCGCGACAAAGGCGTGGTGGTGGATCGCGTACGGCGCAAGAGCACCAACGAGAAGGCCGTGATCGGCAGCACGCGCACGGTCACCATCGGATGGGACCTGACCGTGCGGAACAGCAAAGGCACAACGGTCGACCTCGAAGTGCGCGACCAGTATCCGTTGAG
The DNA here is from genome assembly GCA_002360495.1 of Flavobacteriales bacterium UBA3364. Classification (GTDB taxonomy): domain Bacteria; phylum Bacteroidota; class Bacteroidia; order Flavobacteriales_F; family PHOS-HE28; genus PHOS-HE28. The sequence goes on from DEQO01000034.1 coordinate 559, forward strand.
CCCCCAGAGCGAGATCGAAGTGAAGCTCACGGACAAGGGCGGCGCCAACGCGGACGAGAACACTGGCCAGCTCACCTGGAACATGTCGCTGGAACCGAAGGCCACCAAGAAGTTGGGCTTCGTGTACACGGTGAAACATCCGAAGGACCTGCCGGTGGTCCTGGAGTGATCGAAAAAGGCGGCCAGGGAGGGAGAAAGCGTGCTATGCACACTTTCTCCCTTCTTTATGGTGGCCTGTTGACCGGATCCCGTGCACCAGCGGGGCAACAATGCCTTGGCCGGATAGCCAAACCCATGTTCCACGACAGCGTCCGGAACGATCGCATTACGCTGGGATAACATGGGACTACCTTCGCGCCTTTACACGGAACAGATGCTGCATTTCTCTTCCGCCTCATGGAGCTTGGTCCTTTCGATGGCCTGGCCTTCCATGGTGGCCGCCCAGACCTTTTCAGGCGCGGGAGCGGCCATCCCGGATGATGGCAACACCTTGGAGATCCCGTTGGTGGTGACCGGTCTCGGCGCCGTCCTGGATACTTCCAGCTTCGGCCTGGAGCAAGTCTGCATTACCGTGGAGCACATGTGGCTTTCGGATCTCGATATCCGCATCGTGGCACCGGACGGTACCGCGCGGCTATTGGTCGCTGGTCAAGGAGGTGATACGGACAACTACACCAACACCTGCTTCACCAACGACGCCGAAGGAACCATCGGCAACGGCATACCGCCGTTCGAAGGGTCCTTCCGTCCACAAGGACAGATGGGGAGCGTGAACAATGGACAGAACGGCAACGGGACCTGGCTCTTGCGCGTATTGGACACCTATCCCTTCGCTGATGAGGGCGCTGTGATCAGCTGGAGCATCACGTTCGGCGATACGCCTGCGCACTATTACAACTTCCAGACCTCAGACATTCCCTTGGTCGTGATCAACACGAATGGCGCAACGATCGTGGATGCGGACAAGATCATGGCGAGCATGGGGATCGTTGACAATGGTCCCGGGAATTTGAACCACCTGACCGACGCCTTCAACGCCTACGACGGCGTGATCGGCATCGAGCTGCGCGGCTTCTCTTCGCAGAATCTGTCACCGAAGAAGTCGTACGCCGTGGAATTGTGGGACGTAACGGGTGCGGAGGTCACTGCGCCCATCCTGGACATGCCCCCGGAGAGCGATTGGGTCCTCTCCGCGAACTACTTCGACAAGTCGTTGATGAACAACACGCTCACCTTCCATCTCGCACAGGGCATGGGACATTATGCTCCGCGCCACCGGCATGTGGAAGTGGTGTTGAACGGCGAGTACCAAGGGGTGTATGTCCTGATGGAAAAGATCAAACGAGGTGGCGGTCGGGTGGACATCGCGAAGCTCGATCCCTTGGAGATCGCAGGCGATGATCTCACCGGAGGATACATCCTGAGCGTGGACCGCAACAACGGCCCGGACAACGGATGGGTATCACCGTACGCACCCGTCGTGAGCGGGGACGGCCAACAGGTCTATCTGGAGTACCGGTATCCGAAACCCGAGAACATCGTTCCGGAACAGGCCGCCTACATACAAGCGTTCGTGGACAGTTTCGAAACAGCCTTGGCGGGTGACGAATTCACGGATCCCGGATCGGGTTACGCGGCCTTCGCGGATGTCCCGTCGTTCATCGACTTCTTCTTGTTGAACGAACTGGCCCGCAATGTCGATGGCTATCGCCTGAGCAGCTTCCTCTACAAGGACAAGAACAGCAATGGCGGAAAGCTGCATGCCGGGCCGGTATGGGATTTCGACATCGCGTGGGGCAACGCGGACTATTGCCGAGGCTCCGATGTGACCGGGTGGGCCCACGAATTCGGCGATGAATGCGGCGGTGACGGCAATCAGGTGCCATTCTGGTGGTCGCGCCTTCTGGAAGATCCGAATTATGCCGAAGCGGTGCGCTGCCGTTGGAACGACCTGCGGCAGGGACTGCTTTCCGTGCCCGCGATGAACGCCTATTGTGACTCGGTGGCCGGCCTGTTGAATGCGGCGCAGCAGCACAACTTCTCCATCTGGCCGATCCTGGGACAGTATGTCTGGCCAAATCCATCCCCTATTCCGACCACGTATGCCGGAGAAGTGCAGGAGTTGAAGGACTGGGTATTGGCACGTTCCGAATGGCTGGATGCAAACCTTCCGGGGAACATCAACTGTACGGTCGGGATCGAAGGAACATCCGGTGCGACGATCGGCAACATCCATCCGAACCCGTTCACGGACCATGTGATGCTGGGGATCCCCGGCGGCGATACGGTCCATGTTCAACTCCTGGATGCCCTGGGCCGCATGGTCCACGACGCGGGATCGTTCACGGGGAACAACGTACCGCAACGCCTGGGCCTTCCCTCAGCGCTCACGAGCGGGACCTACCTGCTCCGCACCACGCACGCAAGCGGTGATGTCGAGGTCGTCCGGTTACACCACTGAGTGGATCAGGCCATACCCACCTGGCGCAGGTACACCAAGTGCGACCATAGCGCACTACGCAAGGTTGGGAACTCGCGGTAGCGCACCCCGAATTCGGCGCACACTTGCTTGAGACGCTTGTTCAGTTCGGGATAGTGGACATGGCTGATGCGCGGGCGCAAGTGGTTCTCCACCCGGAAATTCAGTCCACCAAAAAGCCAGTTCCACACCTTGTTGTGGGTGGCGAAATTCTCTGTTGTATTCACTTGGTGGACCGCCCATTCACTTTCGATGTGCGTACCA
>DEQO01000069.1 GCA_002360495.1 Flavobacteriales bacterium UBA3364
GATACCATCGACAGCAGCAACGGGCAGGAGGACCATGTAAGCATGGGCGCCGCGGCAGCGATCAAGACCTGGGGCGTGGTCCACGATGTGGAACGGATCCTGGCGATCGAGCTGTTCACCGCCGCACAGGCATTGGAGTTCAGGAAACCTGCAAAGACCTCAACACGACTGGCCTCGTTCCACTCTGCTTTCCGTGAACATGTGCCGTTCGTTGACGTGGATACCGTGATGCACGATCACATGGAGGCCTCGCTGGAATTCCTGCGGACCTGTCCGGTGCTCTGAGCGCTCGGATCACTTCGGCAACACCAGCCGCTGGCTTCTTCGCGTGGCCCCCCCTTCAACGGTCACCAGCAGCCAGGTCGCCGCATCGGGCAATGGGATCGTACGCCAACCGACACCGCTACCCTTGCCCTCGAAATGCAATTTCCCCAAGGCATCGTGCAGTTGGATGCGTTCTTCCGACGTGGCCTGTACGGCAACGCTTCGGCCATCGGGAGAGAGCCGGAAGAGTGGCCCTTCCGCAGGCTCCACGTGTTCCACGCCAAGTGCCACCGACAACGTGATCCCATCGAAAAAGCTCTGTGATGGCGCGATCGGCCCGCCGATGAAGCCGCCGCTCAGTACCACAATGGCCGTATCGCCCTCCTCGTTCTGCACCGGGTTGCTGATGCTCACGAACTCCCAGGTCGGGAGCTGGGAGCTGACGCTGTTATCCAGTTCGAAGACGCCGTTGTGTACGCGACCTGAACTCAGGATCCCGCCGATGCAGGGCTCTTCCTCCCCGCAACGCACCCAGCCTGAAAGTGTGATCACGGTGCCATTCTCAGCATCGGGGAGCCGTTGATAGATGTAGCTGGGAAAGCAGCCCTTCGCATGCCCGGGATCCTTCGTGGCGCTCCAACTGCCCGACCCCGGCGCAGCGCTGTTCTGCAAGCCAGGTTCGTTGCAGGTCCATTCCCAGCCCGATAGGCTGGGCGTTCCGTCCGATTCGAAACTTCCGTTGATGATGAGTTGTGCGTTCGTCGTGGGCCACATGGAGACGCATAGGATCGCCGTGGTAAAGAGGTGTCGCATGGCTATCGTTCTGGATGGAAGACGTGTCGACAGGCGCAAGTGATGCCTGGTACCGTTGGATCTCTTCCCCAGCGATCGGTTAGGTGGACGAGTTGCATCTTCGCACCCCATGGAAGAGCTCTTCACCCTCGGTAGTCTCATCAGCTTGCTCACCCTCGCGATCCTGGAGATCGTGCTGGGCATCGACAACGTCATCTTCGTCAGCATCATCCTGGGCCGCATGCCGCAGCAGGACCGGCTGAAGGCGCGGCGGCTGTGGATGATACTCGGCATCACGCTGCGCAGTGCGTTGCTGATCGGATTGGGCTGGCTGGTGAAGAACGGCGAGAACGAATTGTTCGCCATCGCCGGTTACGGCTTCAACCTGCGGAACTGCATCATGTTCTTCGGTGGCCTGTTCCTGCTGTACAAGGCGGTGAAGGAGATCCACCACAAATTGGAAGGGGAGGAGGAGAAACCGAACACGCAGGGCAAGACCAGCAGCTTTGGCGCCATGATGACCCAGATCGTGCTGGTGGACGCGGTGTTCTCCTTCGACAGCATCGTCACCGCCATCGGCCTTGCACAACACATCGAGGTCATGATCGCGGCGGTGGTGATCGCCATGATCGTGATGTTCTTCTTCGCCAATGGCATCAGTTCCTTCATCGAAAAACATCCCGCTTTGAAGATGTTGGCGTTGTCGTTCCTGGTGATGGTGGGCTTCATGCTCTTCTTCGAGGGGCTTGAACCCGTCCACGGCAGCCACATCCCGAAAGGCTACGCGTACGTGGCCATGGCCTTCAGCTTTGCGGTGGAGTTGCTGAACATGCAAGCGCGTAAGAAGCACGTGGTGAAGCTGAACCGCTGACCTGTGCCGGTCCACATGGTTCCGTAGAATGGACATTTACCTCATTCCCGGTCTCGGCGCCGATCACCGGCTGTTCGGCAAGCTGGATCTTTCGGGGCACACCGTGCACTACCTCGATTGGCCTGTGATGCCGGCGGGTAGCACGGTGCAGGACTATGCCACGGCCCTGGCCCCGAAGGTGGATACGAGGCGGCCCCATGTGCTCATCGGCGTGAGCATGGGCGGCATGGTGGCCCAGGAACTGGCGGCGTTCACGGAACCGCTGAAGGTGATCATCATCTCCAGTTGGAAGGGGCCGCAGGAGATGCCCCGCCAGATCAGGATGCTGCGCGGCACCCATCCGGAACGGATCCTCACGCCGATGATCTTGGAAAAGACCCTGCCGATCGCCCGCTGGCAAATGGGGGTGGAGTCGCCGGAGGATGTCGCCCTTTTCGATCGGTTGATGAACGTCCACAGCCTCGATCAACTGAAGGCCCAGATCAATGCCTGCCTTTCGTGGAACGGACCTGCGGAACCCGTGAAGCACCTGGTGCACATCCACGGTGATCGCGATCGCTTGATGCCGATCGCCCATGTGAAGGATGCGCACGTCGTCAACGGTGGATCGCACTTCATGGTCTTCAACAAGGCGAAGGAGGTGGGGGAGTTGCTGCGGTGGGAACTCGGATCAAGTTCCCACCGCAGCGTTACCTAGCTCGGTTCAGGGTGCCAGCGTAAAGACGATCGGCAGCTTGTAGCGCACTTTCACGTCCTTGCCGCGGGCCTTTCCGGGTTTCCACTTCTTCATCTTTTTCACCACGCGAAGCGCCTCGGCATCGAGCGTCGGGCTCACACCCAGGAGCACGGTGGCATCGGAGACCGTTCCATCCTCCAGCACCACGAATCCGACGACGACACGGCCTGAACGTTCGGCCTTGACATCGATCTGGGGATACTCCACCTCGTCGCCCAGGTATTTGTAGAGCGCTTTCGTCCCACCCGGATACTCGGGCATTTCGTCGGCCTGGTAGCCTTCAATGGGCTTGTCATCATCCGATCCGGTGCCACCACCTGTGCCACCGACTTTCGGCCCGGGGTCGCCGCCTTTCGGTCCCGGATCCCCACCCTTCGGTCCCGGATCAGGGTCGCCTGTGCCAGTGGTATCCTTCGGCGCGGTAGCGATGGAGTCCCGGTCCACGGCTATCGGGATCCCCTTGGGAACGAGTGGCGGATCTGTGCGGGGCAACACTTTCTGCGGCTGGACCGGTTCCACGGGCTTTGCGGGTTCTACGATCTGGTCGAAGATGAAGTCGGTGATCCTCACTTGGGGAATGTCGTGTTCCACGCTGGCGCTGGTGAACAACCGGGGTAGCACGACCCCGATCCCCACCAAGCCCAAACCGATGCCCAGGGCCAGGACCATGGTACGGTGGTGCTCCTGCCGGATCTTGTAGGCACCGTATTCCCGGTTGCGGTCGGCGAACACCAGTTCGTTGCGGTCGGGTGATAGCACGTTGTTCCAACCGGTCCCGAAGGCCAGCAGGCAGGTCAATGCGAGGAAGGCGACAATGGCGATGGCGGTGATCATGGTGCGGATTTTGAAGGGAGAACGACGATCTTTCATGCTGCCGTACACCCCACCTTGCAGATCCGTTCGATCCATGTACAGGTCTGAAACCGGGCAGAAGGGGCAACGATCCGGGGAAGCTGGACGTCTTGATCCATACAGGGCCGTTGGTAAACGGCCTTCCAAGGCCGTATCCGGAAGGGGCGACCCCGCTACTTTCGGCCGGTATTGCCCCATGCATCGTTCCCCCCGCTACCCCCTTCTTGGCCTTGCCCTGCTCCTGGGCGCCATGGCCCAGAATGCCGTTGGGCAGTGTACCGCACAAGCGGGGAACCCCACGGCCACCCTGTGCGGCGGTGCCGCTCTTAACCTGAACGGCTCCGGGACGGGCCTTGCGCCGCTGGGCTATGCTTGGAGCGGCTCGCCTTACCTGTCCAGTACCAACACCCAAGCCACGACTTTCAACTACCCGGTACCGGTCAGCACCACGCAGAACCTCATCTTGACGCTGACGGTGACCGATGCCTCGGGCTGTGTGGCAACGGACCAAGTGGCGGTTACGGTGAACCCGACACCGTCGGCCGTGTTGACGACCAACGACCCCAACCCGGATCTCTACGTGGGGCCGGGCGGGAACAGTTTCGCTTTGTGCGGGACAGGCCTTCCGGATTATGACTTCCAGTTCACCGATGCCGGATCAGCGCTGCCTGGGGCAACGTATTTGTTGAACTGGGGAACACCGCCTGCCATCAACCCGGGAACAGCGGGTTGGAGCCAGACGCACAATTATCCCATCGGACTGCACACGATCACCTACACGGTCACCAACCCGGGACCGGGTGGCTGCGCCACGACATCCACCATCGACGTGTTCCTGGGCAGCAACCCCTCCGTGGGTACCAGCAATCCGGGGAATACATTGGTCTGCTCGGGAACGCCGCTCACCTTCCCGATCAACACGCCGACACCCAATTCGCCGGGTACGCAGTACGTGGTGGACTATGGCGATGGCAATGGCACCACCTTCGGTCATCCGCCACCGGCCTCGGTCACCTACAACTATCCCACCACCAATTGCCCGGGGGCACCGTACACGTTCCGTATCGATGCCATCACCCCATGTCCCATCACCTCGTTCGGTACGGCCGGCCCCATCTACATCACCGATACGCCCCAGGCTTCCTTCACGCAAACGTCCGATACGGCTTGCACCAACGCCGGTGTCACGTTCACGAACACGAGTTTGGGTGTCGGCGGATTCAATTGCTCCCAACCATTGCGCGTATGGACGATCAGTCCGGCCACTGGTTACACGCCGCCAGCCGGCATGGGAGACCTGAATGGAAGTACCCAGCCCAACCAATGGACGAACGGGAACAACGCCATTACCGTGCAGTTCACACAGCCGGGCACCTATTGCATAACGCTCCACGTGGGCAATACGCTATGCGGCACCGATGAGGTGGAACATTGTGTCTGCATTGAAGCACCCCCACAGCCGGCGTTCACGTTGACACCGGACGTCGATTGCGCTCCGTTCGCGAGCGTCGTGGACAATACCAGCGTGAGCCCGAACAGTTGTCGCACCACCTATGCGTGGAACGTGGGCACATCCGGTGGTTCCTGCGGCGGTGGGCCGGATTGGAGCTATACGGGCGGTACATCGGGTTCGTCCACGGAACCGCAATTCCTGTTCTCGCAAGCCGGGACCTATTCCATCCAACTTGCGGCGACGAATTCCTGCGGTACGTACAACGTCACGGAAGTGGTCACGGCCAATGCACCGCCCCAGGTGGATGTCGCCGACCTCACCGGCATTTGTGCCACCCAATGCGTGGACCCGAGCGCAGTGGTGCAGAACTGCGGAGCGCCCATCACGACTTACGATTGGACCTTTCCAGGTGGTACTCCAGCGACCGCCAGTACCTTGGATCCGCCACAGATCTGTTACGCAGCGGCGACCAGTTCGTCGATCTCGTTGACCGTTACCAACGCGTGCGGATCCGCAACGGATGTGACCACGTTGGCCGTTGGCACGTTGCCGGCAATGCCCGTGATCGCCAGCAACAGCCCGATCTGCGCAGGACAGATCCTTTCGCTCTCGGCCTCTTCCACTCCCGGTGTCACCTTCCAATGGACCGGGCCCGATGGCTTCTCCAGCAATTCGGCCACGGTGACGATCCCGAACGTAGCGGCGGTGAACGCCGGTGTTTACAGTGTGGTCGCCGTTAGCAACGGTTGCTCCGGACCAGCGGCAACGATCAACGTTCAGGTGATCGCAGCGCCTACCATCACCGTGACGCCTTCGAGCGATGCGATATGCAATGGGGAGACAGCGACCTTCACCGCGAACGGTGCCGGCAACTACCAATGGTTCATCGGTGCAGCATTGGTCGGTACGGGGCCGTTGTTCAACACCAGTCCCGCCATCACCACCACGTACACCGTGTCCGGTGACCTGGGTGGATGTCCGGGCAGTACGGCGGTGCCGGTGACGGTGTACCCCGTGACCAACGTGAACGCAGGCGCTGCGCAGACCTTCTGCGATCAAGCGATCGGTGTCCAATTGAACGGGTTCCCAAGTCCTGGAACGTGGAGCGGCCCGCACGTTTCAGCGAGCGGTGTGTTCACCCCGGTGCCCGATGATCTTGGTCCGTTCACCGTGACGTACACACATGTGGACGGGAACGGATGCACCAACGATGATGATGTCGTCATCACCGTCGAGGACCTTACGCAGATAGCCTACGCCGGTGCGGATACCTTCTTCTGCCAGGGGCCCACGGCCGTCACGCTCCCGGCTTCCCCGCCCGGAGGAACGTGGATAGGGGCGGGACCCGGTGGCCAGTTCACGCCAAGCACGGTAGGGGTGTTCATCGTCACCTACAACTTCGGTACCGGCACCTGTGCCACGAGTGACCAGGTGGAAGTCCAGGTGTTGCCGGCGCCCGTGCTGGACCTGCCTCCTGATATCATGCGCTGTGCTGATTCCGCGCCCGAGCCATTGAACGCGACACCTGCGGGAGGGATCTGGGTCGGCCCCGGTGTTACCGGTCCTCCGTACGCGTTCGATCCGGCCGCAGTGGCCCCGGGGCTATACGTGCTCACTTACACGTACAGCGATGGCAGCGGTTGTACCTCGAGTGGGGACATCACGGCGACCGTGATGGCGTTGCCGTTGGTCTCAGCAGGACCGGATGTGGAACTCTGCGACCAACCGATACCGTTCCAATTGAGCGGTGACCCTGTCGGTGGCACATGGTCCGCGACGACCATGACCGTAACGCCCAGTGGGATCGTCACGCCCGACGGACCCGGCACCGATATCTTCACTTACACCTATACGAGCCCGGCCGGATGTTCGAGATCCGACCAGATCACCGTGGATGTGGTCGCCATCACCCAACCAGCGTTCGCCGGGAACGACACGGCCGTGTGTGTGAACAGCGGTGCTTTCCAATTGTCCGCGCTACCTGTGGGTGGCACGTGGAGCGGACCCCAGGTCTCCTCATCGGGCCTGTTCGATCCCAGCCTCTCCGGTTCATTCACGTTGACGTACTCCTTCGGTTCGGCCACCTGCTTGCTTCAGGACCAGGTCACGATCACCGTGAACGCGCTTCCCATTGTTGATGCTGGTGACGAGATCGCGACCTGTCCGGATGGTGGCATCCAGGTACTCACCGCGACCCCGACCGGGGGGGCCTGGAGTGGGACCGGTGTCGATGCGGCAGGGAACTTCGATCCCATGGCTGCGTTGCCGGGCGGGAACCCGGTCACCTACTCCTATACCGACCCGGTGACCGGTTGCTCGAACAGTGATTCCACGCTGGTCACGGTGAACCCCTTGCCCGTTGCGGCCATAGCGAACGATCCCGTGGCCTGCGCCAATGTGCCGTTCCCCTTCATCAACAACAGTTCTGGAGCATCGAGCTTCGAGTGGGATTTCGGGGATACGGGCACATCGACCGACCCATCGCCGTCGCACAGCTATTCATCAACGGGTACCTACACCGTCCGATTGATCGCCATTACCGGAGCGAACTGCCGGGATACCGTGTTCAGTTCCGTGGACGTTTGGGATGTCCCGCAAGCGGAGATGACCCTGAGCGCCGATACCGGTTGTGGTCCCTTGCTCGTCGATTTCACCAACACGTCCACAGGTGATGGTGTGTCCTACGTTTGGGATCTCGGCGGGCTCGCTTCCTCGACGGACCAAGTTCCACCGACGTTCTCGTTCCCGCAGGATCCGGTCGATGGGATCACCTATCCGATCACGCTTACAGTGACCAACGTATGCGGCTCCGATACGGACGAAGGCAGCGTTACGGTGATCCCTGAGCCCACAGCCGTCTTCGGTCCGAACCTGGACGAGTATTGTCCTTACACCGAAGTACCCTTCGGCAACGCGAGCTACGGCCTGCCCGATTCCTTCTTCTGGGACTTCGGCGATGGGAACACGAGCAACGATCCCGGACCCGTCGTGACCAACACGTATGCCAATGAGGGTGCCGCTTGGGATGTTACGGTGACACTCACCGCGAGCAATGTCTGCGGAACTTCCACGGCGACGCAGGTCATCACCATCCAGGCGAACGAGGTCACGTCCTTCTTCAACGCCGATCCGATCGATGGTTGTTCTCCGGTAACGGTGGACCTGACGCAGTACTCGTCGGGTGATACCGCATGGTACTGGGACCTTGGCGATGGAAATGTGAGCAACGCCCACGACCTGCAGCACACGTACAATGATCCGGGGACTTACACGATCGAACTGTTCAACTTCGGTTGCGGCTTCGACAGTTACACGGTCGATGTCGAGGTCTACCCATCGCCGGTCGTTGCGTTCACCACCGATCCGGCCTCGGTATGCGTGGGCGAACCGTTCACCTTCACGAACCTGACCCCCGATGTCGCCAACCTGCAATGGGATTTCGGCGACCTCACGGGTTCCACCTTGTCGGCTCCGGAGCATGTCTACGCCGAAAGCGGGACCTACGATGTAACGCTTACGGCGACATCGATAAGCAATTCCTGCACCGCCTCATTGACACAACAAGTGGTGGTGAACGAGACACCGCAAGCCGCTTTCACGACGGACCCTGCGAACGGCTGCATCGATCTGCAGGTCTCCTTCCTCAACAGCAGCGTGGACGCTGATTTCAACCAGTGGGACTTCGGCGATGACAATACTTCCTCCCTGGCCGATCCATTCCACACCTATGCGGTTGCAGGTACTTACACCGTTGAACTGGTCGCGGAGAACCTGACCGGTTGCACCGATTCCGCAACCGCCGTCATTGTTGCCCATCCGCTTCCGACGAGCGTGTTCAGCCTGTCCGCC
>DEQO01000160.1 GCA_002360495.1 Flavobacteriales bacterium UBA3364
AACGTGGAGAACTACATGGAGTACTCCTATTGCACCAAGATGTTCACCGCCGGGCAAAGCGCACGCATGATCGCCGCGTTGAACAACAGCACGGCGCAACGGAACGAGCTTTGGCAGACCAGCAACCTGATCAATACCGGCGTGAACGGCAACGCACCGTTGTGCATGGCCCGGTTCACGAGCACGGCAACCGTGATCTGCGCAGGAGGGTCCGTCCAGTTCACCGATGCCAGTTACCACGATGTAAGCATATGGAACTGGAGTTTTCCAGGAGGTGACCCCGCCACCTCGACGGAGGAGGATCCGTTGGTGACCTATCCCACGGCCGGTACTTACCCGGTAAGTCTCTCTGTCAGCAATGGAAGCAATGCGCTCTCCACCACCACGAACGAGCTGGTCGTTGTGGCGGACGATCCGGGTCGAACACCTCCTCTATTCGAGGGCTTCGAGAACGCGGAACAGATCGGGGATGTCGGATGGGCGATCGCGGATCCCGATCAGGACAATTCGTTCAGCATCACCAATGTGTCCGCTTTCACCGGGAGCAAGAGCATCCGTATCCAGAACGCGACCACGATGGCCGGTCGCAGCGACGACCTGTTCACGCCGACCATGGACATGACGAACGCAACGGAGATCACGCTATCCTTCCGCTACGCATATGCTCGTCGCACATCCACGGACGACGATCGCTTACGGGTCTACGTGAGCAACAACTGCGGCGATACCTGGAGCTTGCGCAAGCAATTGCGTGGGTCCACGGACCTTGCCACCGGAGGCACAACGGCAAGCAACTTCGTTCCCAGCAGTGGCGACCAATGGGGATTTGCCGAGATCAATACGATCAGCGACGCCTACCACGTCGCCGATTTCCGGGTGCGCTTCAATTTCGAGAGCGATGGGGGCAACAACCTCTACATCGATGACGTGAACATCAACGGCATGCCCGTTGGCCTGGACGAAGTATCCACGAACAACAACGCCGGGCTGATGGTCATCCCCAATCCTGCCACTGATAACGCCCAAGCGGTGCTGAACGTTACGGAAGGCGGGAGGGTGCGTGTGGACATGCTCGACATGCTCGGCCGTACCATCCGGGGGATATTCGACGGGGAACTATCCCCGGGCGTTCGGCGGATCGATGTGCCTGTCGAAGAATTGCCTGCAGGCCTGTATTTCCTTCGGATGCAACAGAACGGCCGCAGCGAAGCCGTGCGGTTCACCGTGCAATGAGGTCCTTGGTCCTGATACCCCTGGTGCTTCTCTCCGCCTGCAACTGGGCCGGGGAAAAGACCAAGAGTGTGTTGAACAAGGGCGGTGAATTGGCGGGTAGTGCGGCCACCGAGGTGATCGAAGGAGTAACCACCGGTATTGAGGACACCTGGAGCGTTGATGTGCGTCTTTCCGAGGATCTGAAGGTCCAGGGATTGGCACTGGGCAAGACATCCTTCGAAAGCGACAGCGCCGGACGCACCAATACCTTGATCGTCTACCTCTCTTCAGAAAGAGCCATTACGGACACGCTCACAGCGGTGGCCTACGATCAGGCCGGTGCCGAGATGGGGCGCACATCGATCCCACTGAACATCCCCGCTGGCAGTGGCGATTTCCACCTGCTCCGCTTCCAAGCCTACACGGACCTGGAGCGCAAGGGGCGCGTGGAACTGCGTTGAGCTATAGTGCAACAAAAGGTCCCGGTAGGACCGGGACCTTTCGGGACCCCGGGGCGCCGAACGGCCGGCGGGGTGATGCCCAGGGAATGCTCACTCCTTGAACCCGACCATGATCGCCACGCAGCCCACATGGACCATGTCGGACTTCCCGGCGCCCGGGACCCAGACAATGACCTTCATGGGAACGGTGCTTGCCGCTTTCAGGTCGAAGTGGTGCTTGGGCTCATCGGCCAGGCTCTCGAAAACGATCCTGTTGTTCTCATCCACGAGTTTCCAGTTCACCTCGCCGAGGATCGGATGGGTGCAGACCATCACCCTGTACTCCTGGCCACTGTAGAAGGTCAGGTTGACCTCCGCCTCCTCACCGGGGGCCAATTGGGCCGCATTGAAGGTCTCGTTGAACTTGAACGGTGCGAGCTCGGGCACACACTTGTTCTTGGCGAAGCTGCGGCATTGCGCGTTCGCGACCACAGCCGAAACGAGCACGGCTCCTGTCAGCAGGGTCTTCACAAGGATCGGGCGGACGTTGCGCATGGCGGCGATCAATTGATATAAGTGTTGCGGATGGCCGCGGCCTTGTCCCGGATCGCAGTAAGCTGTGCATCGGTGAGGGTGGCGAGAGCGCCACCACCACCGACCACGGTCACACCGTTCTCCTCCGTCACAGCGTTCCCATTGGCCGGGTCCGCAACCTCTGCGAACAAGGCTTGCAAGGCTTTCATGTCGGCCATCACGGCGGTGAGGCGTGCATCCTCCACTTCATAGGATCCCAGCAAACCGACCAGATCGTTCAACGAGAGCTTCTGCTCGGCGATGCGCTGGCGCAGGTCGGGGGTGTCGTTCGTAGCCGAAACCTGCGTAGCGATGTAGAGACCTTCGACCCAGCCGCCCGCGATCATCAGCGCACTGATGTTGTCCCGTCCGTTCTCCTTCAGATAGGCATCCACGTTCCAGTACGTCTCGCTGATGATATCCAGCAGGGCATCGCGGTCGTTCATATTGGCTTGCATCAACTCCAGCGTACTGTCGTTGAATGCGCTCATGACACCAAGGCGATCCGCCAATTTGCGGGAGCATGAGGTGTAGAACATGCTCTCCTGGGTGTGGTTGAAGACGCTCGCGTAACTGAGATCAGCACCATACACCCCGAGGTTGAGCGCCTGTTGGCTGGCTGCGGTGTACTTGTCGACGTTCTTCACGTCGTTCAGGATCTTGCTGTTGTATTCGGCGCCAGCCTTTTTCAACAAGGCAGCGGTCTCCATGGGCGATGGAATACTGTAGAAGATCTTCTTGGTCTTTGCGATCCGTTCGTCCTTGGCCGTATCCAAGCCATTGTCCACGTTCAACGTGTCCTGTGCCGGTGGGTCGCCACCGCAGGCGGTAAGGAACGCGGCAACCACCAGGTACACTGGCCATAGGTTCGTACGCATTGCGATCATCGGGTTGTGGGGAGAGTCGGGCGTAAAGGTGCCTTACACCCACGGGGTGTTCAGTGCGCTTCCAGCCAGTTTTTCCCCAAGCCCATGTCAACAACAAGCGGCACCGCAAGCGGGAACGCGCCCTCCATGCGGTCCTTCACGAGGGCCTGAAGGTCGTCCGCCTCGCTGCTGTGCGCGTCGAAGACCAGTTCGTCATGTACCTGCAACAACAGCTTGCTCTGCATACGGCGCTGCTTCAGCTCGCGCTGGATGTTGACCATGGCCACCTTGATGATGTCCGCCGCCGACCCCTGCATGGGTGCGTTGATGGCGATGCGTTCGGCCTGGGCCCGCACGGTGTTGTTGGCGCTGGTGATGTCCGGCAGGTAACGGCGGCGGCCCATCAGTGTCTTGATGTAGCCGTTCGTGCGGCAGAAGCCGATCATCTCGTCCATGTAGTTGCGCACGCCGGGGAACTGCGCGAAATAGTCGTCGATGATCTGCTTGGCCTCCGCGCGCGGGATGCCCAGGTTCTGCGAGAGACCGAAGGCGCCCTGCCCGTAGGCGATCCCGAAGTTGACGGCCTTCGCGCGGCTCCGCTGGTCGCGCGTAACGGCTGCGATATCCACGTTGAACACCTTGGCCGCGGTGGCCGCATGGATGTCCAGCCCATGACGGAAGGCCTCCTGCATGTTGTGGTCGCCGCTCATGTGGGCGATGATGCGCAGCTCGATCTGTGAGTAGTCCGCGCTCAGCAACTGGTAGTTCGTGTCGCGCGGCACGAAGGCCTTGCGGATCTCGCGCCCTTTTTCCGTTCGGATGGGGATGTTCTGCAGGTTCGGGTCGTTGCTGGCCAGGCGGCCGGTGGCGGCGACGGTCTGCAGATAACTGGTATGCACACGGTGGGTCTTCGGGTCCGCGGCTTCTGGCAGGGTGTCCACGTAGGTGCCCTTCAGCTTGCGCAGGCTGCGATAGTCGAGGATCAGCGGCACGGCTGGATGTGCGTTGCTCAGTTCTTGAAGAATGTCCTCGCTGGTCTGGTACTGCCCGGTCTTGGCGGTCTTCTTCACCTTGTCACCGCCGATCTTGAGGGTCTCGAACAACACATCGCCCAACTGTTTGGGGCTGTCTATGTTGAAGGGCACGCCGCACGCTTTGTGTATTTCGTCCTGCAAGCGGATCAGGTCCGCGCCGAGTTCCTCGCTGAACTGTTTGAGCGCCGGGATGTCGATGCGGATGCCCTCGGTCTCCATGGCCGCGAGCACGTGCACCAGCGGCATCTCCACCTCGTTGAAGAGCTGGGTCACTTCATCCGTTTCCAGGAGCGGGGCGAACTTCTCGCCCAGTTGCCAGGTGATGTCGGCATCCTCTGCGGCATACTCCTTCACGGCCTCCACGTCCGCATCGCGCATGCTTTTCTGGGTCTTCCCTCGCTCCTTGGGACCGATGAGCGTTCCAATGCTCACCGGGCGATAGCCGAGGTACACCTCGCTCAGGTAGTCCATGCCGTGCTTCTGCTGGTCGGGTTTCAGCAGGTAATGCGCCACCATGGTGTCGAAAAGCGGGCCCTTCACCTCCACGCCATAGTTCGCCAGCACACGGATGTCATACTTCGCGTTCTGCGCCACCTTGCCGATGGCCTCGTTCTCCAACATGGGCTTGAAGATGTCCACGATACGTTGGGCCTCGGCACGGTCTGCAGGCACGGGCACGTAATACCCTTCGTTCGCCTTGAAGCTGAAGGCCAGGCCGACCAGCTCCGCGGTGCGTTCATCCGTTCCCGTGGTCTCGGTATCAAAGCAGAAGCGCGGCTGTTTCTTCAGCTGCGCGGCGAGCATGTACATCTTCTCGTTCGTGTCCTCCAGCAGGTAGCGGTGCTTCACCGTGTCGATGGTGGCGAACTCCTTCATCTCCACGTTCCCTTCGGCATCCACCTCAGTACCGAACAGGTCGACCTGTCCCGGTGCGTTTGCCGTGCTCCGTGATTTCGCACCGCGCCTCTCCACGACGCCGGCATCCGCTCCACCGGCATCGGCCGGAGCGAGTACACGCGCGGCCAGTGTCTTGAACTCGAGTTCGCTGAACACCTCCATCACCTTGTCCTTGTCCGGTGGATCGAGGTGCAGCGCGTCGTGGTCCAGTTCAACCGGCGCATCGATGATGATCGTCGCGAGCTTCTTGCTGAACCGGCCCTGTTCGGCGAAGGCGATCACGTTCTCCTGCTGCTTGCCCTTCAGCTTGTCCGCGTTGGCGATCACGCCTTCGAGGCTGCCGAACTGTTGCACCAGCTTCATCGCGGTCTTCTCCCCGATGCCCGGTATGCCGGGAATGTTGTCCACCGCATCACCCATCAGGCCGAGGATGTCCTTCACCTGGTCGGTGGTCTGGAGCCCCCAACGCTCGCAGATCTCCTTCGGTCCCAGCTTTTCGGGCGGATCGCCGCCTCGCCCGGGCTTGTACATGATGATCCTGTCCGTGACCAACTGCCCGAAGTCCTTGTCAGGGGTCACCATGTAAGTGACGTAGCCCTCCGCCTCGGCCTTCTTCGCCAACGTACCGATCACATCATCCGCTTCGTAGCCATCGCTCTCCAGCACCGGTATGTTCAGCGCCTCGATGATCCGGCGGATGTACGGCACGTTGCTGCGGATGTCGTCCGGCATCTCTTCGCGGTTGGCCTTGTAATCCGTGTGCTCGATGTGGCGCTCGGTGGGTGCCGACGTGTCGAACACCACGGCGAGGTGGGTGGGCTTTTCGCGCTTGATGAGGTCCAGCAACGTGGTGGTGAACCCGAACGCAGCGCTCGTGTTGAAGCCCTTGCTGTTGACCCGAGGCGCGCGGATGAAACTGAAGTAGGCGCGGTAGATGAGCGCGTACGCATCAAGGAGAAAGAGGCGGCGGTCATCCGAAGCGATGGTGCGCTCAGCCGCTGTGCCGGGTTCGGTGTTCTGGGACATCAGGGGGCCTCCTCCCTGCTCCAGTATGCTGCATTCATTCGGGGATCTGCAGGGGGAAGGAGGGGCAAGTTAGTTCGCTCGCCCAACCCTTGTCCCGCAACACCCGACCCAACCCCTCGACCGCTTGTTGCGTGTCATGACCGGCGGGCAACTATTCCATACCGTCAAATGCCCTTGGGCTTCTCAAGAAGGTCATTGGATAAGCCGCCGCAATTGGGACGACGGTTCGATGGGATGATGCGACCCAGGACCTCACGAAGCGCGTCCAGGCATATGTGGAAATGAGATGCGCGGACTGCCATGCCGAATCCCGCCATTATGACTACCGACCCATGCGTTTCGCACGGATCAAGACCGTTGACCCGGTCGATCTGGGGGGGTGCTTACCACGCGAGGATCCGCTCTCGCCTTTGCTCACGTACATCGTGCCCGCCGGCGATCCGCAACGGAGCATGCTTGTTATCGCTTGAACTCCACGGACGAAGCCGAGTGGATGCCGCTTCTGGGACGAACGGTTGTGTATGCCGAAGGGGCGCCCCTGATCCAAGCGTGGATCGCTTCGCTACCCCCCTTGGGAATGAACGAATGCCCGGATCCCGGCCCCCCTGGATCAGCACCAAAGACCTACTTTGTGCCCCTCAGGCATCCTTTCGACAAGATCACGCGTCAAACATCGCAAGCTCCAATCGTTACAACCGAACCATGAGAACAGCTTTCCTCTCCGTTGCCCTGCTTATTGGCGCATCCACGGCCATTGGCCAGAATAGTTGTAGCACGGCACTGGCCATTGTGCCTGGCACCTACACTGTTACGGCCATCGATGGACCGGAAGCGCCGTCCCCGATCTGCATTGAAACAGGGATCGCGACAGGCGCAGAGTGGTACAAATACACTCCGACGCAGGATACCACAGTACGCTTGACCACCGATCTCCCTGGTAGTGGTGACACGCGTTTCCACGTCTACACAGGTAACTGCGGTTCCTTGGAGTGCGTGATCGGGGACGATGACGGTGGTAGCGGCCTGACCTCCATGGCCCTGTTCGATGCCGTCGGAGGGGTTACCTATCATATCGCTTTTGACAACAACTGGTCTCCTGCCGGCTTCAGCTTCAGCTTGACCGAATTGGCCCCAGTGATACCCGCCGAAGGCCAGATACATTTCACGCAAACGACCGTTCCGGGTCTCACGGTCGGCGACTGTGTGGTAGACATGAACGGGGATGACCTGGATGATGTTGTCTCGGCTTCAACCACCAGTATCCGGATCCAGTACCAGCTTCCGACCGGTGGATTCAATCCTGTCAACATTACGACCGCACCCGCTGTGCACAGCCCCTCTTGGAGCATCGTCGCCGGCGACATCGATGGTAACGGCTATAACGATCTGCTCTACGGAGGCAGCCAGGGAGCAAGCCTGATGATGGCCAATAGCACGGGTACCGGGTTCACACCGACATACAACTCGGAGTACATCTTCTGCCAGCGCACCAACATGGTGGACATCAACAATGATGGTCACCTGGACGGTTTTTCGTGCCACGATGTTGACGACAACGTGGCGTTGATGAACGACGGGAACGGGAACATCAGCTACGTGCAAGGGGGTCTCGGATTGGGCTGCGGCAATTACGGTTCACTATGGACGGACTTCGACAACGATGGAGACCAGGACATGTTCGTGGCGCGTTGTGGTTGCAATCCCGTCGACATCCTCATGCGTAACAATGGCGACGGCTCTTTCACCGATGTGGCTCCGGGGCTAGGGTTCGCCGATAACCATCAATCATGGTCCAGCGCTTGGGGCGATTTCGACAACGACGAGGACATGGACGTATTGATCGGTTCCAGTTCCAGCAACTACCAGAAGTTGATGCGGAACAACGGAGATGGCACCTTCACCAACGTCACTCTGGGTTCCGGGTTCGATACGTTCACAGGGCAGTCGATCGAGTGGTGCACACATGACTTCAACAACGACGGCAACTTGGATGTCCTTGGTGGTGGTTCTTTGATGTTCGGTAACGGGGCAATGGCCTTTACGCCAGAAACCATGGGTAGCGCCCCGTACAGCGGAGCGGTCGGCGACCTGAACAACGACGGATTCCTGGATGTCATGGCCTACAACCAGCCGTTCATGAACGACGGGAATGATAACAACTGGCTGAAGGTGAGCACCGTAGGCACCTCCTCCAACCTGAACGGGATAGGCGCACGGATCACCGTAACGAGCACTTCGGGGGTACAGATCCGTGAAGTGCGCAGCGGCGACGCGTTCAGTACGATGAGCAGCCTGATCGCGCATTTCGGCTTGGGGAGCGACGAAGTCATCGATGAGGTCAGGATCCGCTGGCCCTCAGGGATCGTGAACGTGATCACGGACGTTTCGGTCAACACGACCATTTCCCTCGTGGAGGGCGTGAACACTGCTGTGGTAGAGAACGCCGATGCCGTGGGCTTGCGCACCTATCCGAACCCTGCCCAGGACCAGCTCTTTGTAGAGTTGCCGGCAGGTCGGGGAACCCGGACCGTAACAGTGCTGGATGTCGCTGGCCAACAAGTCACACCACCGACGACCTTGGTCAACAACCGGTTGGACGTGTCCGGTTTGTCAAGTGGGGTCTATTTGGTGCAAGTGCAGCAAGATGGTACTGTTCACCAACGGACCTTTGTGAAGCAATAGACAACCGATCGCTGTAAAGAACGTCTGGTCCTGAGGGGCCAGACGTTCTTTTTTATGGGGTCTGACCGGTCAGGGTGGCGGCGGCGCAAGTTCAGGGCAGTCTTTGTTGGGGTTTGAACGCGATCCTTTCGTAACTTTCCAAGGTCTATCGTCATAGCATTTCGATCAGTATGATCATCCGGCGCTTTTGTTCGGCCCTGAAACGGGCAGTAGCGGTCCTTGCGTTGGCCTTCATTTGGGCGCCATCACTGCTTGCGAACCACTATTCCGGTGCTACCATATCCTACACCTGTATCGGGAGCAATTTCTATACGGTCAATCTTGACGTATACCTGGATTGTGCCGGTGTTCCAATAAGTCCTCAAACGATCAATTTCAGCAATAGCTGCGGCGTTACGTTCTCACAGGCCAGTGTGCCGCAGACCATCAACGAGGAAGTATCCCAGCTTTGCACATCCCAGATCAACAACAGCACCTGCCACGGGGGCGTGCTGCCCGGTTTCCGGCGGTACCGCTTCAGCACGAACGTCTATCTGTCTCCGTGCAACTACTGGACTATTGGCTGGAGTATCTGCTGCCGGAACACGACCGAGAACCTCCTGAACACACCTGGGACCTATGCCGAGGCCACGTTGAACAACGCGGGAGGGTTTTGTGACAAATCGCCTCGCTTCGCGGACAACGGTGTTCCATCCCTCTGTGTGTTTGCCCCTGTATCCTACAATCCAGGGGCATCGGACCCGGACGGTCATACCATGGCTTTCTCTCTTGTTGCCGGTCGGTACGATCCCTCCAACGAGGTTACCTATAGACCCGGCTTTTCCGGACTGGAACCGATCCCTGGAATTTCCATCAATGGGACCACGGGACAGCTGAATTTCTTCCCGACTGTGACGGGGAACTATGTGGTGGTGATCAAGGTGGCCACTTACAACTCAGCGAATGAACTGATCGGGATCGTGATGCGCGATCTCATGTTCGTGGTCATGGTATGCGATGGATCACCACCCGCTCCCGCGACCGCCATTTCGAATGTCTCCGGAGCGACGGCCACCGGAGTGAGCAGCGTGGCGGTCTGCCAAGGTGCGGCCATGTGCGCATCGCTGGAGGTGTCGGACCCTGACCCAACAACGGTGCTGGCCATCACCAGCAATGCGACCAGCTTGTTGCCTGGTTCCACCTTCCAGGTGATCGGTACCAATCCAGCCACAGCGCGCGTTTGTTGGACGGCGAACATGAGTATCCTTCCCGTGAACGTGTTCATCGATATCAGCGACGGGGCTTGTCCAGTGGAGAACACGGCCACTCGCTCACTGTACATTGGAGCATGTAATCTACTCCCTGTTGAGTTGGTATCGTTCATGGCCACCAAGGAGCAGGACTACGTACTGACGGAGTGGACGACCGCATCCGAACAGGGCACGGACCACTTTACCGTGGAACGCAGCACGGATGCTGTTCTGTTCCATGGGATCGGGAGTGTTCCCGCGACGGGGAATTCAACGCAAACCCAACACTACGCTTTCAAGGATGAGGAACCTCTCCTTGGTGTGAGCTACTATAGATTGCGGGGAACGGACACCGACGGAACCCAGAACTTCAGTCAAATGGTGGCGGTGGACCGGAGTATGGGCAAGCCGCTGCAGGCAATATTCCAGGAATCCACGGGCTGGAGTGTCTCAGGGATCCCGGATGGTGCAACGTGGTCGGTGACGGATGCAGTGGGCAGGACCATCGACACTGGCTACTTGAACGCGGGAGTTCTCCAGATCGGAGCAACACAAGGTGCTGGGACCATGATGCTCCTGAGGGTATGGACGAAAGAGATGGCCGTGTGCCTCAAGCTTCCTGGCTTTGCCGTCCACGGTGACGCGGTGATAAGCCCACTGTGATCCGACTACGGATCAGCGTTCCTTCCAAAGCACCTCCAAGACGGTCTGCCCTACGGCCTTCAGCGAATTCCTGTCGATAACGGACAGGTTATCGTCATGCGTATGCCAGTATGGTCCGAACGCCTTCGTGGACGGGTCGAACTCGATGATATCGATCGTCGGGATCCGCAGGTTGACGTTCACCGGTACGTGATCATCGATGCCCACGAAGAATTCCGTCTTCGCGATGAAGCGGTCACCATAACCGATGCTCTCGGCCGTCTTCCACACTTTGCGGACGATCGCGGGAGCGTATTGCATGCTCAGCGCTTCCTGGTGGTAACGGGCATCCTTGGCCCCCACCATGTCCAGCAAGATCCCGAAACGGGCCGTGTAATTCGGGGTGTGCGGATTCTTGACCCAGTATTGCGATCCAAGGCACCAGGTATCGATGCTGCTCTCGTCCAAGGTCATTGCGCCACTGGGCTGGCCATGGTCCTCCACATCGGTGAAAAGGATGTCCACTCCCGGTCCGTGTTCCTTCTTGGCCAGGTGGCGGGCTATCTCGAGAAGGACCCCTACTCCACTTCCACCATCGTTGGCCCCATCGATCGGCTGGTTGCTGCGTTCATCGTCCTTGTCCGCGAACGGTCTGGTGTCCCAATGTGCCAGCAGCAGTATCCGTTCCTTGCGATCGGGAGCGAATCGCCCGATGATGTTCCGCAACGGCAGGCGCTCCTTGTTGTAGGAGACCACTGTACCCGTCTGCTCGATCACCTCCGCACCGCTGGTCCTCAACCGCTGGACAAGCCAGTCACCACATGCCTTGTGGGACGTCGTACCGGGCACCCGCGGGCCGAACTCCACCTGCCGTGCGACGAAGGCATAGGCCGAGTCGGGGTCGAAGAGCGGTGTTGGCGGAAGCGCGGGTTGTTCCGGCTTTTGCTCTGGAATGGTCGTGGCCCGCTGTGCGTCGGGCTCGCAAGCGTGGAGAAGGGGCGGAAGAATGAGCAGGAAACACCACTTCCATAGGGCCTCGTACCTGCTCCGCCCTGAGTGACCGACCGCTACGCGCGTTCCCATGTTGTGCCTTCTTTCGTGTCCTTCAAAATGATCCCAAGCGCGACAAGGCGATCACGGATCCCATCGCTCGCAGCGAAATCCTTACGCGCCTTGGCTTCTGCCCGCATGCGGATGAACTCTTGAACGAGGCCGCTCATGGCTGCATCATCGGCGGTGGTGGTCTGCTGCTCGGCTTTCAATCCCAGCACGGTGAAGACCATGCTCTGGAAGATCTCCCTCAACTGCTCCAGGCCCGGACCGGACAGCGACATCTTCCCGTCATTCACGGAGTTGATGATCCGCACTCCTTCGAACAACTCAGCGATCATCACCGGCGTGTTCAGGTCATCGTTCATGGCTGCGTAGCACCGCTTCGCCAAGGCATCGATGTCTGCACCGTTCCCGGCTCCCGGCTTCAACTTCCCGAGGGTGGCCAGGGCCGCCATCAGACGTTCCAGCCCTTTCTCCGCCGCCTGCATCGCCGCATTGCTGAAATCCAATGTGCTCGCGTAATGGCACTGCAGCATGAAGAAGCGCACCGTCATCGCGCTGTAGCCTTTATCCAGCAACTTGTGGTTGCCGGTAAGGAGTTCTTCGGGCGTGAATCCGTTGCCTTCGCTCTTGGCCATCTTCCGCCCGTTCACCGTGAGCATGTTGCCATGCATCCAATAGCGGACCGGGGCAACGCCGTCGGCCGCGACGCTCTGGGCGATCTCGCATTCGTGGTGTGGGAACTTCAGGTCCATTCCACCGCCGTGGATATCGAACGTTCCGCCGAGGTATTTCGTGCTCATCGCGCTGCACTCGAGATGCCAGCCGGGGAAGCCCTCGCCCCAAGGACTCGGCCACTTCATCAGGTGTTGCGGTTCCGCTTTCTTCCAGATGGCGAAATCGAGCGGACTGCGTTTCTCGTCCTGCCCCTCCGTATCCCGTGTGTTCGTTATCAGCTCATCGATCTTACGGCCGCTCAATTCGCCGTAGGCATACTTCTCCGCGTACTTGGGCACATCGAAGTAGACGCTGCCGTTGGCCTCATATCCGTAGCCGCTCTTCACGATGCGCTCGACCATTCCGATCTGTTCGATCAAATGCCCGGTGGCCGTTGGTTCGATGCTCGGCGGAAGGATGTTGAACAGGCGCATTACATCGTGGAATCCGTTGGTGTACTTCTGCACGATCTCCATCGGTTCCAGCTGTTCCAGCCGGGCGCGCTTCGCGATCTTGTCCTCGCCCTCGTCGATGTCGCCCACGAGGTGGCCCACATCCGTGATGTTGCGCACATAACGGACCTTGTAGCCCAGATGGGTCAGCCAGCGGTAAAGCACATCGAAGGTCAGGAAGCTGCGCACATTGCCGAGATGCACATCGCTGTATACGGTGGGGCCGCACACGTACAACCCGACATGCGGCGGACGGAGGGGAACGAACTCCTCCTTCTTCCGGGTGAGCGTATTGGTGAGATGGAACGGGCCTTTGCGCGGGTCGGACATGACGGTTCTCAAGGACCGCGAAGGTACAGGCGCGATGGGAAGTGCGCGAGGGACGCTGGACGGCCCCGATCCTCCTTACTGGCGATCCTCGTCGGTTATCACGGCATCGCCGATATACCGTCCCTTCTTGAACGTCTGGATCCGGGTGAGGATGCCATTGCTGTCGTAGGTGTATCGCTTACCGTCCCATAGACGTCCAGCCTTGAAGTCGCCCTGCTGGGAGATCCTCAATTGTCGATCATAGAGCGTATTGTAACCGTTCTCCCGGAAAGCGATGGCATTGGTGGTCTCCTCCTGAGTGACGACCGGAGCCGGCGCTGCCTTGGCATCCACTTTCACATCCTCTGCCTTCGGTGCCGGCTTCAAGTACTTGCTGCTGGAGGCATCGATCACCCCACCCTCGAATTCGGCGACCTGCTGCAATTGCCCGTCCGGGGTGAAGCGCTTCAGCGCCCCGTCCTCCCGGCCCTCGTCCACGTGCACCTGCACGGCGAGCTGGCCGTTCTCGTGATAGTACTTCTGTTCCCCATCGCGCACACCATTCGCATTGAAAACGAAGTCCTGGGCCAGTTTCCCGTTGGGGTGATAGCGTTGGAATGTGCCGGTATTACGGTCCAGGTCCCAACTACCCTGTTCTTCGACCTTTCCGCTTGGATAGTAGGTCCTGTATTCTCCTCGCGGACGGCCCATTTGATAGGTGATCTCGCTCATCACTGCTCCATTGGGCCAGTAGCGCCGCCATATTCCGATGCGCTTGCTGTTGCTGTATCGCCCTTCTTCGATCAACTGGCCGTCCTGGTATCCAGGTTTATCGGCTTTCGGGGCGGTAACCTTCCAATAGCCTTGCTTGCGACCGGTCTCGTCCAGGCGGTTCAGCGTGTCCTGCGGTGTGGGTCCGGCCTGGGCGTACAAGGAGGTGAGCACCAAGCAAAGGCCCGAGAAGAGCGGGGGTAGTTTGGAAAATATACCGCGGACCATGGATGAAGTGCGGAATACTGATCTGTACGCGCGCATACGGAGGTGGGGAACAAAAGGTTTCAAGCCTTCTGATGGCCAAGAAGGGGCTTCAGGTTCAGCATCATTTCGTCCACCATTGCCTTCAGGTCGTAGTGCGGCTTCCAGCCCCAGTCGGAACGGGCGGCGCTGTCGTCTATGCTCCGCGGCCAACTATCCGCAATGGCCTGTCGGTGGTCAGGGGCGTAGGTCATTTGCAGGTCAGGCACATGGCGTGCGACCTCTTTGGCGATCCCCTTGGGGTCGAAGCTGAATCCTGCCAGGTTATACCCACCCCGTTCCCTTATCCGATCGGCCGGTGCCTCCATCAGCTCAATGGTCGCGCGGATCGCATCGGGCATGTACATCATGGGCAGCACCGTATCCGGACCCAGGAAACTGGTGTACCGGCCCTGCTTGATCGCTTCATGGAAGATATGCACGGCGTAATCGGTGGTACCGCCGCCGGGCGCGCTCTTCCAGCCGATGAGGCCGGGATAGCGAATACTCCGCACATCCACTCCATAGCGCTTGTGATAGTACTCACACCAGCGCTCCCCGGCCTGCTTGCTGATGCCGTAGACCGTGCTGGGTTCGGCGATCGTATGCTGGGGCGTGGCATCCTTGGGAGTGGAAGGGCCGAAGACCGCGATACTGCTGGGCCAATACACTTTCTTGATCCTGCCTTCGCGTGCCAGTTCCAGAACGATGAAAAGGCTCTCCATGTTCAGCTTCCATGCGAAGGCGGGATCCTTCTCCGCCGTGGCGCTGAGCAAAGCCGCCAGCAAATAGACCTCATCGATCCCATGCTTATCGATGATCCGTTCGATGCCCCGCCGGTCCATGGCGTCCACCATGGCGAAGGGACCTGCCTGCGCCACTTGCGGCTGCTTGATATCACTGGCAACGACATTCTCGTTGCCGAAGCGGGCGCGCAGCCCCTCAACGAGCTCCGTGCCGATCTGGCCGCTGGAGCCGATGACGAGGGTCTTTCTGGACATGGAATGGCATTACGCGGCCAAATCTATGATTGCCATCTTCCGGTCCGTCAGTGTGCAGCCCCTGTATCTTAGCAGCCATGGACCTCCACCGCCTACGCAACCTGCACCGCCCGGACATCCTCCGGGAGCGGCTGGAACGTGAGGGTGTGCCACGCACCACCCTTTCCTTCTACCGCTACGTCCGGCTCAGCGAGGTGGAGGACCTGCGCCATGTGCTCTACGCGGAATGGGACTCCCTGGGGGTGCTGGGGCGGATCTACATCTCGCAAGAGGGGATCAACGCGCAGGTCAGCGTGCCTACGACCAACCTCGCGGCCTTCCGTGCGGCGTTGGATGCCCGTGAGGCCTTTGCCAACGTGCCCTGGAAGATCGCCGTGGAGGATGATGGCAAGAGCTTTCTGAAGCTCATCCTGAAGGTGAAGAACAAGATCGTGGCCGATGGCCTGGCCGACGACGCCTTCGATGTGACCAACGTGGGCGAGCACCTCGACGCGAGGACCTTCAACCGGAAGATGGAGGAAGGCGCACTGGTGATCGACATGCGCAACAACTACGAGTGCCTCATCGGGCATTTCGAGGGCGCCTACCTGCCGAAAGCCGATACGTTCCGTGGCGCGATCGAAGAGGTGAAGGAGGTGATGAAGGAGAAGAAGAATGCCGAAGTGCTGCTGTACTGCACCGGCGGCATCCGCTGCGAGAAGGCCAGCGCCTACCTCAAGCACGAAGGCTTCACGAACGTGGCCCAGCTACACGGCGGTATCATCGACTACGCCCGCCAGCTGAAGGCCGAAGGGCTGAGGAGCAAGTACCTCGGCCAGAACTTCGTGTTCGACGAGCGCCTCGCCGAGCGCATCACGGACGATGTGGTGAGCACCTGCATGCAGTGCGGCACCTCCTGCGACCGCATCACCAACTGCCACGAGGCCACCTGCAACATGCTGCTGGTGCAGTGCGAGGCCTGCGCGGCGAAATACGCCGACTGCTGCTCGCCCAGCTGCCGCGAGATCCACCTGCTGCCCGTGGAGGTGCAACGTGCCTGGCGCAAAGGCCGCAGCACGCGCAGCACCAAGACCAAGGCCGTGAGCGACCCCGAGGGCCTGCGGAGGCGCATCCGCGAGGAGGAGGAACTGCTCGCACTGAACGGCTCGCTGCATCCTTCGATCCCCGGAGGAATAGGCGAAAGCGCATCGGATCTTGTACGGGCGGGAGATCTCCCGCCCTCAGGACTGATGGATATCAGCAACCAGAACCCGAACGGGCGCGATATTTCGCACCCTCACCAATAGCAGAACAGGCGGGACGCCTGTTGGACCCCATGCCCATCTACCACAGCCTCGGCAAGATCCCGCACAAGCGCCACACCGTCTTCAAGAACGGCAAGGACCGCATCTTCTACGAGCAGCTCTTCGGCACCATCGGCTTCGATGGCATGAGCTCCCTGCTCTACCACATCCACCGCCCCACGCAGGTGAAGGCCATCGGCAAGCCCAAGGACCTCACGCCCAAGATCGCGGTGGAGAAGAACATGCGCTCGTTGCGCTTGCACGGCTTCAAGGCGAAGCCCGAGAAGGACCACCTCGCCGCCCGCAAGCCCATTCTGGTGAACAGCGACGTGGCCATCGTGCTCGCCGCGCCGCAGGCGAAGAGCGTCGACTACTTCTACAAGAACACCGACTGCGACGAGGTCATCTTCATCCACAAGGGCAGCGGTACGCTCCGCACCTTCCTCGGCAACATCGACTTCAAGTACGGCGACTACCTGGTGATCCCCCGCGGGATGATCTACACCATGGAGTTCAAGGACACGGACAACCGCCTCTTCATCGTGGAGAGCCACCGCCCCGTGTACACGCCCAAGCGCTACCGCAACTGGTTCGGCCAGCTGCTGGAGCATTCGCCCTTCTGCGAGCGCGACATCCGCCGCCCGAAGAAGCTCGAGACCATCGACAAGAAGGGCGACTTCGTCATCAAGGTGAAGAAGCAGGGCCTGCTGCACGAGCTCGTGTACGCCACGCACCCCTTCGACGTTGTGGGCTGGGACGGGTACAACTACCCCTACGCCTTCAGCATCCACGACTTCGAGCCCATCACCGGCCGCGTGCACCAGCCGCCGCCCGTGCACCAGACCTTCGAGACCGACGCCTTCGTGATCTGCAGCTTCGTGCCGCGCCTGTACGACTACCACCCGCAGGCCATTCCCGCGCCGTACAACCACAGCAACATCGATGCGGACGAGGTGCTCTACTACGTGGACGGCGAGTTCATGAGCCGCAACGACATCGGCCCCGGCCACATCAGCCTACACCCCGCCGGCATCCCCCACGGCCCGCACCCCGGCGCCATGGAGCGCAGCATCGGCCAGAAGGAGACGAACGAGCTTGCGGTGATGGTGGACACCTTCCGACCTTTGATGGTGACGGAGGAGGCGCTGAAACTGGATGACGGCAAGTACTGGAAGAGCTGGGTGGAGTGAGCTTGTGTTAGGGCGTGCCGGCGCCAAGTGCGCGCCGTCGGGCTATCCGCAGTAGTCCTGCCGCTTCGCAGAGCCTCGCGGTGCGGGCTACTTGCTACTATCCCTCACGCGGAGATGCTTACCTTGGATGTGCAGGGTTCAAGGCACCCTCTCGGCTAAACATGCGAGTCGTTGCTTTCGCTCTTCTTCTGCTAGGCATCGATGCCTATGCGCAGGCTCCTTTCAGGAAGAATTTAGTGACTTCCCTAGACGTGCTCGCTACCTCACTGGATGGCGTACCAACAGGATGCTTTCAGACCTTGGATGGGGGGATTGTCATCTTGGGTAGTACGAATAGTTGTGGCGCAGGCGGGTATGATATGCTGTTATTCAAGATTGACGTGGATGGGGACACCATTTGGGGGAAGACATACGGAAGTGCCTTGGATGAATACTCGACTGGCTTAGTCAACACTCCAGACTCAGGCTACTTGGTCGTTGGTGTCGTAGATGGATGGCCGTTCCCCAGTTCGAGCACGTTCGCCATCAAGGTCAATTCTGTTGGTAATGTGGTGTGGGAGCGTTCATACGCACCCATCAATGCCTATGGCGTTATAGCCACGAATGATGGAGGATTCGCTCTAACAGGAAGAACAGCCAATCAACCGCCCGTGTTCGACATGGGTGCTTCCTTGGTGAAATTGAACTCAACTGGTGGTGTCGAGTGGAGTAGGTCGTTTGCGGCCTACGCGCAAGATGTGATTCCGTTCTCATTGATAGGGACGGATGATGGAGGATATCTGATCTCCGGGATGGTTTGGCACTACGACGACAACAATGACTACGCGACCTTGATCCGGACCGACAGCGCAGGGAATATGTTATGGACAAGGACATACCGCTCAACCAACAACAATGGTCACAACAAGATGTGGTTCACAGACGTGGTCAGATCGAACGGAGGTAGTTATTACTTGAGCGGTAACTACTACGTCGATGCATCCTCTTCGTGCCCGCTCCTGATGAAAGTTGATCTTGACGGCGAGCTTATCTGGTCGAAGGCATATACTGGCTACAATGAAAACTATGTCAGCTCGATCTTAGAGCTGAGCAATAGTGATCTCCTGGTCAGTGGATTCGAAGGAACTCTGTTCCGAACCGATTCTACAGGGAACATCGAACTCTCGTGGTCTTATGATCGGTTCTTTGGGTTGAGCATTAATAGGTCAGATGGAGGCGGATTTCTGCTTTCAGGGACTGACTTTGCTTATCATTCACAGATCAGCGTGGCTCTCGCAGATAGTGCAGGCAATATTGATTGTGTGCAATCAGGGTCTCCCATCTTGGTCATAGACTCAATAGCAGAGCTTGTAGCCGAGATTATTGTCCCTCAGGCCCCCCCGATCTCCAGTAGCGTCCCATCGATCGCGACAGGGTGGTGCAGCGGAACCATGGTTGAATGTGGATCTGTGGGTATTCCAGTGTTGAATTCAGATGTGGATGGAGCATGGGTCAGCAATCCGGTGGTTGACCAACTCGCGATCGGTGGAACAATAAATGGCGGTCGAGCAGTGGTGTATGATCTCACGGGGAAGGAGCTGATGTCAGCGGCAACAAGGAGTTCTGAGACTCTCATGGATGCCACTGATCTGTCACCCGGTCTATACATTGTTCAATATAGGTACGGTGATCAGATGAAGACCTTGAAGTTCTTCAAGCACTAGGTTCAGGACCAGCGAAGTGTTGTGTAAGCATCCCCGAACGCCCGTATTGTTTCGATACGCGACTACCCCCGTGAATCATATCCGCCAGCCACGTGAGGGATAGAAGCGAAAAGACCGCAGTCCGCCGAACGTCGGACGAGGACTTGTAGGCCCGGGCCGACCCCGCATCAAGTGCGGGGCGCGCTAAACTCCTAGCCCGACACGGCCGCCCTGAGCGCAGCCAAAGGGTTGGCCGGGGCACGCCCCTTCGACCTGCTCAGGACGAGCCTGACCTCCATCACCTTCCGACCCCGAAAAAGCCCGAACTTCGCGGTACTGAATGCTACGACAATGGCAACTGGACTGAAAGACGTCGATTACGGCCTTGAGAAGATCATGGCCGATGCACAGGATTTCCTGCCCCTGCTGGGCACCGACTACGTAGAGCTCTACGTGGGCAACGCCAAGCAGAGCGCGCACTACTACAAGACCGCCTGGGGCTTCCAGAGCGTGGCCTATGCCGGCCTGGAGACGGGCGTGAAGGACCGCACCAGCTACGTGCTGCAGCAGGACAAGATCCGCCTGGTGCTCACCACGCCGATGACGCCGGACAGCCCGATCAACGAGCACTTGCGCAAGCACGGCGACGGCGTGAAGGTGATCGCCCTTTGGGTGCCCGACGCGAAGAAGGCCTGGGAGGAGACGACCAAGCGCGGCGCGAAGAGCTTCATGGAGCCCGTGCGCGAAGAGGATGAGCACGGCTACGTGGTGAAGAGCGGCATCCACACGTACGGCGAAACGGTCCACATCTTCGTGGAGCGCAACGAGTACAAAGGCCCCTTCATGCCCGGCTACAAGGCGTGGAAGAGCCACTACAACCCGCCGCCCACGGGCCTCAAGTTCATCGACCACATGGTGGGCAACGTGGGCTGGGGCGAGATGAACACCTGGGTGGACTTCTACGCCCGCGTGATGGGCTTCGCGCAGCTGGTGAGCTTCGACGACAAGGACATCAGCACCGAATACACCGCGCTCATGAGCAAGGTGATGAGCAATGGCAACGGCCGCATCAAGTTCCCGATCAACGAGCCGGCCGAAGGCAAGAAGAAGAGCCAGATCGAGGAGTACATCGAGTTCTACAACGGCGCCGGTGTGCAGCACATCGCTGTGGCCACCAACAACATCATCGAAACGGTGAGCGCGCTGAAGGACCGCGGCGTGGAGTTCCTCTACGTACCGCCCAGCTACTACGACACGGTGATGGACCGCGTGGGCGAGATCGACGAGGACCTGGCGGTGCTGAAGCAGCACGGCGTGCTGGTGGACCGCGACGACGAGGGCTACCTGCTGCAGCTTTTCACCAAGCCGGTGCTCGACCGCCCCACGATGTTCTTCGAGATCATCCAGCGCAAGGGCGCCAAGAGCTTCGGCAAGGGCAACTTCAAGGCGCTGTTCGAGGCGATCGAGCGGGAGCAGGAGAACCGCGGGACGCTGTAAGCGATACCGACATCAAACGAAGAAGGGCGTCCGCCGTACGGCGGACGCCCTTCTTGTTTCCATGGCAAGGCATTCAGCCGGTTCCTACTTATCGCTCTTCTTCCCCAGCGCGATCTCCCGATGCTTCATCCCCCAGGCGATCACGCTCTTGATCAGCTTTTTGATGGATGAACCATGCTTGGTCAGATGATACTCCACCACCACGGGGTTGGTGCTGATCACCTTGCGCTCCACCATCTTGACCTGCTCCAGGTAGCGCAGTTCCTTGGTGAGCGTGGATGAAGTGATGCGCTTGAGACTTGCCTTCAGTTCGTTGAACCGCATGGGTTGATCGCAAAGGCGCGCGAGGATCGGTCCACGCCAGCGTCCACCGATCATGTCGAGCACATCGGCCACCACCTTCATGCCCATCTCCTTGTTCTTCACTTTCATCTTGTTGCCGTGGTTGAGGTGCTGCAGTATCCTGGAAACTACCGGTCTCAAATTGCTTCCAGGTAGCGCAAAGATACCTTTGTGCCCGCGCAACAGCACCTGACCAACATGAAAGCGATACGATACACCGCCTTCGGCGGAACCGAGGTGATCGAACTGGCCGACGTAGAGAAGCCCGCGATCACCAACCCTACCGATGTACTTGTGCGCGTGAAGGCCACCGCCGTGAACCCCTTGGACATGAAGATCCGCAGCGGCATGGCCCAGCGCATCTATCCCGTTCAACCGCCCTTCATCCCAGGGCTGGAAGCGGCTGGCATCGTGGAGGCGGTGGGCGATGCGGTGACACAGGTGAAGGTGGGCGATGCCGTGATGGCCTCCGCCATGGGCGGCACCTACGCCGAGTACGCGCTGTTCAAAGAAGCTGCTGTTTCACCCAAGCCCGAGCGCATCAACTTCCTGGAGGCGGCCTCGCTCGTGGTCTCGTTGGGCACGGCGTGGTCCATTCTGGTGAAGGTGGGAGAGATGAAAGCCGGGCAGCGATTGCTGATCCAAGGTGCGGGCGGTGCGGTAGGCGGTATTCTCGTGCAAATGGCCAAGGCCCTTGGGGTGTATGTCATCGGCACGGCTTCGGGCAAGGGCATCGATGCGCTGAAGGCCCTTGGCGCGGATGAAGTGATCGACTACAAGTCGCAGGACTTCGCGCAATTGGTGAGCGATGTGGACCTGGTCGCGGACCTCGTGGGTGGCGATGTACAAGCGCGCTCCTTCGGATGCCTGAAGAATGGTGGGAGATTGGTGAGCATTACCATGCCTCCATCACAGGAACTCGCCCAGCAGCACGGGGTGTCAGCGAGTTTCGTTTCGAGCGACCTGTCCCGTCAAGGCCTTCAATTCGGACTGGACCTATTGGCCAAAGGAAAGCTGAAGCCCATCATCGCGCACACGTTCAAGCTGGAGGAAGCGGCGCAGGCACAAGCCATGGTATCGGCGGGAGGAGTGAACGGGAAGGTGGTGTTGGAGGTGGGTTGAGCCCAACTCCTCCCACGTGCATCAGCAATGGCTGTCGTCCCCATCCATCGGCAAGGGCAACTTCAAGGCGCTGTTCGAGGCGATCGAGCGGGAGCAGGAGAACCGGGGGACAAGGACAGTAGAAATGGGGGCGCTGCGCGGTAAGCCGGTCTTGTAACCGTTGGGTGTTACTCTCCCTCAGATGTACATCCGCCGCATGGGGTCATCCTCCTTGCGGTGCGCGTCGAAGTGCTTTCCCAGGTCGGTGCGGTGCATGCACGCGAGGTACTCGGTGGGCGCCAGACCGGTGAACGAACGGAAGGCATTGATGAAGTGCGCCTGGTCGTAGTAACCGGCATCCAACGCGATGGCCGACCAATCGGGTATCGCGCCTTGTTGGTCCATCGCCTCGAAGGTGGACTGGAAGCGCACCAACTGGATGAAGAGGCTCGGCTCCACACCGCACGCATCCTGGAACCGGCGCAGGTACTGCCGCCGGCTCAAGGAGAGCGCATCGGCCAGCTCCTGCACGCGCACACGCCCCTTCTCTTCCATGATGGCCTTGACGCTGCCCACGATGACCTCATCCAACGCGGGGCGGCGCAACTTGCTGAGCAGGAAGCGCTCGATGCACTGAAGTCGGGCGCTCCCATCGGATGCTGTACGCATGGCGCGGTCCAGTTCTTCGGTCCCGGTGAAGACCTTGTCCAGCTCCACGTTGCGATCGATGATGGGCCGCATGGGTTTTTCGAAGAAAGGCTGTAGTCCCCATGGATGAAAGCCGGCCATGCACACCCAAAAACGACCCGGATTCGAGTATTCGATGGTGCGCGTGGTGTACCCGGTGATCGCTTGATCCGGGCTTGGCTTCAGCTCCCCACCCATGACGCGCTCGAACGACGCGCCGCCGAAGGAGAAGACCATCTGCGCATGCGGTACCGGGAGCACGTTCACCCGGTGCGGTCCGGCATCTCCTGTGGGCGCCTCTGCCTCCAACTCGAAGAAGTAGGCGATGTACGGAGCCAATAGCGCTGGCGGCCGTGAGAAGACCGGCTGCAGTGACATGCTGGAAAAATAGAACGATCGGGCCGGGCCACCAGCGCATTGGAAGAATGGGACATGGGCATGGCGCAAGCTTCCAATACCCGCACGCGGCGTTACGCCTGTTTTGCCCCCAAGAATGATCCGCATGACCAACCTCAGTTACACGCGCCTTGCCGGGTGGTGCGCCATCCTCGCGGCCCCCATCGCCCTGACCAGCTTCTTCCTCGGCCCCATCGCCTACCAATGGGACTTCGATGCGATGTTCGATCCCCAGCGCGCCATCGCACACCCGAACGTGAACGCCACGCTCGTGCGTTGGGGATGGGTGCTCGACATCATGGGCTACTACTGGCTGTTGCTGCCCGCCTCCGTACTGCTCACGGACCTGGCCTCCAGGAGCCGCCCACTGCATGCACAGCTCGCGGCAAGGGCCGGCTATGGCTATATGATCACCGGCTCGATCGGTGCGGCCGTCCTTGCCGGCACGACCGATCTCTTCGGCGCTTACGCTCAAGGCGACGCGGCCACTCGCGCAGCGGTGAGCACCACATTCGGCGCGTTGTTCGGCCTGGTCTACGTAGGCCTGTGGAACACACTCTGCATGTCCTTGCTGGCCGTGTGGCTGTGGATGTCCGGATCGG
Source organism: Flavobacteriales bacterium UBA3364 (assembly GCA_002360495.1). Lineage (GTDB taxonomy): Bacteria > Bacteroidota > Bacteroidia > Flavobacteriales_F > PHOS-HE28 > PHOS-HE28. The sequence continues at coordinate 23,928 of DEQO01000160.1, forward strand.
CCCTGCGTGGATCGCACCGTGGGCTCGGGTTCTTCGCCATGGCACTAGGCGTGTGCGCCGCACTTGATGTGCTCGGCCTGCTCAGCGGACTGGAGGGCGTCAGCATGTTCGGCCTGTTCGCCTACCTCTTCCTCTTTCCCGTGTGGAGCGCATGGCTGGGCACATGGCTGCTCCGCGGCAGGAACAATTCACCATCGAACATCAACTGATCGGTACCATGAAACGTGTTCTCCGCATCCTTGGCATCCTTCTGGGCGTGATCATCCTGGTCGTGATCGGCGCCATCACGTACATCACGCAGGCACTACCGGACATCGAGGTCCCCGCCAACCTGAAGGTGGAGGCCACACCTGCACGCATCGAACGCGGCGCATACCTGGCCAACAGCGTCTGTGCCTGCATGGATTGCCACAGCACGCGCGACTGGTCGAAGTTCAGCGGCCCGTTGGTCGCGGGAACCTTGGGTGCGGGCGGTGAGCGCTTCGATGAACAGCTCGGCTTCCCTGGCGCCTTCATCAGTCCGAACATCACGCCCTTCGCGCTGGCAGACTGGAGCGATGGCGAATTGTTCCGGGCCATTACCGGCGGCGTGAGCAAGGATGGTCGGGCGTTGTTCCCGGTGATGCCCTACCTGAACTATGGGGCCATGGATCAGGAAGATGTATACAGCATCATCGCCTACCTGCGCAATTTGCCTGCGGTGGAAAGCAGGCCCGCCAGGAGTGAGCCCGCCTTCCCCATGAACATCATCATCCACACCATGCCCGCGCTCGGAGCTCCGGTGGCGCGACCGGATGGGTCCGATCCGCTAGCACATGGCCGCTACATCGCGAATGCGGCCGGCTGTGTGGAGTGCCACACGCGCAGCGAGAAAGGCCAGAAGGTGGGACCCGAATTCGCCGGAGGCTTCGAGTTTCGCTTCCCGACGGGATCGGTGCTGCGATCACCGAACATCACCCCGAGCGAAAAGGGCGGTATTGGCGCGTGGTCGCGCGAGCAGTTCATCGCACGGTTCAAAGCTGCAGCGGACAGCACCTACGTTCCTCCAAAGGTCGACGTGACCAAAGGCGAGTTCCAGACCGTGATGCCGTGGGTGATGTACGCCGGCATGACCGGATCGGACCTTGGTGCGCTGTATGACTACCTGCGTACTGTGGAGCCGGTGGATGCCACTGTGGAGCGATGGTCGCCACACTGAATCGGCGAAAGGCTTCGGCAAGGGCAACTTCAAGGCGTTGTTCGAGGCGATCGAACGGGAGCAGTCACTTCGCTCCGTTCGTGATCACAGAACAGGGGAATGTTGTAGATAGCGTCTTACTCCTTGACGATCCTGAAGCTGGTCGATCGACCTTCACTGTTATTCAGCAACACAGTATAGGTACCCGCTTCGAGATCGTTCAAGACGAGCATTTCACGGTGTCTACCGGCAGAACGTCGAGTTGTGAAGATCTCCTTCACTTTACGGCCTCGGTCGTCGAGTAATTCGCAGGAAAGGGTTGCAGCGCGAGGCAACTCGTATTCAAGTATGGCATGCTCGGAGGCAGGGTTCGGGTAGAGCACACGTGCAAACCCTTCTAGCTCAGTTGTCGGTACACCGACGTCGGTATCGTTGAGGAAACGCGCCACCCCTACTCCACCGCCGACGGCTGGTGCCTCACCCACCACTACAATGCGTCCATCCGAGGCGAGTGCCATATCCCGCACCCTGTCCCAATCCCCCCCTGAAGGATCGGCCGTGGCCAACCCGCTTGTACCGAAGGAGGTATCCACCGAGCCATCAGCGTTGTGTCTTGCCACAGCGAATTCGCCATGTACAGTCCCGGACTGCAGGATCTTTCCATCGGGCTGCATGGCCATCCGAGATGGTGAATCGTAGAGCGGATGCCAGGTGGTGATCACGACGCCGTCGCTATCAAACGAGGGGTCCAACGCACCGTTCGGCAGCAAACGAACCAGGCCGAAGTCGAAGTCCTGCCCATTCACGACCGCTACGCTCAAGAGAATATGGCCATCGGGCTGTATAAGGACATCCTCCGCTACATCAATGGAGGACGAGACCGGTAGGCTTACAATGCCGTCCCCATCGAACGTTGTATCCAACGTACCGTTGGCCGTGAAACGTACTACCACCATATCCTCATAGGACCCTCCTCCTTCCATAACAGCACCACACAACACGATCGCACCATCGGCCTGTAGAGCACAACCCGTAACGGAATAGCCGTTTCCAGTGCTAGCATATGTGGTCCATCCATTCGTGCCGAAATCATCATCCAAGGATCCATCGGAAGTGAAACGCGCCAGGAACATGATGGAATTCCATGAGCCTGCTACGACCAACTTGCCATCATGTTGGATCACTACTTTGACACCGGGGAGCCACATCGAGCTAGCGTATAAGACCGCCATACCATCACCATCGCCGAAGGAGGCATCCGGTGTCCCGTCGGTGTTGAAACGCATGAGCAGAAGACCCTGGCCATTGACATCATCATAGATGGATCCGGCTATCACGATCTTCCCGTCGGGCTGCACTAACGTCGAATACACTCTAAGTTGGGCACCGAGATCTATGACCACCAGCCCATCGTTATCGAACGAGCTATCCAACGATCCATCGAAGTTCAAGCGTCTGAGATGTATGTTGTGGCTTGATTCACCATAGTAGCTCGCGGCGAGTATGCGGCCATCTTGTTGAACCGCCGTCCCATAGTTGATCTCAAGGGCCATTGCACCCAGCGTGAGCATCCCATCACCATGGAAGCTGGGATCCAGTGTTCCTGCTTGTGCTATCCCCTCGATCGCGAAGAGCTCAGCAAGAAGTAGAGCCAGTACCGTATGATCTACGCGTGGCATAGGTCGTGCGTTTCACCAAATGTAATGCCCCCCTGAAATGCTACCCAACGCTGTTGCCTGGAATCGTCCGGCGCAAGAGCGCGGAGAGCTTCGGTACAGGCAACTCCAAGGCGCCGTTCGAGGCGATCGAGCGAGAGCAGTCACTTCGCTCCGCTCGTGATGACAGAACAGGGGGTCGCTGTAAACGTTGCCGATATCAAATGACGAAGGGCGTCCGCCGCGGGGTGGGAGCCCTTTCTCTTTCCTGCTGAAGAAGCGATCTTCGGTGCACCAAGCGAAGCGGACACCATGATCCGTTCAGCGCTCACATGAGGTATCAAGCCTGCCGGTCCATGGCGATGTTGGTGTGGGGTGTGTTGGCATTCGTACTCGCGTGCGGAAATGCACCAAAACAGGACACTGTAGATGAGCAACCTGTCGCGGTAGCCCAGGACATTGTCCCGCAGCTGTTGGAACTGCACATCTGGCCTGGTGTCGATACGGTAGATGCATTCAATGCGGAGGCCCTTGCCTGCCTGCGCCGCTTCTGCGCGAAGAAGTTCGACCGGGAGGCGGAAAATGACTACTGGGATCCTGCGGACCTCGTGCGCTTCGGAGCGTTTGACGAAGAGCTGCGCTACGCGGAATTCGACTCCGTGGGTGAGCCGCGATACGGCCCAACGCTTCTGCATATCCGCCCGACGGAAATGGCCGAAGAACGGATCCTTACCGTTCGTTGGGCGCGCACGGACAGCGCGGGTGTTGCTTCCGATGTCCGCTATGTCTTCGACTTCCTCGCCCGTCGAACGGGATACGGCGTCCGGCTCGCATTGCCCATCGACCTCCGATCACGGGATTGGGAAACGCGACAGGTCGGAACGGTACGCTACATCATTTCGCCACAGCACGTGTTCTCTCCTGAGCAAGCCGAAGAGCAGCGTGCGGATATCGAACGACTATCGGACTTCTTCGGCGTGGCACAATTCCCGTTCACGTACTATTCCTGCTCAGACCCAACCGACCTGTTCCGGCTCAAAGGCTACCAGCAACATCCTTTGATGCACGTGTTCCCGACCGGAGGTCGAGGGGAAGGCGGCATCGTGTACTCCGGGAATGACAAGGACATCTACACACATGAAGTGATCCATCTGTTCTGCCGGCATGCGTTCAACGACAACACACCGGGCCTGTTGGAAGAGGGCCTGGCCACCTTGCTGGCCGGCAGTGCCGACCACGACTACGCCTGGCATCGCGCGAACCTCGCACGCTGGCTCGCAGCCGACAGCACCATCGACCTGAACGACCACACGAACACGTACCAGCGCTTCTATATCAACGAGCACACCGATGTTCCGTATGCCGTGGGCGCACTGCTTTGCGAACGGGTCCTGGTGAGCGCGGGAAAGGAAGCGCTGTTCGCCCTGCTCAAAGGCGGCGAAGATCCCTGGCCGGCACTTGAACGGCACGGCATCACGCGGAAGAACCTGACCGAAGAACTGCGCAAGCAGCTCTCGGCACAGCCGACTGAGAAGTTCCTATAGATGGTCCCGAGCAGGAGACAAGCTAAGAAGTACCCATGTTCTTCCGATCGATCTTCAGGTCAGGCAACTTCAATCCGATCCGTGGGGAGGTATATTGAAGGCCTGGTTCCACGTGGTCGAAAAAGGAGCAGGAGAACCGCGGGCGCAGTGGGTTAGCGTATTACGGACCTGAACTCGAACCTTCGATCACCCTTTCCTTTCTCTTTCCTTCCTCGCCAGCCCGAGATAGACCGACCGGATCCTGTCCAGCTCCTCGTCATCGAGCTCCTCCAGGTCCAACAGGGCGTTGTTCGCCTCCTTCTGGGCGCGGATCAGTTCATCCAGCTTGATCTGCAAAGCTTCCGTATCGCGGTTCTGCGTGTTCTGGATGAGGAATACCATCAGGAACGTGATGATCGTCGTGCTCGTATTGATCACGAGCTGCCAGGTATCACTGAAGTTGAAAAGCGGTCCGGTGATGGCCCAGATGACGATCGCAGTGGCGGCGAGAATGAACGTCACTGGTCTTCCAGTGAAGGTGGATGTGCGCTTTGCGAAACGGGTGAAGGGTGAATTGATCATCGAGATAGGAGCTGGGTTCCCCTTCAAACCTAGCTCCCCGACGGGTCGGGTCGCAAGGAGTCCGCTCCTATTCCTTGTGGACCTTGCGTATCCACCGTTCACTGCCGAGCCGTACCTGGGCGATGTAGGTCCCTGTCGAGAATCGGTCCAGAGCCAGCGCAGTTCCATCCCAATTACGGCTTAGTACGCATCGGCCCTGGAGGTCGTGCAACTCCAAGTCCACCACAGCACGTTCGTGGAGTTCAAGTACCGGCGTGCCCGCCAGGTTGCGAACGATCAGGGGGTCGGCGGCCATCGGTCCATGCACCCCGTTGTGCAGCGCGCAACCGTCGATCACGTCCACGAAGTCCGCCAACGTGTAGTCCTGCATGCTGGGCGCGGTGATCCAACCGCGAACATGTCCGTTCGTATAGTCCAGCACGTAAACACCGCAACCACTGATCATATAGTCCTCTGGTTGCTCCAGGCCTTCCGGGAATTCAGGATTGACGATGGTGTTACCGGCGAGGTCGGTACGGTCGATGCCGAGAACAAGCGTATCACCGAACGCCCAGCCCGCGTAGTTGCGACAAAGCGCTCCGTTGTCGCCCCAGACCCGAACGGTATCGTTGTCCACCTCCCCTTGGATGACCTGCACGATGACCACATCGATCCCATAGTAATAGGTCTCCTGGGGCACAGCGAGGACGACCGCATCGGGGATCCACCATTCGGGTTCTTCGTAGGGCGGGTTCAGGGTACCGCAGAACGTATCCGGGCCGAAACAGGAACACGCGAATGCGGCGTTGCCGAAGCCGGACAGGAGGATCGCCAGTGTGGGTAATGAAGTGCGCATGGCCATGGGTCTTGGATCAAGGACGTCACGAACGGGCGGATCGCTGCCCACGGGGGACGGGTCGTTCGCTCGGGTGCGACATCCGTACCAAAAATACTCGGGCGAACGCGTGATCGAAGCACCACCACCCGGGCCATAGCTTTGCAGCGATGAATGCGACCCTACCCGCACGCGCCGCCCATTGCTTCCTGATCATCGCAGGGGTCCTGCTCCTCCTGCCCGCCTGCCAGAAGGATGATGGAGACACCTCCCTCAGCCCGACCATTGTTTTCAGCAGCGATAGCGGCTATGTGTTCCTTGACGATACCGTGGGCATGGAAGATACCCTGCTCGTTGGGGTGACCATCACCGGCGGGGACGACAAGATCAACACGTTCAAAGTACTGGCCAACTTCGATGGTGTCGGGGACATGACGGTGGACAGTCTTCCCGTAAGCTCCTCGCCGTTCCAGTTCGAAAAGACCATCATCACACGAGGTGTGCCCGGAACGGAGAAATGGACCTTTTGGATCCAGGAGCGCGACGGCGATATCTATCGTCGTTCGCTCACCTTCCTCGTGGAATAAGGTATTTCATCGCCTGTATCCGGAGCATCCGGTATTTTCGCGCCTCGCAGTTCCGTAGTACCGATCCACTGGGACACCGGGAACTGCGGATCACGACCCGCTATGTACCGTACGCACACCTGTGGCGAACTCCGCCTTGCCGATGCTGGAAAGACCGTGACACTTGCCGGTTGGGTGCAGCGCACACGCGATCTTGGCGGCATGACCTTCGTGGACCTGCGGGACCGTTACGGCATCACGCAGCTCACGTTCAACACGGACAGTGATGCAACGCTGCGGGAGACGGCACGCTCCCTGGGTCGCGAGTTCGTTGTGCAGGTCACCGGTCAGGTGATCGAACGCCAGAGCAAGAACTCCAACATGCCAACGGGCGAAGTGGAGATCTTCTGCGCAGCGTTGAACGTGCTGAACGGAGCGAGTACGCCGCCCTTCACCATTGAGGAGGAGACGGACGGCGGCGACGAGCTGCGCATGAAGTACCGCTACCTGGACCTGCGCCGCAACAGTGTCCGGAAAGGCCTGGAGCTGCGGCACCGCATGGCGATCGAAGTGCGCAACTATTTGAGCGCACAACATTTTCTCGAAGTGGAAACGCCGGTGTTGATCAAGAGCACACCGGAAGGTGCGCGTGATTTCGTGGTGCCAAGCCGGATGAACCAGGGTGAATTCTACGCGCTTCCACAAAGTCCGCAAACATTCAAACAACTGCTGATGGTGGCGGGTATGGACCGCTACTTCCAGATCGTGAAGTGCTTCCGTGACGAGGACCTGCGCGCCGATCGCCAGCCGGAGTTCACACAGATCGATTGCGAGATGGCCTTTGTGGAGCGCGAGGACATCCTGCGGACCTTCGAGGGGATGGCGAAGCACTTGTTCAAAGCGGTATTGGGCAAGGAGATCAATGAGCCATTCCTACGGATGAGCTACGATGAAGCGATGCGCGACTACGGCTGCGACAAGCCGGACCTTCGTTTCGATATGAAGTTCATCGAGTTGACCTCGTTGGTCCAGGGCCACGGATTCAAGGTCTTCGATGATGCTGAACTGGTGCTGGCCATCAAGCCAACGGGCACTGCCAACTGGAGCCGCAAACAGACCGATAACCTGATCGACTTCGTGAAACGTCCGCAAGTGGGCGCGAACGGGATCGTCTTCATGCGTTGGGCGGAGGAGGGATTGAAAAGCACGGTGGACAAGTTCTATCCGCCGGAACAATTGCAAAAGTGGGCCGATGCCACGGGCATGCAGAAGGGCGATATGATCTGCATCCTGGCTGGAGAGGCGAACAGGACCCGCAAGGCGATGAACGAATTGCGCCTGCACCTTGGCGATCTGCTCGGCCTGCGCGATCCATGGAACTTCAAACCGCTTTGGGTCGTTGATTTCCCCTTGCTGGAGAAAGATGAGGATAGCGGTCGCTGGCACGCCATGCACCACCCGTTCACATCGCCGGTCCCGGAGCACGCGCACTTGCTGGAAAGCGATCCCGGTGCTGTGAAAGCGAACGCTTACGATCTTGTGATCAATGGCACGGAGATCGGCGGCGGTAGCATCCGCATCCACGACCGTAGCATGCAGGAAGCGATGTTCCGTGTGCTCGGCTTCACCGATGAGGACGCGCGTTACAAGTTCGGTTTCCTGTTGGATGCGTTCGAGTATGGCGCGCCGCCGCATGGTGGAGCGGCCTTCGGTTTCGATCGTTGGGTCTCACTGTTCGGCGGAAGAAGCGACATCCGTGAGTTCATCGCCTTCCCGAAGAACAACGCCGGCCGCGATACGATGATCGATGCACCGAGCCGCATCGATGATATCCAGTTGAAGGAACTCGGCATAGCTTCCACCACATCGCGCTGATCATGAACGACCAGGACTACCTGCGGGAGGCGATCCGCGCCGCGAAAGAAGGAATGGATCTCGGCCAAGGCGGCCCGTTCGGCTGCGTGATCGTGAAGAACGGAGCGATCGTCGGCCGTGGCAACAATCGCGTCACGAGCAGCAACGACCCTACTGCGCATGCCGAGATCGTGGCGATCCGCGCGGCTTGCACGGCCTTGGGCGTTTTCCAATTGACGGGTTGCGTGTTGTACACCAGTTGCGAGCCTTGCCCCATGTGCCTCGGTGCCATCTATTGGGCACGCCCGGATCGCATTGTGTTCGCCTGCACCAGGGAGGATGCCGCTGATGCAGGGTTCGATGATCGACTGATCTACGACGAACTACCGCTTCCGTATGCGGAACGACGGATCCCCACCGAACACCAGCTGCGCGACGAAGCGCTGATGGTGTTCCGGGCCTGGAAGGAAAAGTCCGATAAGGTCCGCTACTGACCCGTACCAGCAGTGGGTCTCCTGGTCCTGCTTATCGTCCTGGGTCTCCTGGTCCTTTGGGCTGCAAGTAGTTCGGGTCTTCTTCACCGAGGAGCATCCTTGACGCATCGCCAACGCGAGCTACTTGCGAAATATGCCCTCCCCTATCAGCGGCTTTCCACATCCGCCCGGCAGCGGTTCGAACACAAGGTCTCCGTTTTCCTGAACGAAAAGGAATGGGTCGGCGCAGGGATCGATGTGGCCGAGGAAATGAAGGTGATGATCGGCGCTTGTGCAGCCCAGTTGCTACAAGGCTTTCCGGACGTGGAGTTGAAGCACTTCCAACGCATCGTGGTGTATCCGGATAGCTATCGCTCGCAGCGCAGTGGTCGGTTGCATCAGGGCGAAGTGCGACCGTCGGCCGGCCTGATCATCATTTCTTGGGACGACTTCATACATGGCTATTCCCTTTCGAAGGATGCGCACAATGTGGGCTTGCACGAAATGGCCCATGCCCTCTGGTTCGAGAACTCGATCGAGAACGGCGAGGACCATTTCCTGCGGCCGGTCCTTCTCAAGGAATGGTGCGCCATGGCAGATACCGAGATCGCGAAGATCAACTCCGGCGAGGACCGCTTTTTCCGGGAGTATGCCGGTACCAACCAGGCGGAGTTCTTCGCCGTGGCGGTGGAATACTTCTTTGAGCGGCCTTCGGAATTCCGGACAGCGCTACCAAGCCTGTACGGTTCCATGGCCAACCTGTTGAAACAAGACCCGGCCGGGAGTTGAGGCGCACGCTCAATGGACATTGGCGGACGGGAAAACGATCCCCGTCCATCCATGTCCGTTGCCCCTCCATGGGGTAAAACGGAACAACCCCGCTTTCGCGGGGTTGTTCCCTGTTGACCGACCAGGGCTCGAACCTGGACTCTTCTGAACCAAAATCAGACGTGTTGCCAGTTACACCATCGGTCACTACCGCCCTGCTTTCGCAAAGCGCCCGCAAAAGTAACCGTTCAGCGCTTCCGACCCAAACCTGGCGGTGTTCCAGTGTGGACTTTAGGTATTTTCGCGACCGCCTACCGCATCCTTCCGGTTGACGGTGTGGCCCTTACCGCATCCGACCCCCCGCCCGTATGGACTATAAGAAACTGAACATCATCACCGGCTGGTTGGTGTTCCTCGTGGCCACCTGGACCTATGTTGCCACCGTGGAGCCGACTGCAAGCTTCTGGGATTGCGGCGAATTCCTTGCTACCGCGAACAAATTGGAGGTCGGTCACCCGCCTGGGGCCCCCCTCTTCATGATGATCACCCGGGTGTTCAGCGCATTCGTGACCGCGGAGAACGTACCGATCGCGATCAATACGGCCAGCGCGCTGTGCAGCTCGTTCACCATTCTCTTCCTGTTCTGGAGCATCACCCACCTGGCCTTGAAACTGGCCACCCGAAAAGGCGATGAGGACATGACCACGGGCAAGATCATCGCCGTTCTTGGCAGTGGTGTCGTTGGAGCCTTGGCCTACACGTGGAGCGACTCCTTCTGGTTCAGCGCTGTGGAGGCTGAAGTGTACAGTATGTCGTCCCTGTTCACCGCTATGGTGTTCTGGGCCATCTTGAAATGGGAAAGTGAAGCGGACCAGCCGCACAGCACCCGTTGGCTCATCCTTATCTGTTACCTGATCGGCCTGAGCATCGGTGTCCAGCTTCTGGGCCTGTTGTGCATACCGGCTATCACGCTGGCCTACTACTTCCGCAAATACACACCGACAACGAAGGGCATCATCTACACCATGATCGTCGGCGCGGTGATCCTCGGGACCATCCAGGCGATCATCATCCCCGGTCTCGTGAAAGTGGCCGGGAAGTTCGAGTTGTTGTTCGTGAACGACTTCGGCCTGCCCTTCAACACCGGCAGCCTGGTCTACGCAATGCTCCTGATCGGTGGTATCGTCTGGGGTCTACGCTGGACACAGCGGAATGGAAAAGTGCTGTGGAACACGGTGATCCTCGGCGTCAGCGTGATCCTGGTGGGCTATAGCACCTATGCGATGATCGTGGTGCGCAGCACGGCCAATCCGCCGATCGACGAGAACAACCCGGAGAACGTGTTCAATCTGGTGAGCTACCTGAACCGCGAACAGTACGGCGATCGTCCGCTGTTGGTGGGCCAGTTCTGGGATTCACCATACGCCGACCAGCGTGAGGATGGCAACCCGGTGTACACCGCCACCTACCAGATCAAGAAGGGCGATCGGGTCGTGAAGAACGTTTACGACAGGTGGAGCGCGCAACATTTCGTCGAAGAGCATCCGGACCATACCGTGGATCACGCGTACATCATCACCGATGCGCGCAAGGGCAGCGAGCCGGTCTATGATCCGGACTTCACCATGGTGTTCCCCCGGATGTACAGCTCGCAACGGAACCACGTGGAAGCCTACAAGGAATGGAGCGATTTCAAAGGCCGTCCGATCCGCACAACGGACCGGGAAGGCAAACCCACCATCATCTACAAACCCACGTTCGGCGAGAACCTGCAGTATTTCATCAGCTACCAGATGGATTGGATGTACTGGCGCTATTTCCTCTGGAATTTCGCCGGTCGCCAGAACGACATCCAGGGCAGCGGGAACATCCTTGAAGGCAACTGGCTCACCGGCGTGAAAGCGATCGACGCGGAACGCCTCGGCAACCAGGACCAACTTCCGCCGAGCATGACGCAGAACAAGGGCTTCAACAGGTTTTTCCTCTTCCCATTGCTCCTTGGTTTGATCGGGTTGATCTACCAACTGATGCGGCACGTACGCGACTGGACGGTGGTGATGCTGCTGTTCTTCTTCACCGGCGTGGCCATCGTGATCTACCTGAACCAGACGCCGTTCCAGCCACGTGAGCGGGATTATGCCTACGTGGGTTCGTTCTATGCCTTCGCGATCTGGATCGGACTTGGTGTGTATGCGCTCTTCGATGCCGCACGCTCGCTTACGCAGAAGGAGCTCGGCACGGTGGCCGGTGCCGCCCTCGGTCTCGGTGCATTGAAATACCTGGTGGAATGGGGCGGTGATCACTCCGTCTCCTTCGCACTGTTCTATATGGCCGTGATCGGCGTCGGTTCCATGGCACTGTTCTTCGTATTGGGAAAGTCCATGAAGAACGATACCGTTCACGGTGTATTGGCAACGCTCATTGGTCTCGCCATTCCTGCCGTGATGGTCGCCGAGGGCTGGGACGACCATGATCGCAGCACCCGCACGCCCGCTCGTGATCTCGCAGCCGATTACCTGGAGAGCTGTGCACCCAATGCCATCCTCTTCACCAACGGCGACAACGACACGTTCCCGCTATGGTACGCACAAGAAGTGGAAGGAATCCGCACCGATGTGCGCGTAGTGAACCTGAGCCTCCTGAACACGGACTGGTACATCGACCAGATGCGTCGCAAGGCGTACGAGAGCGACCCCGTTCCGTTCGCCATGGCACCGGAGAAATACCGCCAAGGAACACGTGATGTGGTGGCCCTGATACCGCAAGGCAAAGGCTACCGCGACCTGAAGGAAATGATGGCCTTCGTGGGGAACGACCGCAACATGCAGGTGTTGTTCCAGCGCGGCGTGAAGGATGCGTACTTCCCCACGGACCTGTTCAGCATTCCGGTGGACAGTGCGACCGTCTTCAGCAATGGCACCTTGCAACCCGGTGACACCAGCTGGGTGAAGCGCGTGAATTGGAAGATCGATCGGCAGGTACTGCTGAAGAACCATCTGATGGTGCTTGACCTGCTCGCCCACAACGATTGGAAGCGCCCCATCTATTTCGCCGTGACCACAGGTCCGGACAGCTATATCGACCTCCAGGACCATTTCCAGCTGGAAGGCCTCACCTACCGCGTAGTACCGGTCTACACCCCGAACAAGAACCCGAACCTACAGGGGCGTGTGGCCACCGACATCATGTTCCACAACGTGATGGACAAGTTCAAGTGGGGCAACATGGATACCGAAGGCGAGATCTACCTGGACGAGAACATCCTGCGGATGACCACCAACCTGCGTCTGCAGTTGAGCAGCCTCGCCGAAGCGTTGATCGACGAAGGGCGCGAGGAGGAAGCGCACAAGGTTCTGGATCTTTCACTGGAGAAGATGCCGGAGCGGAACGTTCCGTTCGACCGCATCCTGCTGCCCACCGTGGAGGCCTACTATGCCACGGGCGACAAGGAAAAGGCGAACGTCCTTTCCGAGAGGCTGTTCACGATCATGGAGGAGAACCTGACCTACTACATGAGCCTGGAGCCGGAATTCGCTGCACGTTTGAAGGACGACATGGCGATCTCACATGCGGTCATGGGGCGTTTGATGACCACTACGACACGGGCTGATTCAGCTTTCGGCAGCCTCATGGAAGACCGCTTCGACGAGATCGAGCAACTGTACCAAGGCAAGCTGATGGAACTGGAAGGCCAGGGCCGACGCAATACGTCGCGCATGAAGTTCTGATCCCACGCCCATGTACCTGACCCGCACCCCGCGGGCCGTACAGGCCCTTTTCAAAAGCCTGACCTGGAGGATGTCAGGACCTGGAAAGGACCTGTACCTGACGTTCGATGACGGGCCGATCCCCGAAGTGACGCCTTGGGTATTGGACACGCTGGCAGGGTACGGTGCGAAGGCAACGTTCTTCTGCGTAGGGCGGAATGCCCAGAAGCACCCGGAACTCCTTTCGCGCATCAGGATGGAAGGACATTCCGTCGGCAACCACACCTTCGATCATGTGCGCGGCCGGAGCACCTCGCTGCGCGGGTATTTACGCGGAACACTGCAATGCCAGGCGATCACCAAGACCAGCCTGTTCAGGCCCCCCTACGGCAGTTTGACCATGCGACAACTCCGCGTGCTGCGGTCGCACTTCACCATCGTGATGTGGGATGTACTCAGCGGCGACTTCGACCGGGAACTCGATGCCCCGAGTTGCCTGCGGAATGTGATCGATCTTGCCAGGCCCGGATCCATCGTGGTGTTCCACGATAGCCTGAAGGCGGAGGACCGTCTACGGCACGCACTGCCCGGAACCCTGGCGCACTTCGCCCAACAAGGCTACGACTTCAAGGCGCTGCCTGAAGAAAAGAGGAACTAAGGCAGGATCTCGACCACCGTGTACTCCACCCGGCGGTTCTGCGCATGCTCCGCCTCGGTGCATTGAACGCCGGGGGCACAATGGTTCTTCAACCGGGCGATCCCGTAACCCTTCGCGACAAGCCGGTCCCTTTTCACCCCGCGCTTGGCAAGATGGTCGGCAATGGCCTCTGCGCGCCGCTGATCCAACTTGGCTGCATCAATGCCGTCCCGTGCATCACTGTGCACGCCGATCTCGATCCTCACGGCCGGGTTCACGTTCAATCGCTCGGCCAGCACATCCAGCTCGGTCCGTGCCGTTTCGTCCAGGCGGGCATCGCCTTGTGCCCAACGGATCGCCTTGAACGGAACGGCTACACCTTGTTCGATCGCCTCCAGAACGAGCTCCCGCTTATCGTTGAGCACGATGATCCCGTTCTTCATTCCGATCGTGGAGACCGGAATGCTCATGCTGAAGTAGCCGGGTTTCTCAAGAAGCACCTCGAATTCCTCATTGCTCTGCAAGCGCATGCTGAAATCCCCTCCCTCACCGGTGGTCTGGCTCTCGGAATAGAAGCTGCTCATATTGACCACGCTCACGACCACCCCGGGAACGAATCCGGGGGCATCCGCAAAACGGGTCGTGCCCCGAAGCCAAATACCAGCATCAGGTACGAGGTGGATATCCCGTGATACGATCTGTAGCTCCTCGATACGCGCAGTGCTCAAATGCTGTTCGCTCGGAAAACGGCCTTTCATCTCGGCTTTCAATACGTACTCCTTGTCCTTCTCCACGGGGAACGAGTACTCCCCGCGGGCATCGGTGCGTGTGGTGCCGAGAACTGCACCATCCTTGTCCAGCAGTTGCACCTCCAGATCGATAAGGGGGGATCCATTCTCGTCATCGATCACGACCCCGGTGCATAGGAAACGCTGTTCAAGCGGAGCCAGCATCTCGAAGACATAGATATCATCATCGCCTTTCCCGCCATGCCGATTGCTGGAGAAGAAGCCCTTCTTGTTCGCCGTATCGATGATGAACGCGAAATCATCCTGCATGCCGTTCACCGGGGCGCCCACATTGACCGGGGCGGCATACTCGTCCAGACCAAGGTACTTGGCGGCGAAAATATCCAGACCACCGAGCCCCGGATGTCCGTTGCTCGAGAAGTACAAGGTGGCATCCGCTCCGATGAAAGGAAAGACCTCGTTCTGTGCCGTGTTGATCGACGAGCCCAGGTTCTCCGGTTCACCCCATTGGCCACCCAGGTCCCTGCAGACATAGATGTCCGACCCCCCGTATCCGCCCGGCATGTCGCTCACGAAGAACAGTCTCTTGCCATCCGGAGCCAGCGCCGGGTGCCCCACGGAGATCTCACTGTTGTTGTACAGGAACTGTTCCACCTGGTCATAAGCACCGCCTTTGTTGTAGGCTTTGTAGATGGCCAGCCTGTTGATCCCGCTCGTACTCTTCTGGGTCTTTCCGTTGAAGTAACCGTTCCGCGTGAACCAGAGCACGTCCCCATTCGCGCTGGCCGTTGCCGGGCCCTCATGCACTTTCGAGTTCACGGCTCCCTGCATGCTCCCGGCGTTGGCGAGGTCTCCGCCTGGGGTCACTTCGGCGATGAAGAGGTCCAGGAACGGCTGATCGTTCCATGCCGCCCGTCGCTCGATACCCACGGTGGCATTGCGTGCAGAAGAGAAGGCCACCTTTCCGGGGCCCAACCACGTAGTACCGAAGTCCGAATACGGCGTGTTGATCGAAGCGGAACGCACCGTGAACCGGTCCATGTCCGAAGTGAACTTGCGTGCAAACCCACTGATGTTGCTACGTTTCGGAGCACCCTCGGTCGTGATCGTTCCGAGATAGAGGTCCATCCATTCTTCCGCTTCCGCATACTTCCCGTTGCTCTTGAGGGCCTCGGCGTAGTTGAACAGGTCCTTCGGTTCGCGATTGAGGAACTTCACGACCATGGCATACCAGCGTTCAGCTTCGTCGGTGCGACCCAAATGGATGTAGCATTCGGCGAGACGCTTCGTCACGTGCTCGTTCACGGCACCCAACTCGGTCGCCTTGGTGTAACCCTCGATGGCACGCGCGTAGGCCATCTGCTGGAAGTAGCGGTCCGCTTCATTGACGTACGGATCCGGATTGCCTTGCGCCTGGCTTACAAGGCTGGCGACGGCGAAAAGCAGGGGGAGGTAACCGCGCATCATCGGATCAGAAGTAACGCGGTGATATCGTCTTCCCCTTGACAAAGCGCAGGTCGTAGCTCAACATGATCTCATGCGTCCCGGCGTTGTAGGCACCGACGCGCGTGGTGGTCAGATCGAAGGCGTACCCCACGCGCAATTGGTCGTTCACCTGGTACTGCCCCATCAGACCGAAAGCATTGCCCAGCCGGTACATCGCGCCGAACCAGATGCGATCGCGCAAAAGGAAGTTGGCGTTCAGGTCGAGCGAAAGAGGGGCTCCTTCAACGGCCCGCAGCATGAATGCGGGCTTGAACTTGATGTCCCGGCCGAGGTCCATCACATAGCCGCCGATCAGGAAATAATGCCGGGCTTCCGAGGCGGTGACCAGCACGTTCCCGTTCACCGCATCCAATTTGTTCTCCAGGAGCTTCGGGGCCGAGGCACCGAGGTAGTAACGAGGGCCATGCCAGTAAAGCCCGAAGCCGAAGTTGGGCAACAGCTGACCGGAGACGTTCACCTTGGCCGGATCCACCTCGACGGAGGTCAGCGATGCGAGGTCGGCCTGGTAGATATTCACACCGCCTTTCAGGCCGAAGGAGAGCCGTGTGTCCTCCCCGGTACGAATGCGGTAGGCGAAGTCGGCAAATGCCGAGGTCTGGTGTGAGGCACCGATCTTGTCATTGATCGCCGTGAAACCCAAGGCCAGGTTCTCCGCCTTGAGCGGTGAATGGGCGAGTATGGTCTGTGTGGCAGGAGCACCGTCGAAACCCACCCATTGGTGCCTGGACAAGGCCATCACGGTGAAGACATTCGCACTTCCGGCATAGGCAGGATTGAAGGCGAGCGTATTGAACATGTACTGGCTGTACATGGGGTCCTGTTGCGCGCTTGTCGTCCCGGTGACGAACATCATCGCCAACAACACACCCGCAATGTCTTGTGCGCGCTTCATCGGATGAGTTGGATGAAGCCGGTTATGGGTTCGGAGGAATTGCCCAATTCCAAAACGTAGAAGTACGTGCCCGTGGGTGCGTTGCCGGCGATCGCTGCATCGGGGGATGTGCCATCCCAGACCACGGTGCTGTTGTTGTAACCCGCTGCATCATACACCTCACCCCCCCAACGATTGAATATCGTGATCGTGTTGTTGGGATACCCTTCGATACCGGGGATCAGGAAGTTCTCGTTGATGCCGTCGCCGTTCGGGGAGAACGATCCCGGAACGAAAACTTCGCTGTCGAACGAACAAGGACTTGTTCCCTCGATACGGAACTCACCGCATGCGTTCGCATCCTGCACATGGCCGATGAACGCCTGGCTTGTGAAGATCGGTGTGCTTGTGAACGTGTATGGAGCTGATGAGGATATCGTACCGTCCAAGCCGATGACCTGGTACGTGCTGGGATTGCCTTGTTCGATCGTGAACGTGACCGTGTACGTGCGGTCCTGTTCATTGCAGAGCGTGGTCATGTCCACCACTTGCGGCGTGGTCACCACATCCACTTTCACAATGGCTGAAGCGTCCGCACATCCCTCCACCTGAACGGTGTAGAGGTACTCGTATGAATCAGGTGAGAGCCCCGTGGTGTTCAGCGTACTGCCGGAGAGCCCACCGGCCCCGCCCACGGCGGTCCAGGTCCCTGTGGCGTCCGGTGTGCCCCCAAGACCCGTTATCAAGGGGAATGCCACCAACGTATCGCAGAGTACGATCTGGCCGTTCGAACCTGCGTCCGGTGGTTCGTTGACGACCACGTTGATGACCGCTGCAGAATCCGGACAGTACTCGTTCCCCGCAACCGTGTAGGTATATGGGCCTGGTGCGTTCGCCTGCGGAACGAAGATGCCGTTGTTCGGCACGCCTTGAGGTCCGGTCCAGACACCACCGGTCTCCGGCGTACCGGTCAACTGGGTGAAGAGGTCGACAGGGTCGGCAGTAGTGCAAAGTACCAAGTCGCTCGGGCCACCTGCATCGGGGAAATCCGAGATGGTCAATTGCACCGTGGCTTGCACGTTCCCGCAGCCGGCATCTTCCACCGTGTACGTGAACCCGGCTACCGTACCCGCAGGGATCATGCTCGCATTGAGCACGCTATCGCCCGGCAACAACGCCCCGGTACCAAGCTGATCGACCCATGTACCTCCCGGGTCCGGATCACCGCCCAAAGCATTGATCAACGGGTATGCCGTATAGCCCCCGCAGATCGTCAACGTGCTATCCTCCCCCGCGCTCGAGCCAGACCCCACGACCACGGTGATGGTACTGAATGCATTTGAACACGGTGCCGGGACCACGATGGCATATTGGAACCGGAACGTTCCATTGCCTGCCATGGACGGGTCGAAGATCGAATCGGTCAGTGCGCCGGAAACATCGATATCGGTCCATGAGCCACCCGTCTGGGCTCCTGCTCCAAGCGCCGCGAACAGGTCGATCGACGTTTGTGTGATGCAAGCAGCCACGGTGGAGTCCGAGCCGGCATTGGGGGCGGGTGTCAACGATATGGTCAGGCGCGCAGTGTCGTTCACGCAGGGTGGCACACCAGCAACGACATACGTATATGTCCCGGCCACATCGGTCGCTGGATCGAACTCTTCGTCGTGGGCATCTGGGCCGGGGCCGGTCCATGAGCCTCCTTGTTCAGGCAACCCTCCGAGATAATCCCGCATGTTGAACGGCTCGTCATCGGAACACCTGGTGATGCTCGCGGACGTGCCCGCTTCCGGAGCTTGTGGTTCGCTGACCGTCACAAAAGCGAAGTCCGCTGGACAGGGTGAAGCTCCCGGAACACGGTATTGGTAGATCCCTGGTCCGTCGATCGCGGGGTTGTAAACGCCGGAAACGTTGTTGTTGTTGATGCTCCAAACCCCTCCCTCCTGGGCGGTGGGGCCAAGAAAGTCGATCAAGGCGATGGGTTGATCCACCGAACAGATGGAGGCTGAAGCATTGATCCCCGCATCCGAGGCGGGAGTCACCTCCACCTCCACCTCCGACGTATCCGCGGCACAGCCACCGATCGCTCCGACCACATACAGATAGGTACCGGGCAGATCCGTGGCGGGCACGAACGTCCCGGAATGGGAGGCGCCGACCGGGTTGAACCATGTGCCGTTCACATCCGGACCACAAGGCAATGAACCGATCAACCCACCCGGCGGATCCACAGAACAGAAGCTCGCGAAGCCATCACAACCCGCGAACGGGCTGGGCTGCACAGTAACGGTCACGCGGGCCGTATCGCTCTCGCACGAGGAGGACTCTGGCAGGACGTAGTCGAATCGCCATGTCGTGTTCTCATCGACCTGCGATGCATTGAAGTACCCGCCGATCAGCGCCCCGCTCTCATCGATGTCCAACCATGTACCACCAGCCTGCGGTGTACCGCCCAAGAGTGTGAAGAGCTCGGGGATCTCGTTCCCACAGACAGTTGCCGATGAGTCGGTCCCGGCATCAAGGTCCGCGACGATCTCGACCGTGACCACCGCAGAATCATCGTCACATGGGCCAACGCCGGAAACGACATAGGTGAAGTGATATGTGCCCGGCGCCAATGAGGACCCGTCGAGAACGCCGTCGCTCAATTCCCCGGTCCCATCATCATCGTTCCACGTACCACCAGCGTTCGGTGTACCACCCAATCCTCCGGCCAACGCGATATCCGTGGCTCCAAGACACGCAGCGATAGCTCCGTCGATACCGGCGTTCGGTTCGGGGACGAGCGTGATCTGCACCTGTGCTACGGCATTGGCACAAGGCGTAATGCCGACCACCGTGTACACATACGCACCGCTCACATCAACGGCCGGGTCGAATACCGGACCATGCTCCGTGGCCGAAAAGGTCCATGCACCACCTGGTCCGGGAGTTCCTCCGAGCAAGTCGACCAATGTGACCGGGCCCGAAGAGGAACATATCTGGGTGACCGTACTGATGCCTGCGTTCGGCGCAGTATTCACGAAGACCGTGACCGTAGCGGAATCCGATGCGCAGGGTGCAGCACCTTGAATGCGATACTTGTACACGCCCGGAGCAGAAGTCGCGGGATTGAAATTGACACCGACGACCTGTCCGGCAGGGTTGGTCCAAACACCACCGGCGTCCGGCGATCCACCCAATTCACCGAACAAGGAGAACGGTGGGTTGCTGCTGCAAACCGAGATCACGCCGTTCTCGCCGGCATCCGGGGCGCCGTTCACGATCACCGTCACTTGTGCGGTCGCATCATCGCACGGAGTTGCACCATCGACCGTGTAGGTGTAGACACCGGGCGGATCGGTCCCGGGTACGAAGATGCCCGAGTGGGTCTGGTTGGTCGGTCCCACCCATGTACCGTTGAGTTGCGGTGTCCCGCTCAGCTCGTTCACCAACTGGAACGGATCATCGCTATCGCAAACCGTGACCAAGCCGTTGAACCCTGCGTTCGGCGCATAGTTCAAGGTCACATCGACAAGGGCGGCATCATTCGCACAACCCGGAAGACCAAGGACCGTGTACACGAAGATGTTCGACACATCCACCGTAGGCAGGAACGTGGCTGAATGGGTGGCGCCAGTGGATTGCACGGTCCAGTTCCCACCCGCCTGGGCCGATGGACCCAGCAGCGTGAACATGTTCAGTGCGCCGTCGGTACTGCACACGCTCGCATCGGCATCGATACCGGCATTGGCCTGCTGGTTCTTCGTGACGGTCACGGTGGCCACGGCATTGGCGCATGGTGCCGTTCCTGCCACGGTATACGTGTACACCCCTGCGGGACTTGACGCAGAATTGAAGACCCCATTGAAGGTCAACAAGGGCGGTGGTGGGGTCCAGATACCGTTCAATGCCGGCGTGCCGCCGAGGCTATCGATGAGGGCGAAAGACCCGTCGTTGGTACAGACCGTGATAGCCCTGCTTGTTCCTGCGTTCGGCGGCTGGTTCACCGCGACGGTGACCGTGGAGGTCGCATTGGAGCATGGCGGGGTTCCAGCGACCGTATACGTGTACGTGCCGGGGACGCTCGTGCCCGGGATGAAAACACCATTGAACGGTGTTGTGGCTGGCGCCGGTCCGGTCCACGTACCGGTCGGGCTCGGTGTTCCGCCAAGAACAGAAAGGAGATCCACTGCGGCTCCGTTGGAACAGAGCGAGATGGATGTCGGTGTTCCCGCGTTCGGACGATCGTTCTCGAATATGGTGACGACAGAAACATCGGAAGCACAAGGGGCACTGCCTGCAACCGTATAGAAATAATCACCCGGGTCATCCGATGATGGAGCGTACAAACCGGAATGCACGCCATCAGGCCCTGTCCAATTCCCATTGCCTTGCGGGCTTCCTGTAAGCAGTTCGATGAGCAGGAACGATTGGGCATCGCTGCAAGTCGTGTAAGAAGCGTTCACACCCGCGTCAGGTGCGTTGTTCACGTTGACAGTGAGCGTTGCTATGGCATCACCACACGGGAACTGCCCGGGGACCGTGTAGAGGTAGACCCCGGGAACATCGACACCCGGCTGGAAAATATTCCCGTGCGCAATCCCCCCAAGCGACCAGTTTCCCGCTTGCGGCGTTCCTCCCAGTCGCAGGGTCATGTTGAATGCTCCATCATTGCTACAGACCGTTGTTGACGCACTGGTGCCTGCATTCGAGGCAGTGACCTCGCTTACGGTCACCGTGGCTGTCGCATTCGGGCAGGGCGCTGTTCCACTGACCGTGTAGGTGAGAACGCCCGGTGCATCGGTGGCGGGTGTGTACATATTGGAGATCACAGTAGCGCCACGTGTCCAGATACCGCCGGTCTGTGGATTACCACCTAGGAAAGTGAACAGGTTGAAAGAGGTCGTGACGTTACTGCATGCGACCGTACTACCGTTCGTTCCTGCATTCGGGGCCGTTGTAACATTGACCGTTACGTTCGCGGAATCCGCAGAACAGGATGTGGTGCCGGGCAATTTGTACTTGAACGTGTAGCTGCCGCCCGGGACCAATGTGGCATTGAAGAACTGGCCCGTCAAAGCACCAGTTCCTGAAACATCGTACCAGATACCGCCTGGTTGTGGTGTACCGGTGAGCCCGGTGAAGAGATCCACAAGCGCATTCGAATTACAAGCGGATAGCGTTCCGTTCAGCCCAGCGTCCAATCCAGCAACAATGGTGACGCGGACCGTGGCAATGTCATTCCCGCATTGGCCGTTGCCGATCACGGTATAGGTGAAATCGTAGTTCCCAGGAGGCAGACCAGTTGGGCTGAACAATTGCCCGCTCAGCTGGCCTGTAGCATCGTCATCGCTCCAAGTGCCCCCCGCGTCAGGCGTACCTCCCAGCGCATTGAAAAGGTCAACGGTAGCCTGATCCGCGCAAACGGAGACCACGCTGTTCGTTCCCGCATCCGGTGCTTGGTTCACCACTGCGGTAACTGTCGCTGTAGCGGTGGTGCATGGCGCCGTAGCGGACAACGTGTAGGTATAGATACCCGGCGCGTCGGAATCTGGTAGGAACGTACCGGAGCTGGCACCTCCACCTGGGGCGGTCCAGCTACCTCCCGCGTCAGGCGTGCCACCGAGCTCATCGAACAGGTCCACAGCACCATCCGTGGAGCACGCAGCGAATGATCCGGTCGTTCCGGCAACAGGCTGTCGATGTTCCGTGATCGCAACGACCGCACTGGCGTCCAAGCAAGGGGTCAGCCCTGCGACAGTGTATGTGTATGCACCCTGCAACGAAGTACCCGGAACGTATATCCCCCCCGGGAACGGTTGGTTGTTGGGGCCGGTCCAGGTACCACCTCCGTTGGGTGTACCTCCCAGTCTTGTGAGCAGGTTGAACGATGCCTGGTTACTACAGACCGTAGAAGCAGAATTGGTCCCCGCATTCGGTGCTTGGTTCACCACGACCGTGACCAGTGCCGTATCGTTCGCACAGGGTGCGGTGCCCAGCACGATGTACTTGTACACACCCGCCGGAGTGGTGCCCGGCGTGAACGTTCCTGAGAACGCTGCATTGGCTGGAGTGCGCCACGTGCCACCACCATTGGGTGTACCGCCGAGCACAGTGATCAATTCGAACGGAGCCGTAGTGCTGCAGACCGATATCGATCCGTCCGTGCCTGCGTTCGGTGCTACGGTCTTCGTCACCTGCACCGCCGCAGAGGCTGCGCTACACGGCGCGGTTCCCGCCACGGTGTAGGTATAGGTCCCACTTGCATCGGTCGATGGGTCGAAGACGCCGGAATGGGCCGTTCCGTTGGGGCGCGTCCACGTTCCTCCTGTCGCAGGTGTGCCACCGAGTCGGGTGGACAGGTTCACACTGGCGGCATTGCTGCAAATGGCGAGGGTCCCATTCGTACCGGGGTTCGGCGGAGCAACGGTCGTTACGGCAACAGTTGCCGTGGCATTGGCACACGGGGATTGCCCAAGGACCGTGTAGGTGTATGTTCCCGCAGCTGAAGTGCCGGGCGTGAACGTCCCATTATTGGATGCCCCGCCCGGTGCAGTCCACGTCCCACTTGGTGAAGGAGACCCTCCGAGGAGATCGATCAATGCAAACGGCGCACTGTTGGTACAAACGGAAGTGGATCCGCTGATACCTGCATTCGGCGCTTGCGTGATCGTGACCGTCACAACGGCCGATGCATTCGCGCACGGCGCTGTACCAAGGACCGTATAGGTGTAAGCTCCCGGTGTACTTGTTCCCGGAGTGAATATTTCGGAACTGGCGCCTTGAGGCCCCGTCCAAGTTCCGCCGGGTGTGGGCGACCCACCCAGTTGACCGTACAGGTTGAACTCAGCTGAGTTGGAACAACGCGCTACGGTGGCGTTCGTTCCGGCGTTCGGCGCGGCATTCACTGATACGGTAACCGTTGCGGTCGCATTGGAGCATGGGGCAATGCCGGCCACCGTATAGGTGTAAATACCTGCCGCACTGGTGCCGGGAATGAAGGTGCCGGGGAATGTCGACCCACCGGGTGCCGTCCACGAACCACCACCATCAGGAGAACCGCCAAGAACGGAGAGCAAGCTGAAGCTCGCGTCGGTGCTACACTTGGTGATCGTGCCGTTCGTACCGGCCCTTGGTGCTGCTTGGAGGGTAATGGTGAGTGTCGCGGTCGCCGCAACACACGGAGCCGTGCCATTCACGGTGTAGGTGTATGCTCCAGCTACATCGGTCGCGGGATCGAACGTCGGGCCGTGCGCTGCACCCCCGGGAGCAGTCCACGTTCCTCCGGCCTGTGGCGTGCCTCCGAGGCGCGAGTTCATGCTGAAGCTGGCTGCGTTACTACAGACCGTGATCGCCTGGGAGGTTCCTGCGTTCGGTGCGGCAACGACCGTGACATTCACGGTGGCGGTGGCATTCGTGCACGGCGGCGCCCCGAGGACGGTGTACGTGTATACACCCTGTGGAGAGGTTCCGGGAGTGAAGGTGGATGCCACCGGGGCGCCTCCTGGTCCGGTCCATGCACCACCGGTATCAGGCGATCCCCCCAACCGCGAGAAAAGGTCGAAAGATGCAGCGTTGCTGCAAGTGCTGACCGATGCGTTCGATCCTGCATCGGGGGGGTCGTTCACCGTTACCGTTACCGTTGCCGTCGCATCGGTGCATGGTTGGGGTGAACAAAGGACCGTGTAGGTGTACACGCCTTCGGGGTCAGACCCTGGATCGAAGGTGCCTGGATGTCCGGCTCCACCGGGAGCGGTCCAAGTACCGCCAGTTTCAGGTGTCCCCCCAAGGGAGGCGAAGAGGTCCGCTACACCGTCGGTGCTGCACAGAACGAGCGTTCCATTGGTTCCGGCATCGGCCGAAGCTCTAAGCAGGACCTGCAGGGTAGAAACGGCGTTCGGGCATGGAGGTGTTCCAGCGACCGTATAGGTATACTCCCCGAATGGATCGACGGCCGGGTCGAATTGGCCATCGCACGGATCACCTCCGGGTGTCGTCCAGGATCCGTCAGCTGCGGGCGTTCCGCCCAGAGAATCGAGCATGAAGAAGGTCGGACCGGTGACGATCGATGATGCGGTAGCGTCCACGCCGGCATCGGGTCCGGTGATCACCCGCGCTGCCCAGCCGGCAGCATTGTCGGTCCCATCGGTGGTCCATTCGAATGAAAGGCATCCGGTCGCGTGGTCCGAAACCACCGTTTGATCGAGTAGCGAATTGTCATGGGAACCTACCAGGAACGGAGGTCCGTCCGCCTCGGTGCCTTGGTAGATGTGCAGGTGATCTCCGGGACCGGGCGCTAGATCCCACTGGGTAAAGAGCACTTTGGTCAGTGGCCCAGCATCGGGGCCACCTGTCGGGCAAAGCGTGGCGGTGACGACTTGCGAATCGGAATAATTTGCCGAGGGGCCGCTGGGATCGAACAAGTCACCGGAACACGAGGCAAAGACCTGCCCTTCGGCCATGATGAACGGTTGCGCCAGCGCGAATAGCGGAAGCACACCGATCAACACCGCGAGCATGGACCTCAGGGCCTGGTCTGAAAAAGGAACACCCTTGGGAAAAGTCACAGCAATACAGCTTCGTCCTGGTAAGAGGGACGGCAATTTACGGCCGATCCGGTGCCCATGGTCAACGAGAATAAGGCGACCAAGGCAAATGATCGACGGCCATGGGTAATCCATCGACCAATATGGACGAATTTGTGAGAGAAGGTCACCCGATCAAGATCTGCGCCGAGCCCATCGGAACTCC
>DEQO01000072.1 GCA_002360495.1 Flavobacteriales bacterium UBA3364
CCGTGTATCCCGACGCATTGCTGGGGGCCTTGAACCATGCCGGGGCGGGGACCTTCACCGCCCAGCCGGGAACTTGGAAATCCGACACCGAAGCACCTGCGGACCTGCCCGTATTCCACGATACGGGCAACCCCGAGGCCGATCGCGCAGCCTATGATGCAGCCAAGGCCGCCTGGCGGAATGCACATCCCGAATTGTTCCCGGAAGAACACAGTACCACCCACGAGCAGCGCTGAAGCATGACCGAACATTACACTATTCCCAAGGTGGGACCTTCCGTGAAGTCTTTGCCCATGAAGGCCTCAATGCCTGTTGCTGTCGTACGCCCGGTCATTGGTGCGCTCTTCTGCCTGAGCGCCGTCCTGGGGTTCGGACAGGCTTCCAATGACCTATGCGTGAACAGTGGGGCGGCGAACCAGTTCCCGGTAGGTACCACCTGCACACCACTGGCCTTTGTCAAACCCACGGCCTACAATCCGAACTATAACCCCGGCACCTGCGGAGCCACGGCCAACGACGATGCCTTCGGCTGGTTCGTGGCCACCTCCACCAACACGATCATCACCTATCAACCGCCCGGAGTGCTTGACGCGATTCTGCATGTGTTCAGTGGGACCTGTGCCGCTCCAGTGGAGGTAGCCTGTTCCAATGCAGGGGCCGGCGGGGTCGCAGAAACCTTGACCCTGGTCACGACCATTGGCACGAGCTATTTCTTCCGCGTCCAACGCAGCGCCAGCAACAATGCGATGGATGGTACCATCTGCATCTACTCCCCGACCCCACCAACGAACGACAACCCCTGCACCGCAACGTCGCTCACCGTGGGCACCACGTGCGGCTTCAGCGGCTCCACCACTTCCGGTGCAACATCATCGCCTGGCCTGCCAGCGGTCTCCTGCAGCAACTACCTCGGTGGCGATGTCTGGTTCAGTGCCGTGGTCCCAGCGAACGGTCGCTTGATCTTCGACACGAACACCGGTGTGATCACCGATGGGGGAATGGCACTGTACACCGCGACAGCCTGCAATGGCACCTTCACGGAGATCGAGTGCGACGATGACGATAGCGGCAACGGGCTGATGCCTTTCATCGATCGGTCCGGGCTCACCCCCGGAGCTACGGTCTACATACGGTTCTGGGAGTACGGAGGGAACAATAACGGCACCTTTTCCATTTGCGCGCGCACACCGCCACCGCCGCCCACCGGCGACTGTGTCTACGCGTTGAACTTGTTCGACACGTTCGGCGATGGCTGGGGAACCTCGAATGTCGGGGTGCGCATCAATGGTGGGGCGATCACCTACTACACCGTTGGTGGGTCTGCGAACCAGGTCCTGCTTGGCATGAACATCGGTGACTTCATCGAACTTTTCTACGACAATTCAGGTGCCTTCCAATTTGAGAACAGTTACACCTTGGGCTTGCTCAATGGTGGCACCTACTTCAATTCCGGAAGCCCGCCGGTCGCTGGCAATGCGTTCAGCCAGATCGTGAACTGCGAAGCGCCTCCCACGGCCCCGCAGGACTGCAACGGGGGCTTCACCCTTTGCAATGCCCAATCCTTCGTCAACAACAGCGGGAATTCCGGCAACATCGTGGACCTGAACACGACCAACCAAGGTTGCCTATCCCTGGGTGAACGGCAGGGTACGTGGTATTACTTCTCCCCGAGCGCTGGTGGGACCGTCGCCTTCACCATCAATCCGGCCACGGATGTCGATTACGACTTCGCCGTCTGGGGCCCTCCGACCATGGGGTCGATCACTTGTCCACCCACTACCGCACCCATCCGGTGCAGCTGGGCATCCGGTGGTTCCACCTTCTCGCAGACGGGAAGTTACGATACCGGTTTGCGGCCCGAGGGCGATGTGACCGAAGGCGCTGGCGGCAATGGCTGGGTGAACCAGTTGACCGTTGTCGCCGGCCAGCAGTACATCCTCTATGTGGACAACTTCGAAACATCCAATGAACCCTTTGAGCTCACCTGGCAGCTCTCCGGTGGCGCTTCCCTGGATTGCACCGTACTCCCCATCGGTCTGGTGGACCTGAAGGCCGAGGCCATTGGCTTGGAGGTGGGCCTTACCTGGTCCACGTTGAGCGAATCGAATTCGGACCGCTTCGTGATCGAGCGTTCCGCCGACAACATCGCGTTCGAGCGGATCGGCGGGCTCGACGCCATGGGCAATAGCGCGAATGTGACGGACTATCGGTTCACCGATCGTCGCCCGTTCCCAGGCGTCAACTTCTATCGCGTGAGCTTGCTGGACCTGGATGGCACGGAAGTGCGATCACCGGTGGTACAAGCATTCGTTGACCCACGTGGGAACCAGCCGATCATAGTCCCCAATCCAGCGAAGGAACTGGCCTACATCACCCTGAAGGATGGCCTTGATAGCGGTGTGGAGGTCCGTTTGTCCGATGCTTCGGGCCGCTTGGTAC
Organism: Flavobacteriales bacterium UBA3364; assembly: GCA_002360495.1. GTDB lineage: Bacteria > Bacteroidota > Bacteroidia > Flavobacteriales_F > PHOS-HE28 > PHOS-HE28. The sequence goes on from DEQO01000072.1 coordinate 2,440, forward strand.
GTACCGTCCTGCTCAGCGTGCCTGAAGGTACCACACGGGTCGAACTGCCACTCGTCGGCATTGATGCGGGGATGTATTCCATTGGGATCGTTCGCAAGGATGGATCCGTGATCGGGTATACGAACTTCGTGAAGGAGTGATCTCCGAGCCTGTCCGGGTGGCCACGTAGAAGAACGGTCGCTCCCGCCATTTCCGACTTCGCGGGGATGACAACGGCAGTGAGATGCGGGGGCGAAATGCAGGAGCCCTTGAGAGGTGCGATGCGCCATCACGAGCGTGACACGCGCCACGTATAAGGCCGTTGCGGAGCATTCCACTTCGCGGTCGCCCTGCCCATGGTATTCACCTACGCGCCCTATAACCCACGGCCGACTGCCTCCCACTCTTGCGCGGGCGACGTAGGATCTCGCGGGCAAGCAGCGCCATCACGTGCGTGACACGCGCCACGGCCGTTGCAGAGCCAACCACTTCGCGGTCTACCTGATGATGGCGTTCAC
>DEQO01000007.1 GCA_002360495.1 Flavobacteriales bacterium UBA3364
GACGCCGAACTGCACGTCATCGATCAGCAGTTCAACGGTGGGAGCTACGCCCACGGCGAACGCTGGCTTGAACGCAGCTCCACTGCGTCCCGTGGAAGCCTGTCCGGCACCTTTCTTGAACAACTGGGTCGGGGCGCTACAGAACGATGTATGGTTCGTTGTCCCAACTCCGCCCTCGGGTATGCTGGGGGTCACCACGACCGAATCGAGTATTTGCGCAGGAGCCCTGGCACTTTATACCTCCCCCGATTGCAGCGTGGGACCCTTCACGCCGATCCCGGGTGCCTCCAATTGGGGGAACACCGCGCAATTCGCAGCGTTCCCGAACGGGGTACCATGTTCCATTGAAGGTTTTTCAGGGGCCGGCTCGGCACCGGAGATCATTGTCGACCTCTGCGCACGCGGCCTGAACCCGGGTGATCCGGTGTACATCCGTTACTGGGAGCGCTCGAACAACGAACAAGGCGGGTTCACCATTTGTGCTTTCGAACCGGTGCGACCAACGAATGACCAGCCTTGCAACGCGACGGTACTGGACCTGACCGGTTTCATCTGCAACCCGATCACGCAGACCACCCAGAATGCTACACCGACTTCCGGGGTAACGGTGCCCAATCCAACGTGCTTCACGCCCACTTACCCGAACTACATGAGCGGCGATGTGTGGTACCAGGTAACCGTCCCGAACCCCGTACATTTTACGGTGAGCGCCTTTGCAGGTACGCTTTCGAGCCTGGGTATGGCCCTCTATCGCGACAATGCCGCCCCTAACCTGTGCCCGACCGCGGCCACCTGTCCCCTGACCTACGCTGCGCCGCCCGCTTCCACATTGACGCAGCTGGCCTGCGTGACCGGTGCCAACCCGACCATCAATACGGAATCTCCCCTCATCGGTCTTACCGCTAACGAAACGCTCTATATCAGGATATGGAGCAACACGCCCTATTACGGCAGCTTCGACATCTGCGCCGCCCGCAATACGCCACCGGTGAACGACCTGCCGTGCGGTGCGATCGTCCTTCCGGTATCCACGGATTGCAATTATCTGGCTACCAGCAACACAAGTGCGGGCAATACGAGCGTCTTGAACGCCGCGAATCCTTCCTGCGGCGCGGCCCCGTACAACGCGGATGTGTGGTTCAGGGTGCAGATGCCCACGGATATCGTCGCACCCTATGGGGTTGCATTGAACACCCAGGCCGGTGGTTTCACCAACGGGGGTATGGCCGTTTACCTGGATGGACCTTGCTTGAACCCACCAGCCCTGGCGCAAGCCGCAGGATTGTGCAATGCACCGGCCGCGCCGGCCATGCCCGCCTTGGTGGTACCCGTCAGCGGTACTATTCCGGCCGGCGCATTCTTCTACGTCCGTATCTGGCGTGGGACCGGCAATAACGGCACCTTCAACATCTGTGCACGCCGCACCGATCCCCCGCAATGTGAGGGGACCGTGTACGATCCCGGTGGAACCGGAGCGTATGCGAACAATTTGACGGGGACGGCTGTCGACAATAGCCTCATTACCTATTGCGCCAACAAGGCTGGTGATGTGGTCTCCTTGGAGTTCCAATCGTTCGCCGTGGAGAACGGCTTCGACTTCCTCACCATCTACAACGGACCCAATACCGGCTCGCCAGTGCTGGGTACGTTCACCGGTACGCAGGACCTGGGGACGATCACGGCGACCATCTCCGCCGGGAACCCGAACGGTTGCCTGACCTTGCGCTTCACCTCGGATTTCATCATCACCGGAGCCGGATGGGTGGCCAAGTTGTATTGCAGCCCGCCGCCGCCGCCGCCGCCCGGCACCTTCGGCATTTGCAACACGACGGTCTATGATCCCGGTGGACCTGCGGGTAACTACCTGAACAACTATGGGAACCTCGGTACCCCACCCTGGGTGCAGACCTATTGCCCTCCTGTACCCGGCAATGGTGTCGCGGATACCACGATCACCTTGAATTTCACCCAGTTCAACGTGGAAGGCTTCTTTGACGGTCTCTTCATCTTCAATGATGATAACCTGCCGGCAGGCTCTTTGAGCGACGCGACGCTATTGACCAGTGGTGGCGGGCAGAACTTCGTGGAGATCCTCAACCCGGGAGCAACATGGTTCACCGGCTGGGGAGCTGGTGGAGCACACAACGGTGGGTCCTACAACAACACCACTGGGGCACCGGGGATCGTATCGGCCACGATCACGGCCGCAAACCCCAACGGTTGCTTGACCCTGGTGTTCGTAACGGATGGAAGCGTAACACCTGCCGGCTGGGCTGCCACGGTGGATTGCGGCCCGCCGCCGCCGCCGCCGCCCCCGCCGACGATCGGTGGTGGCCCCACGACCACGGCCGCCTGCGATGCTTTCTTCCTGGACCAAGGCGGGAACGGTGTGTATTCCAATGGTGAACTCTGGACACGTACGATCTGCCCGGCCGTACCGACGGATAACGTGACCGTGACCTTCGAGTCCTTCAACGTGGAGGCATCATTCGGTGGTAACTGCTACGACCAGGTCTATGTCTACAACGGTATCGGGACCGCACCGGCGAACATGTTCGCCAGCACGAGCACATGGACCAACCTGGGCATCCCGCCGTTCAACACGATCAATGGCAATGGCCTCGGTGGCTGGTGTGGAAATACGCCTCCCGGTCCCTTCACGTCCAGTGCTCCGAACGGATGCTTGACCTTCCAGTTCTTCTCTGACTTCAGCGTAACGCCGGCGGGCTGGCGGGCCAGGATCACCTGCGATCCTCCGCCACCGAACGACGACCCCTGCCCGAGCTCCTCACAATTGTTGACGGTGGGTACCTCCTGCACGATGACCCCGGGAACCAACGTAGCGAGTTCTGGAACGGCCGCGGCAACAGCACCCACGCCCACCTGCGGCAATTACACAGGGAGCGACGTCTGGTACCGGTTCGTAGCGCCCGCGAACGGTCGTGTATTCATCAGCTCGGAATCCGGGACCTTGACCGACGGTGCGATGGAGCTGTATTCGGGTGCATGCCCCGGACCCTTGGTGTCCGTGGAATGTGATGACGACGACGGCGAGAACCTGATGCCGATGATCGATCGCTTGTGTTCCCCGTTGACACCGGGTGCGACCTACTTCATCCGGTTCTGGGGATATGGTGGCAATACGGGCACCTTCGGCCTTTGCGTGACTACGACCTCCAGCCAGACCTCGCAACAGGATTGCGCTGGGGCCTTCTCGATCTGTTCCACGATCCCCTTCACCGGAAGCGCGTTCGGGGACGGTTGCAGCGATGATCTTGCTGCGGCCAACCGGGGCTGTTTGAACCAGGGTGAACTTCAGGGTTCCTGGTACGCGTTCTCCACCCAGAACGCCGGTACGCTAGGGTTGACCATTACACCGAACACTCCTTCCGATATCGACTTTGCGATCTGGGGTCCCTATCCCCTGATCATGGCACCGGATGCCGTGGGCAACGTTTGCGTGCCATCCACTCCACCGATCCGTTGCTCGCATGCCTCCTTCCTCAATACGACCACCGTCGGTGGTGCCAACCCGACAGCAGCCACTGGTATGGGCCGCAACACGTTCTCCGGTGCGGCTGCTTGGGCAGCACCAGCGGCTGTCCAGAACGACGCGGTAGATGGCTGGGTACCGGGTATCAACGCCGTTGCCGGGCAGGTGTATCTGCTGTTCGTGGACGATCACCACTTGACCGGTGCAACGCACAGCGTCGCCTGGAACTTGTCCCCAGCGGATGTGGTGGGTTGCCAGGTGTTGCCCGTCGACGAGATCGTGCTTACGGCGCAGCCCTTGGAAAAGATGGTGGACCTCTCCTGGACCACCAGTACGGAACACAACAATTCGCACTTCGTCGTGGAGCGCTCCGCGGATGGGGTGGACTTCACAGCCATCGGGTCGGTGGCCGCCATGGGCGAACGGACCATCCCGACGAACTACCGCTTTGCGGACGAAAACCCGATCAAGGGGATGAACTATTACCGCATCCAGCTGGTGGACCACGACGGCTCGCAGAAACTGAGCAACGTTGTCGACGTTCTGTTCGAACCGGACGAGGTGTCGATCATGGTCGTGCCCAACCCAGCGCGCACCCGTGCCGAGGTGGTGCTCAGTACCGCCTATGACGGAACATTGCACGTGCGTGTCGTTGACGGAAGTGGACGCATGGTAAGCACCTACCAGACCCTGAACGGTGTGCAGCGCTTCGAACTGCCGATCGAGAAAATGGAAGCCGGTAGTTATGTGGTGCATCTCTATACGGAGAAGGGCACACCGTATGCCCGCACGCGCTTCGTGAAGCAATAGAACGTACCTCCCCTATCAAGGAAAGCCGCCTCCCCAGAGGCGGCTTTCCGTTTTGTACCGCCCCACCTGCCGCACATTCCAATGTCCGCGTTCTTCACGGGCGGCTGTTGAGACACGGCACCTGATCGCGCTTCGGCCCCCAGTCCCTGGGGATAGTTTCGTGCCATGCGTCCAAAACACTTCGTGCAATGGGCCTTCCCATTCGTTCCGTTGGTGTTCCTGGCAACATCGGCGAGGGTCGAGGCACAGGACATCCACCATTATGTGGCAGTGGTATCGGGCCTCACCACCACCATGCAGGAGAAGCAATTGCTCATGGTGCTCGCCGGATCGGATGACCTCGGCGAATTCACCGTGGACCGTGGCACAGGCGAGGTCGGGATCAAGACACGATCAACGATGGACAGGGCCCGTTTCGATCATTTGATCGGTCGCTACAATTTGGACATCCTGAGCTTCAGGCAGATCGACGCGCCCCAGTACACCACTACGCAAGGCCCGCGCACCCCACGCATGGCCGATATGCCGCTATACATCGACACGGGCGACCCTGTCCGCGACAACCAACGTTACGATGCCTACAAGGCCGCTTGGATAGCCGTCCATCCGGACGAGTATCGGGAACTCTCCGCTCCGCTGGGATCCGCACCAACAAGCGGGACCGACTAGACCATGCACGCGATCCGGACCCTTTCCATCGCCGTTCTTGTTCTTCTGCACGCGAACAACGCGCGCGCTCAATGCCCGGACAACAACACCTTGTCCGGGGCGGCGGTAACCGTGGCCTGCCCAGGGAGCATCAGTGGTGGCTGCATCGCGGGCGGCCAATATGCATTGGTGAACGTGACCAGCGGGAACATCTACACCTTCAGCTTCTGCTCAGCGGTCTGGAATACGTACCTGACGCTTTACAACAACGCCGGTGGGGGAAATGTCGGGTTCAACGACGATGGATGCAACAACAACCGCTCGGCGATCCAATGGACGGCAACGTTCACCGGGCAGTTGCGCGTACTGGTCGACCGCCCGAACTGTACGGCGGGGTCGAACCCCTGTGCCCCGTTGTGGATCACATGCTCGCTGAACGACGACCCCTGTACTTCGACCCTGTTGACGGTGGGTGCCAGCTGCTCCAATACCGTAGGGAGCAATGATGGTGCTACGGCCGGGGGTGTCGCGAACCCCGGTTGTGGTGGTTACTCCGGAGGAGATGTCTGGTACAGTTTCGTTGCGCCCGCCAGCGGAAGGACCACGATCAGCACGAGCACTGTCGGCGGTAGCTCATTGACCGATGGGGCCATGGCCGTGTATTCGGTCAGTTCCACCTGCTCCAGCACCTTCACCGAGATCTCCTGCAACGACAATTCCCCGCTGGGTGGGAACATGCCGTACATCGCGCTCACGGGACTGACATCGGGCACCACCTACTACGTACGGTTCTGGGAGAACGGGAACAACGCGTTCGGCCAATTCAACATCTGCGCTTATGATACCCCGCCCCCATCCAACGATGATCCGTGTGCGGCTACGGGTCTTACGGTCGGTACGAGTTGTACCAATACGACAGCGACGAACGTAAGTGCCACGAGCACGGCCGGGATCCCGGCCCCCTCGTGCGGCTCCTATTCGGGTGGTGACGTGTGGTTCACGTTCAGCGCGCCGGCCTCGGGACAGGTCACGTTGACCGGCAGCGCGGTCGGGGGTAGTTCGCTGACCGATGGTGCGATGGCGGTCTATTCGGCCACGGCGTGTGCAGGCACCTACACGGAACTCGCCTGCAACGATGATTCCCCGCTCGGTGGTTTGATGCCCTTGATCACCTTGAGCGGACTCACGAGCGGGACCACCTATTACG
>DEQO01000031.1 GCA_002360495.1 Flavobacteriales bacterium UBA3364
ACCACCTCGACGCCGAGAGCGTGGCGTGGCTGGAGCTTCACTTGCAGCAGTACAAAGGCACCGTCATCGCCATCACCCACGACCGCTACTTCCTCGACAACGTGGCGGGCTGGATCCTCGAACTCGACCGGGGCGAGGGCATCCCCTACAAAGGCAACTACACCAGCTGGCTGGAGCAGAAGACCGCTCGTCTTGCACAGGAAGAGAAGCAGGAGAGCAAGCGCCAGCGCGTGCTGAAGCAGGAGCTGGAATGGGTGCGCAGCAATGCCAGCGCCCGCCGCACCAAGAGCAAGGCCCGTCTGCAGAACTACGAGAAGATGCAGAGCGAGAGCGTCAAGGAGAAGGAGGCCAAGCTGGAGATCTTCATCCCGAACGGCCCGCGCCTCGGCGACAAGGTGATCGAGTTCAAGAACGTGAGCAAAGGCTACGGCGACCGCCTGCTCATCGACAACCTCAGCTTTGCGCTGCCGCCTGCCGGCATCGTGGGCATCATCGGACCCAACGGTGCGGGTAAGACCACGCTCTTCCGCATGGCCATGGGCGTGGAGAAGCCCGACAGTGGAACGATCACGATCGGTGACACGGTGCAGATCGCATACGTGGACCAGAGCCACAAGGACCTCATTGCCGACAAGACGGTGTACGAGGTGATCAGCGGTGGGCTGGAGAACATCACCTTCGGCAACGTGGTGATGAACACGCGCGCCTACCTCTCACGCTTCAACTTCAGCGGCACGGACCAGAACAAGAAGGTGGGCGTGCTCTCCGGTGGCGAGCGCAACCGCCTGCACCTGGCCATGACCGTGAAGCAGAGCAGCAACGTGCTCCTCCTTGACGAACCGACCAACGACCTCGACGTGAATACGCTCCGTGCGCTGGAGGAAGCCATCCAGGACTACTCCGGCTGCGCGGTGATCATCAGCCACGACCGCTGGTTCCTCGACCGCGTCTGCACGCACATCCTCGCCTTCGAGGGCGACAGCCAGGTGTACTGGTTCGAGGGTGGCTTCTCCGACTACGAAGAGAACCGGAAGAAGCGCCTGGGCGGTGATATCGTGCCGCACCGGATCAAGTACCGGAAGCTGGTGCGGGGGTGATCGGATCGTTCGAGCGGTTGATGATGAAGTATAGGAGCACGGATCCTGCGGCGTTCATGCCGATATCCTTCCAAGCGTCCATATCAAAGGGTTGGAGTGATCCTCCGAACACGATATCCTGGAACAACTCATTCCCTATGCCGAGCACGTTGAAGCTGATGACCGCGGCGATGAGCGAATGACGAGCCTGCCATCGGAACAGGAGCAGGAATATTAGGTAGGCCAGCAGGCCGATGACCAATGCAAAGCCGATGTGCTCCGCGATGTTCAGTGCCAATTCCACAGGTACGGACCAGCGGAAAGGGCGACAGCGCACGGCTACGATCGCCCATAAGTAGGTGACGAAAAGCAGGTCGTAGGTCCGTCGTGCCGGGTGGTGGCTGTAACCCGGCAAGCGCCCGAGGATCACAAGGAAAAGGCCCAAGACCAACGCATACGGCAGGATGTAGGTATGCCCCGTGAGCAGGACCACCATTACCGCCAGGGACCATGGTATCAAGAGGAGAATGCGCATCATGCGGTGGTCCATTTGGAAGTCTATCGCGTGCTATTGGAACGCGCTGGTCTTGTGTTATTACATTCGCGGCCGAACAATCCAACCGACCATGCCCCAAGACGCAAACGCCCGCCTCAACGCCAAGCGCAAGGCCACACTCAAGATCGCCAAGCAGAAAGCTGCGGCAGCAGGCGAACCCACAAAGGCTTCGGCGCGCAAAGGCGCCGCGAAGAAAGCCGCGAAGTGATCGTTGGTCAACGAACTGGAAAGCCCCGTGCGAACGGGGCTTTTTCGTTGGGGAAGGAGCCTTACTTCGGTTCCCCCTTCACCCGCTTCAACGAGATGCCGTCGATGTAATAATAGGCGTAGCGGTTGTCAGGCCCCTCGATCATGTTCTTCGAGCCCAATCCCACATACGGGAACACGCCGAGGATGATGTATTGCTCCTTGCCATCGGCCACGAAGGTGCCGCGCACCTCTGTCCACTTGTTCCGCTCTTCGATGATATTCTCCGTGTACACCTGCGGGTCCTCTTCCATGAATTTGCGGTTCTGGTAGCCCAGGTCTTCCTGGGTGAAGAAGGCACCGACACCCTTGATGCTACGGTCGCTGTTCCCGGCGAGGGCGACGTGGAATACCAGTTCATAGGTGGAATCCTCCAGCAGGGGCTGGATCAATTCGCCTTTCAAGTATTCCGAATAGGCGTTCCACGCGGGTTTGAAGATGTCATTCTGGTCGTACGCCTCGTAGTTCCGCTGGATGTCCGCCTTCCAGCCGCAGAAGCCGGCGTAGTAGTAGCCCTCGAACGGTTTGATATCACCGTAGTCGTTGAGCGGGACCCCTACGGTCTTCGGAGAGGCTGTCGGTGCGAAGAGGTCGGCCAGCCCCAGCGTAGCATCGCGCCAACCCGTGGCATTGGACAGTTGATCGTAGGTGTTGGGGTCCTTGTCCACCATCTCGAACCCGCCATTGCGGACCAGTTCGAGGGTCATGTCCTGCGCGGACAATGAGGAACCAAGAAGAAGGAAGGGTAGGGAGAGGGCTCGTGACATGTGAACGGAGGGTGGTACCGCTGCCAAGATACTGGCAAGCTCCGTGCCGTTCACGTCCTGACGGGGACTTCCTCTTCAGGCCCGCATCCGGCGGTTGTTCCGTTCATCGTTCTGCCGGCCGAGCAGGGCGCTGTTCTCGCGCTTCAATCGCTTGTTCTCGTTCCGGAGGACCTTCAGCTCGGTGCGCAGATCCTGGGTGGTGGATTCCAACAGCAGGTCCTGGCGTTCCAAGCGGTCGGCCTTCGCCCATTTCTTGATGGCGGCCACGAGTTCGTCGCGTTCGCACGTCAGAAGCGCGATCTCTTCCTGTGCCGTCGCCAGCGTGTGTTCCAGTTCGGCCACGCGGTACTTCAGCATGCCCGGCTCCGCATCGGGTGATTGCAGGCTGTGCAGGAAAAGACGGCTGTCCAGGGCTTGTAAGGAACGGGCCATGTGTTCGGCGTTTGCGCCCTTGGTACGCGATCGCTCTCCGGAGGTTCCACCACAAAGCATTCTGACGTGTACATGCGGGCCGGATCCTTGTTCAGGTCCGGGCACAATTCGCTCTGGAATGCGCGTAACGTTGCCATGAGCGAAGGGCTCAGGATCCATTCCAGTGGATCCAAGCCACGTTCTGGACGGCGGACCGCCCAAGGGCTCAGCCCGGGCGGTCCCGCTGTCGGGCTCACTTCGGGCACTTCGCCTGCAACACAGGTCCGAGTTCTTCGGTCAACCGCGCTCCTCCAAGGTCATTGCACGCGTCATAATATCTCCGCGCTTGGGCGCAATCTCCTTTCCGCAGGTAGGCGGCAGAAAGCCTGAAGTGCGCATCGGCACTCTTCGGGGCGTAGTGGAGCGCCCGGTTCAACAGGCCGATGGCACCGTTCAGGAGCATATCCGCTTTCTCGGTGTACGTGGACCTGATGGCGTACTCCTCCGCTAGGAAGGCTGCGCTAAGGTCGATCATCAACCGACTGTCGGTGCTGTCGATCTCCAGCCCATCGGCGTAGACCCGACCGGCTTCTTCGGTGCGGTCCATAGCCATGAAGAACGCCCCGTAGCCCCGGTAGATCGACGGGTTCTTCGGCTCCAGCAGGTAGGCCTGGTTGAAGCGGAACATCGCATGCGTCATGTTGCCCTCCCGCAACAGTTGGAAGCCTAGGTCCACCAAATGGTCTGCCGCCTTGTGCCGGTCCGGGATCGCCGCCAGGGTTTGTGCTACGAAGGCCGAATCCGAGGCCAGCATTTCCGGGGTCTTCGGGCGGTTGCCATATCGCGGCACTAGACGCATGTCCACGAACGACTGTTTCTGCCAGTCGAGGTACGTGAGGTGCTGCGCGATCGACGGACCGTGGACGGCCACCCAGAGCAGGAGAAGAAGCGTGCGCATGGGGAGGTGACGAAAGTAACGGGGCTTTGGTCCGATGGCGGACACCGCTTAGCAAGATCCGGACCACCTTGCTGCCCGGGATCGCCCCCCCCCAAGCCGGCCCGTTGTACCATGAAGAAGTGCGGTTCCCTCATGTTGCTCGTGCCCGGTCCGCGTGATCGCCCTACCTTCATTTCCAAGTCCACGGTCGGACCAACACCCCCACACCATGTGCCGTACCTTCCTCCCCATAGCGGCAGTGCTGCTCGCAAGCACCGTCAACGCCCAGCTACCCAACCCGGGTTTCGAGGAGTGGTCTACGCAAACGGGGATGAACGAGCCGCTAGGCTGGCGTACCATGAACTTCATGAGTTTCAATGGTGATCTTGCTGTACAAGGCACGCCCGGCGCGGCGGGCGATTCGTTCATCCGGCTCCAGGTGGTCACAAGTCACGGAGGCACGATCTCCAATTCCTTGATCTTCACGGCCGGGGCGGTGGATGACCCCACTGGATTCCCTTATTCCCAACGGCCAACACGCCTGGAGGGCAGTCATCGCTTCATGCCGCAAGGCGGGGCCAACGCCAGCATCACGGTGGTGTTCTACCGGTGGGATGCGGAGATCGGCCAGCGTATCTCTGTTGGTGGGGGCTCGCTCTTCCTGACTACGGAGGTCGCTGATTGGTCCACGTTCGAGGTGCCGCTCGTGTACTTCGATCCCTTGCCGCCTGATACCGGCTACATCAGCATGACCTGTGGCATGGGCGGAATGCCGGACCAGCTCGGAACGCAACT
>DEQO01000076.1 GCA_002360495.1 Flavobacteriales bacterium UBA3364
GATGTGTTCCAGCCGCTGATCCAGGCCATCGCGAAGCGGAGCGGCACCACGTACGGCAAGGAGGAGAAGGCCGACATCGCCATGCGCGTGATCGCCGACCACCTGCGCGCCATCAGCTTCGCCATCGCGGACGGGCAGCTGCCCAGCAACACCGGCGCGGGCTATGTGATCCGCCGCATCCTGCGCCGTGCGGTGCGTTACGGCTACAGCTTCCTCGGCTTCAACGAGCCCTTCATGCACGAACTGGTGAAGACCCTGGCAGAGCAGATGGGCGACCAGTTCCCCGAGCTGCGCAAACAGCAGCAGCTGGTGGAGAGCGTGATGCAAGAGGAGGAGAAGGCCTTCCTGCGCACGCTGGAGCAAGGCACGAAGCGCCTCGAACAGGCACTGGCTGAATCGAAGGGCACGCTCGCCGGCGACCGTGCCTTCGAGCTCTTCGACACCTTCGGATTCCCCATCGACCTCACGCAGCTCATGGCGCGCGAGCAGAAGATGGACGTCGACATGAAAGGCTTCGAGGCTGAGCTGCAGAAGCAGAAGGAGCGCTCACGCGCGGCCACGGCGGTCACCACCGGCGATTGGGTCGAACTGGGCAAGGGGGAGACCGCCTTCATCGGCTACGATGAGCTGAGCACCGAGGCCCGCATCCTGCGTTACCGCAAGGTGAGCGGCAAGGGCGGAGACCAGTTCCAGCTCGTGCTCGACCGCACCCCGTTCTATGCGGAGGGCGGTGGCCAAGTCGGTGACCAGGGCTGGCTCATCCAAGGCGCCGATCAGGTCGAAGTGATCGACACCAAGCGCGAGAACCAGCTGATCGTGCACTTCACGAAGGAGCTTCCGAAGGATGTGGAGAAGCCGCTCACCGCGCAGGTGAGCACCCAGCGCCGCGGTCTCACCGCACGCAACCACACCGCCACGCACCTGTTGCATCACGCCCTGCGCAAGCACCTGGGCACGCACGTGGAGCAGAAAGGATCGCTCGTGGCACCGGATCGCCTGCGCTTCGACATCAGCCACTTCGCCAAGGTGACGGCCGAGGAGCTCGCCACCATCGAGCGCGAGGTGAACGCCATGATCACCGACGACATCGTCTTCGAGGACATGCGCAACATGCCCATCGCCGAAGCGAAGGCCATGGGCGCCATGGCGCTCTTCGGGGAGAAGTACGGTGACAACGTGCGCGTGGTGAAGTTCGGCCCCAGCGTAGAACTCTGCGGCGGAACGCATGTGCCGCGCACCGGCGTCATCGGGCCGTTCCGGATCATCAGCGAGGGTGCGCTGGCCGCTGGCATCCGCCGGATCGAGGCCATCACGAGTGTGGAAGCCGAGCGCATGATCAATGACAAGCTGGCGAAGCTGGATGCGATCAATGCATTGCTGAAGAACCCTGCCGACCTGGTGCAGGCCGTGGAAAAGCTTCTGGAGCAGAACAACTCCTTGGCCAAGGAGGTGGAAAAGGCGGCGAAGGAGAAGGTGAAGAACTATGCCGCTTCACTTCCCGGCAAGGCGACGAAGAACACCAAGGGCCTCCAGATCCTGGTGGAACAACTCGACCTTGATGCGCAGAGCCTTAAGGACCTGGGTTACCAGTTGCGCGAACAGCATCCGGACCTGGCCTTCGTTAGCGGCTCGGTGATCGATGGCAAGCCGTTGCTGGCCGTATCCCTTGGGGCCGGTTTTACCGGTGCCACGGGCTTGAAAGCCGTGGACATCATCAAGCAGATCAGCGCCGAGATCAAAGGTGGTGGTGGTGGGCAACCGGACTATGCGACGGCTGGGGGAAAGGAGCCCAGCGGTATGTCCAGCGCATTGAAAAAGGCCGAAGCCCTGCTACAGTAGCTCCTAACGCCGTTCCGTTGGCTGGCATTGCAACAATGGTATGTGCCATTGGCTGCGATTCGCCTGTGCGGTAGTACATTGATTACTAATAGATCAATGCACCATGATCCGCCTTCCACTTCCAGTGCTGTTACTAGGTGCGTGATTGTCAACGCTGATGGCTTGCAAAAAAGATCCGCAACTGACAGGTGATGTAAATGACCCTGCGCTACTTGGGGCTCCGAAATCAGATGGTGGGGGTTGTATGCAGGACGTCAAGCTCGATTGCGGAATGCTCTACTTTCAGGATATGGCGCATTTTCAACGAGTTTATGAATGTCTTACTGACGCGGTGGATGCCCATTGTGAAGATTTTGAAGCAAATCACAGTGGTTAAATGAAGACGGCTACAACGACGTAGCCGAACAGCTCGGATTTGTGGATGAGCAACCGCTTGTTGACTTTGAATCAGGACTAGGATTCGTCTCGTATCGAGCACACATGGCTACCGCGCTATATGCTTTTCTCGCAGCAGGTGGAGATCCCGAATTCGGGCCGGAAAGCGTGTTTGAGGAAGAAGTGATGGAAGCCATGGTGAATAAGGATGGAGCCGTAATGGTCGGCGGTAGAATAAACATGGTCGATATGAATGGTGATGTGATCTCATTCTGTGATTGCACTACTTACGAGCATTACATAGCTGACCCGGCAAGCGTTGATCCGAATGATACTTGCATTGTCGTCACAAAGACGCTCACTCCTTATTGCACATCGGAATTACCCCCATGTGTTTGTTGTAACGACTATGGAAAGGAGAAAGGTGGATCACTTTTGATATCGTTCAACGAAAGATTACGTGGACACTAATGTTCCGATATAGAGGCAATCAGTGGTGGTTCGTGCAGGCCGGGAGCAGAGCAATAGCGAAGATTAGGGGGTGGAAGAAGAACGGGTCTAATTGGAAGCCGAGAAAAATGCGGATGTTGGGTTCATATCACGGCGTCTGTCACGATGCATTGTGCAAGGACGATCAAACGGAATATCTTAACCCAAAATGCAAAAAGAGGAAGACCGTGGTAGCAACATGCGTGTTGCCAAATTTTGGGGATCCTAGAAGGACGTTCAAATCTGGAGAACCGAAAGGTAAATGGCAATTTGCATTCGAAGGGAATTGTTCGTCGACGTCCATGAGCCATTATCATGAATTGACCTTCGACCCTGATCCATGCGATTGATTCGTGCGATCACTTCATGTCTGCATTTGTCACTCCTCCTGATCGGCTTTTGGTTTTCCGGAACGGCGATAGCACAAGAGATCGCACCCAATGAGTTGATACTGCGCGGGTCGTTCTTCTGGCAGGAAAAGATCAAGGTCGAATATCTAACCGGTCCAGATCGTTCGATGATGGGTTGGCATCCTTCGTCCTACGGGATTTCGCTGTCATGGTTCCATTGGAGCAACGCGCAGAGTGGGTATGGCATTGAAACTTCATTGGATGCGGTGCCCTTCTCATACCAGTGGGAGGTGAATTACGCTCTATTTCCGGGTGGTTCTTTCGTCCAAGAGGAAAGAGAGATCAAGGAAAAACATCTTTCATTAGGATTCGGTGTTTATTATGGATCCCGACTGCTTGTTCGGAAGAAATTCTCGCTGAACGCTAGTGCTGGCTTGGGAGTTATCTATTTGCTTCCTGACGAGGGTACATATACGGGTGGCGTGGCTTTTGTTGGCACTCCTTCCTACACGCTCATAGAGCGTTATGATCGATTCAATGCGGGTAGGAAGGTCATCGGCTACGGCGGCGTTGGCATCGACCTGCGATATCGGGTTTCCAATTTCAACTTGATCTCCTTTGGCGTCTTTGCTCAATTTACGCCATCAAAGGATACCATTCAAAGCGACTATACATTGTACCCCGGCACCAGCCAGGAAAGTACCGGCCGAATGAAAGGTGGCTTGGGGCAAGCAGGCATCCAGATCGGATATGTACGCACGTGGGGGTATCCCAAGCTTTCCAAAAGAGCCGCGCGCAAAAGCCCTGGATCCGACCATTAGGGGGAATATCCAAAGCCCTTTGACCCAGCCTTTGATCGCGGGGAAAAAGTCGTATCAGGCCTGATACCCTAACGGAAAAGGCCCCGATGGCGGGGCCCTTCACGGAGGAATAAAAGGAGATCGGCACTACGCCATCATCGGCCGATGGGCCAAGGGGCGCGGAGCAGGCGGGGCTTGCTTGTTGTAGACCGGGCCGCGGTAGGTGGTCTCGTAGCTCAAGCCGAGGTTGAGGATGTAAAGCGCGTTGAAGACGATCACCAGCACGTAGTCAAGGATGCTGGTCTTTCCGAAGCTTTGGCAAACCTCGATCCAAACCTTGGGGGTGAAATACAATTGGCCCCAGATGGGAATGAAGAACAACCAGGCGTGGCTGGCAGGGCGTCCTACGATCTTCACGAAGGACACGATGTTCCAGAACGGGATGATGGAGGAGATCCCGGGCTGGCCGGCTTTTTCGTACAAGCGCCATTGCGCCACGATCGCGATGATGCCAAGGAAGATCAATGCGTAATAGAACGCATTACCCATCTTCGAGTAGAAGAAGTCATGAAAGTCCATCAGCGATTCCATGGGCTGCAGATTAGTTGGTTTCGGACATTTCCTATCCTACTTCCTAAGAAGGTTCCATAGGTTAGGACGAACGCCTTTTGCGAAGGTTGCCTTGGCAACGCTGCATCCGACACCGAACGTATGTTGGTTTCGACCAATGGGCTGTTCACATCGGCGAATGATCGACCGGGTCGAGGAATGCCTCCGTTGTCGGCCGCCCAACTGGTTTATTATCAGGAAGTTGGCGCGATGCTCTGCCGCCCATGCCGGCGATCAGGCCTTGGGTACTGCGAAGGTCTTCACATCGGCATCGGAGATCTCCTTGCCGCTGAGGATCACGAGCCGCTCGATCACGTTCCGCAGTTCGCGGACATTCCCGGTCCATGGGAGTTTCTGCAATTCCTTCACCGCCTTTTCGGTGATCTTTTTCGGTGCGATCCCCTGCTCGGTGCAGACCAGGTCGATGAAGTGGTCGGCAAGTACGGGGATGTCCTCGGTGCGCTCGCTCAAGCTCGGCACGTGGATGGGGATCACCCCTAATCGGTGGTAGAGATCCTCGCGGAAGCGGCCTTCGGCGATCTCTTTCTTCACATCCTTGTTGGTGGCGGCCACCACACGGACATCCACCTTGATGTCCTTGTCACCTCCCACCGGTGTGATGCGGTTCTCCTGCAAAGCACGCAGCACTTTGGCCTGCGCGGCAAGGCTCATGTCACCGATCTCGTCCAGGAACAGGGTGCCACCATCGGCCAGTTCGAATTTTCCCTTGCGGTCCTTGATCGCGCTGGTGAAGGAACCCTTGATGTGGCCGAACAACTCGCTCTCGATCAGCTCGCCGGGAATGGCCGCACAATTCACCTCGATGAACGGACCTTGCGCGCGATGGCTCTTTTCGTGCAACAGGCGCGCCACCCCCTCCTTGCCCGCACCGTTCCCGCCGGTGATCAGCACCCGGGCATCGCTGGGGGCGACCTTCTCGATCATCTCGCGGATCGAGCCGAGCGCCTTGCTGTCGCCGATCATCTGCACGCCATTGGCCTTGCCCTTGCCCACCTTGGTCCGCAGCACTTTCGTTTCCTGCACCAGCTTGCCACGGTCCAGCGCGTTGCGCACGCTCACCAGGATCCGGCTGATGTTGGGCGGCTTCTCAATGAAGTCGAAGGCACCTTTCTTCAGCGCTTCAACGGCCGTGTCGATCGTGCCATGCCCGCTGATCATCACCACTGGCACTTCATCGTTGTGCGCCATCAGTTTCTGCAGGAACTCCAGCCCGTCCATCTTGGGCATCTTGATATCGCACAGGATCACGTCGTAGCCTCCCTTCTTGGCCTTTTCCAGACCGGCCGCGCCGTCCTCGGCCTCGTCCACGGTATGCTTCTCGTGTTCGAGGATATCGCGCAGCGCATTGCGGATGGCTTTCTCGTCGTCGATGATGAGTATCTTGGGCATGTTGACGCAAAGATGCGCAGTGGCGACCGATACCCCAGTGCTTCAACCTGCGTTCCGTGTGTGGGCAACCCCCCCCTGCCCCTGCGTCTTGTATCAGGATCCCTTTGCACCCAAAACTGACCAATGGACCGTTCGCGCTGGTGTTCGACCTTGATGATGGCGCTGGTCGTCCCGTTGGTATCCGTTCGGTCGGGCGCTTGTTCCGCCCAATTCAGCTCAGCCCACCCCATATCCACCAATGTCCTGGTGGATACCACGGTCGTCGCGATCTCCGATGTGGACTCGGACGGCTTTCCGGATGCGGTCATCGGCACACGGGTGGAGAGTGAGTTGAAGTGGGCGCGGAACGACGGTTCCGGCAACTTTTCACCTGGTCTGACCATCCGTTCCGGTGTAGATGTGCTCCATGTCGAAGCTGCGGACCTGGATGGGGACGGGGACCAGGACGTGATCGTGGTGAGTAGCGATCAGCCGTCGCAGGTACAGGTGTTCAAGAACATCGACGGCACCGGTTACTTCGATCCGGTGACCGTGAACGCGTCGGTCGGTGGGCCGGTGCATCGGATGCAACTGCGCGACATGGACGGTGATGGCGATCGGGATCTGGTCCTTATCCAACGATCTCCTCAGCGCCTGGCCTGGTTCGCCAACAGCGGGAGTGGATCGTTCTCCTCTTCGGCGCAAGTCCTTTTCTCCGGCGCCGACTACACCGCGATGGCTTGGGGCGATGTGACCGGCGACGCGAACGCCGACGTTTTCGTCGCCGCAGGCAACACCATATCCTGGCGCTCCTGTGTGAACGCGTCGTGCGGTACCGTGCAGACCCTGCCCGTTGTGCAGACCGCTATTGTCGACCTTTTCCTGGCGGATGCGGATGGGGATGGCGACAGGGACCTCTTCTCGGCGAACACCGGTCAGGTATCCTTGCTCTTGAACACCGCTGGAGCATTCGGTACACGTGCCCAGATCGTTCCGGATGGTGCAAGCGATGGCTCGCGCACAACGCTCGTCCTGGACGCGGATGGTGATGCACGCGCCGAGGTGTTCACTGTGAACGGTTCTGCGTTGCGTCAGTGGAGCCGGCGGGGAACGGACTATGCGATGGTGCATTCGCAGACACTCCCCGCAGGATCCCCGGCGCACTTGCGATCGGCGCAGATCATCCCCGGCGGTCGTTCGGAGCTCTTGCTCCTTAACCGCTATCGTGGAGAGGTGTCATGGATCGGAGAACCCCAATCAGCCTTTGCCTTGAGCAACCTGGCCAATACGTTCCACCATTCACTTCCACACGCCGCACC